>CAMAVY010000062.1 GCA_945861675.1 Klebsiella pneumoniae | reverse complement strand
CTGATCCCGCCTGGGCAATGCCCTCGAACGCGCTTCTGGGCATGCTGCGAATCTCTGCGAGTGCTTCGGGCGGGAGTTCGCCCACGCCGTCGCGAACCCAGACGTCCATCAGGTTCGCGCCGACCCGCACGCTCGTCAGCCGGTCGGTGTCGCAGGCGACGTCGATGAGCGCCGGCTTGCCCGAGCCAAACGCCCGATCCAGGGCGGCCTTGATACCCGCCTGGTCTTCCACATGTTCGACGTGGCATCCCACCGCTTCGAACATCCTGTCGTAGCGGATCCGGCTGAGGTCACCGGTGCCTTTCCGCCTGGGATAGTAGAGGTCGTGTGCCCAGCCCCTGCCGCCCCACGAGGCGTTGTTCAGCAGCACCACCACGCACGGCAGGCCGTAGCGAACCATCGTCTCCATGTCCATGCCGGAGATGCCGAAGCCACCGTCGCCGATGAGTGACAGCACCTGTCGCCCCGGGCGTGCGACCTGCGCCCCGATCGCCATGCCGATGCTGTGGCCCAGCGACATGTACAACCCTGCGTCGAGCACGTGTCCCGGGTACTTTGCCTCGAACTTGTCGGTCATGTGGGTCGAGCCGACGAACGAGTCCAGGATCAGTGTCGAAGACGCATCCATGTACTCCGCGATCTCCTGGCAGAGCACGTTCGGATGAATGACCGGCTTCACCCGGTCGGCTTCGACCTCACGTCGAACCGATGCGCGGCGGCGGGCGACGGCGCGCTCGAGCGCCTCCGTCCACTTGCCGTGGTCGACCGGCCGCTCACGCAGCGCATTCTGCGCGCAATCGATCATCTGCCGCAGCACCACCTTGATGTTGCCGATCACGGCGAGGTCGGTCGGCACGCCGTACCAGATGTCGTCGGGCCGGGCCTGGACCTGCACCCAGGTGCTCTTGTGATTCCACCCCGGGCTGCCGAAGTAGCCGTCGAGCGAGGTGACCTGATGCCCGACCAGCACCACGAGGTCTGCATCCTCCAGGAAGCCGCGCCGCAGTGCCGGGGTGAAGCTCAGCCGGTGCGACTCCGCAACCGCACCGCGCCCCATGCGCCGCCCGCAGGTCGGGATGTCGAGGAGCTCCGCGAACTCGGTGAGCTCCTTCGCTGCATCGGCCCAGAAGACGCCGTCGCCATTGATGATCACGGGCCGGTGTGCCGCCATCAGGCGGTTCACGAGATCGAGTACGGCCGATGGCTCGCCGGCGGCAGGCAGCGGCTGAGCGATCCTGGCAGGGTTGGTCACGTAGTGGCGCTGCCTCTCCGAACCCTTCCATCCGCTGACGTTCATCGGCAATTCGAGCGAGACCGGACCGGGCGTGCCTTCCATCGACCGGAACAGCGCCTCGCGCACCCAGTACGACGCCATGCGCACGTCGGGAATGCGTATCGACATCTTGGTCGCGTGTTCCATGACGCTCGTGATGAGGGCGGGGCTGAAGTTGCCCTGACCTGACGGCAGCCCGTCTCCCGAGATGGGTGGGGCGGACGCGAGCAGTACGACCGGGCTGTTGGCGCCGCGCGCATGGAACATCCCCGGCACGGTGTTCATGGCTCCATTGGCCAGGCTCGTGAAGATCACTCCGGGTCTGCGCAACGACCGCGCATAGCCGTCGGCGGCGTACGCTGCAGTCTGTTCATGCCGTACGGTGAAGGCCCGCCCGCCGCCGTGCATGAAGTCGCCGAGCAGGTTGTCCGTGATGCCGGGGATACCGAACATGGTGTCCACGCCGGAGTCGAGGAACGCTTTCGCTATGTAGCCACCGCCGTACTGCGGTTCGGTTTCCTGCTCACTCGAAGTCACGTGCTGCTCTCCCGGGGTTGCGTGAGTGGCGCGCAAGCGGAGGGCGCCACGATGGAATCGTCAGAAACCGATGACCTTTCGCTCGCGCAGGTCGGCGATGGTGCCGTCGTCCATGCCGAGGATGTCCCGGCAGATCTCGTCGGTGTGCTCGCCGAGCAATGGCGGGCGCTGCGTCGGTACCACGGGCGTGGCAGAGAGCCGGGCGACCGCGGCCGTGAGAAAAGTGTGGCGACCGGAGACCGGGTGATCGATCTCCACCCAGCTGGATCGTGCCGCCAGGTTCGAGTCCTCGAGATGGTCGATGGGGTTCTGGACCCACCCGGCGGCGATGCCTGCGGCCTGCAATGCATGCGCAACGTCTGCCGCCGGGCGAGATGACGTCCAGGCGGCGATCATTGCGTCGATTTCGTCGTGATGCTCGATACGCCCGTGGATGCTCGCAAGGCGGTCATCGGCGCCTGCCTCCGGTCGACCGATGATCTCGGTGAGGCGTTTCCACTCATCGTCGGTCGCCACGGAGAGGGCACACCATCGATCCTCGCCGGCACAGGGATAGACGCCCTGGGGAGCGGCCCCCGGGTTTCGATTGCCACGCCGCGGGCGCTCGCGACCGTTGTAGGACCACTCGAGGTACGCCTCGCCCATCAGCATGGCCCCCGCTTCTGCCTGGGACAGGTCGATCATCTGACCTTCACCCGTCCGGTGCCGGTGCTCGAGCGCGGCCATCACCGCCACCAGGCCGATCTTGCCGGCCAGATGATCCGGATGGTTGATGATCGCGCCCATGCCGATGGCGTCGGCGGGGTGTCCCCAGAGGTATTGCAGGCCGAATGACGCAACGAGGTTGGGCCCGAACGTGGGAATGCGCTCGTCCGGGCCGCCGCGCCCGAAACCCTGGCTCGAGATGTAGACGATTCGAGGGTTGATCTCGCGAATGCGCTCGTAGCCGAGGCCCCACGAATCCACGACGCCACCCCTGAAGTTCTCGCCGAGGATGTCCACCGTCGCCGCAAGCTGGCGGACGATCTCCCTGCCGTGTTCATTCTGCAGGTTCACCGCGAAGGAGCGCTTGTTGCGGTTTGCATCCGACCAGCCGGGACTCGCTTCGGGATTCGCAGCGACGCGGCGCATGAAGTCGGCCATGAACGCAGACTCGATCTTGATGACGTCCGCGCCGAATTCCGCCAGATGCCGCGTCAGCTCCGGCATGACGGCGCCGGTGCAGAGACTCAGGACACGGAGGCCGTGGAGTGGGGGTGCCATGGGATGCGCTCCTAGATCGCGCCAATGGAACGCAGGTGGAGTATCTCCGCGCTCGACAGTCCGAGTTCGGCGTAGACCTCGTTGTTGTGCTCGCCGAGCAGCGGCGCGGGGCGTCCGAACGGCAGTTGGCTGACGGACATGCGAATCGGCGTGCTCGGATATCGAGCGGGACCGGCGACGGGATGCGCGACTTCGCGCCAGAACCCCCGCGCGCGTGTGTTCGCATCGTGCATGAAGCCGGAGGGCGGGCGCACGGGCGCGATAGGCACGCCGTTGGCTTGCGCGGCGGCGATGAACTCCAGCGCATTCCGCTGGATCGTCTGCTCGGTGATCAGGCTGTGGATCAGGTCCGCGTTGGCGATGCGAAACCGCTGCGCCTGGAACTCCGGCTTCAGCAGCGCGTCGGGCTGGCCGAGCGTGTTCAGCAGCGCCTGCCAGTGGCGGTCACTGATGATCGGCATCCGCACCCAGCCGTCGCGGCACGCGTAGCTGAACGTGCCGCTGAGCTTGCCGCGCCTCGTCACCGCGGTCGTCTTGCGGCCCGCGAAGGAGAAGGTCGGGACCGCCCACGGGAGCAAGCCGCCAATCGCGGCATCCTGCACCGAGACGTCGATGCGCTGCCCCTCGCCGGTGGTGTGGCGGGCCCAGAGCGCCATCGACACGGCAACGTTCGCGTACATCGCCGCGGCGTCGTAGGCCATGGGGTGTGGGGCATCACACGGTGGGCTGTCGGCGGAGCCGGCCACCTGCATTGCGCCGCTCATTGCGAATGCGGTGATCGCGCTGCCTTTCCACTGGGCATAGGGCCCATCCTCGCCGTACTCCGTCACGGAGACGTGAATCAGACGCGGGTTCAGCGCATGCAGGCGTGACCAGTCCAATCCCATTGCGCCGCGGTGCCCGGGCGCGAAGTCGTCGTACAGAACGTCGGCTGAGGCAATCAGCCGCTCCAGCAGTGCCTGGCCTTCGAGATGCGCCAGGTCGATCGTGATGCCGCGCTTTCCGAGATTGCGCCACAGGAACGGCAAGCTGCGTTCGGGGTCCACCAAATCCGCCGCGAAGGGCGCGGTGTATCGCAGCGGATCGCCCTGCGGGGGCTCGATGTGGATGACGTCTGCCCCGAGGTCGGCCAGCATCCGTGGGCCAATGGCGCAGCGCAGGCTGGTCATGTCCAGGATCCGGTAGATCGCGTACGGACCAGACCGGGCAGCGACGTTCGCGTGATCGTTCATTCCGCGACGGTCCCGCTCAGCCTTTCGACGCCGGCCAGGTAGTCCTCCATGAATTCGCGCACCACGGTGCGCGTGTCCTGGATGGTGTTCATCAGGCCCACGCCCTGGCCGACGAAACAGGTGGCCAGCTGGCGCGCGCCGGGGTGGCCGCCGTCGGCGAGCTTCGTGACCTTGCGCAGCGCAGGTTCGCTGACGAGCGACATCAGCGGCGCGGGCAAGGGTGCCGGCGCACCCTCGCTCGGTGACTTGCCGATCCGCGCGCGCAGTTCCGCCAGCGCCTCGTCGGTGATCTTCGCGAATGCCATGGCCTGCTCCGTACGCTACTTCGTGGCCTGGCTGCTGCCGATCGCGCCCAGCAGGCCGCCGGAGGCGGGCGTGTCCGGGTCGATCTGCACGTTCACCAGTGCCGGCTTGCCGGAGGCGAGGGCACGGTCGAGCGCGGGCCGGATCTCCTCCGGCTTCGTCACGAGCTCGCCGTAGCCACCGAGCGCCTCCACCACCTTGTCGTAGCGCTGGAAGCCGAGATCGCGTCCCGCACCCTGTCCGGCCGTGGGGCGCGCCGTGAAACCGGCGTTGTTGCCGATGATGCCGACGAAAGGAATGCCGTGGCGCACCGCCGTGTCGTACTCCATGCCGTTCCAGCCGAACGCACCGTCGCCCATGAAGCAGATGACCGGCCGGTCCGGGCACGCAACCTTGGCGCCGATGGCCATCGGCACGCCCACGCCCATGCAGCCATTGGGGCCGCTGGTGAGGTAGCCGCCGATGGAGAACGACGAGATGGCGCGGCGCGCGAATTCCAGGGTCTCGTGGCCGTCCACCACGAAGATCGCATCGCGCGGCAGGAAGTCGCCGATGCGCTCCACCAGGAACTGCGGATGGATGTGGCCTGCCGGCGTAGTGATGACGTTGCCCTGGGCTACGCCGGTGCCGTTCAGCCCCTGCAGTTCCGTTGCCCAGGCCTTCCAGCGACCGTGATCCGCGGTGTAGTCGCGCAGCGCGTGGAGCTGGCGCAGTGCGGTCCGCGCATCGGCGAGCACGCCCACGTCGGGCACCCGCATGTGGCCGATGGTCTGCGGATCGATGTTGATGTTGATGATCTTCGCCGTCGCCGACATTGCGGGCGGCAGGAAGTGCCGGTTGATCCAGTTCGCGCGCGTGCCGAGGATGATGATCAGGTCCGCCTTCTGCAGTGCAGGCGTCTTGGCCACCGTGAACACCAGCGCGTGGTCTTCCGGCACGATGCCGCGCGACTGCGGCGTGGTCACCAGCGGAATCTGCGCGGCGTCCACGAACGCCCCGAGGTCCGGTGCGGCGCCGGACCAGATCACGCCGCTGCCGGCAAGGATGACCGGGCGTTCGGCCACGGCGAGCATCGCGTTGATCTCCGCGAGCTGCTCCGCGTTGATGGCCGGCCGCGGGTGCTCGCGCATCGGTGCGGGGAAGAACGTCCTGCGTTCGTCGACCGCCGCGTGGATGACGTCCCCGGCCAGGTCGAGGTACACCGCGCCCTTGCAGCCGCTGCTGGCCTGGTGCAGCGCACGGGCGATCAGCTCCGGGATCTTCTCCGGCAGCTCGCAGCGATACGCAGCCTTGGTGGCGGGCCGCAGCATCGCCACCTGGTCCTGTTCCTGGTAGGACTCGCGCCCGGCATCGGTACGGTTCTGGCCACCGCCGATCAGCACGATGGGCGCGGCGTCCATGTTCGCGTTCATCACGCCGGTGATCGCGTTGGTGGTCGCGGGGCCAAGCGGGGTGAAGACCACGCCCGGCTTGCCGGTGAGCCGTGCATACGCGTGGGCCATCATCGCGGCGGCCTCCTCGTGGCGCACGTAGATGCCGCGAATGCCCACATCGAGGCACGACTGCACCGGCGGTGAGTGCGGCCCGCCGATGCCGAGCATGAAGAACACGGTGTCAACGCCTTGCCCCTTCAGCGCCGGGCCGACCAGCTCCCAGCCTCGGCGCACCGGTTTCTTCTGCTCTTCCATGTCTTTGCTCTCGTTCGTGGGGTGTGTTGTCGGGGTTGGTTGCGTTCGAACTCAGCCCAGGGCGTCAGCGAGCAGGTCGGATGCCTTCTCGCCGATCATGATGGCGGCGGCGTTGGTGTTGCCCGAGACCACGTAGGGCATCACCGATGCATCGGCCACGCTGAGGCCGGCCACGCCATGAACGGCCAGCTTCGGGTCCACCACTTTGCCGATGGCGCAGGTGCTCGTGGGGTGGTAGCCGGTGCCGCCGTCCGCGCGCACGTAGGCGAGCAAGACCTCGTCGTCGTTCATGTCGAGCTGCGCCACCGGCGACATGCGGCCGGTGATGTAGGGCTTCATCGACTCGGCGTTGAACACGCGCTCGATCATGCGCACGCCGCGCACCAGCGTCGTTCGATCGAGTTCCGTGGCGAGGTAGTTGGCCAGGATGCGCGGATGCTCCTCGGGCCGCGTCGAGCGGATGTGCACGCTGCCGCGCGACTCGGGCCGGCTCTGGTAGCAGGCGCAGGTGATCGCCGGGATCGGCAGCGCCTTGATCTTGCCGTTGGCGTTGAACAGCGTGGCACCAGAGGCGAAGAAGAACTGCACATCCGGCGCCTCGAGGCCGTCCCGGGTGTGGGCGAAGCCACCGCAGAGCGCTGATCCGGCACTGAGCGGGCCGCGACGGCGGAAGAACCAGTTCGTCGCGGCGAGCCCGAGACGCCAGCCCTGCACCTCGCGGTTGATCGAGCTTTCCGCGTGGGTGCCGTACACGACCTTGCTCAGGACGTGGTCCTGCAGGTGCTCACCGACATCCGGCAACGCGTGCACGACCGGTATGCCGAGCGGGCGCAGGCGATCCGGATCGCCGACGCCGGACAGTTCGAGCAGTTGCGGCGAATTGATGGCGCCGCCACACAGCACCACGTGGCGGGCGTGGATGTCCCGCTCCTGGTCGTGCTGGCGGATGCGCACGCCGCTGGCGCGCGTGCCCTCGAAAAGCACCTTCAGGGCGAGCGCGTTCGTCTCGATGCGCAGGTTCGGGCGAGTGCGTGCATGCCGGAGGTAGCCGTCTGCGGTGGTCCAGCGCGAGCCCGTGCGTTGGGTGAACTGGTAGTAGCCGGCGCCGGTCTGGTCGGCACCATTGAAGTCGGCGTTGCGCGGGATGCCGAGTGTTGTCATGGCCTCGATGAAGGCCTCGTGGATCGGGCGCAGGTCGCGGCCGTCCTGCACGTGCTGCGGGCCACTCGTGCCATGGAAGTCGTCGCGATGGGTCGCCTGCGTTTCGGCGCGGCGGAAGTAGGGCAGCACGCCCTCGTAGTTCCAGCCGTCGGCACCGGCCTGGGCCCAGCGCTCGAAGTCGATCGCGTGGCCGCGAATGTAGATCATCCCGTTGATCGCGCTCGAACCACCGAGGCCGCGGCCGCGCGGCCAGTAGAGCGCACGCCCCTTCAGGCCGGGCTCCGGCTCGGTGGTGTAGCCCCAGTCGAAGGCGCGATGGTTGAAGGTCGCGGCCCATCCCGCCGGGACGCGCACCAGCGGGTGCAGGTTCGTCGCGCCGCCTCCTTCGAGCAGGCACACGCGACGCCGGCCGTTCTCGCTCAGGCGGTCGGCGAGCACGCAGCCCGCGGAACCGGCGCCCACGATCACCAGGTCGTAGGGATCGGCACTCACAGGGTGACCCGCGTCATGTCCTGGCCGGCCTCGTGCGCGGCCATCCAGTCCAGGATCCAGCGCGGAATCGAGCCTGCGTCCGGGTTGTGCAGCGGCGAGAAGGTCTCGAACAGGCCGAGCGCAAGCTTCCAGCGTTCCATGCGCGGGATCTTCGGTGCGTTCGGGTCCGTCTGTGGCAGGGGCTCGCAGAGGGTCATCGCCTTGCGCGACATCGCGGCCAGTTCGGCCACGTGGGCGCGCGTCCGCTTGATGGTGCACAGACGGTAGAGATAGTCGCCCACCACGTCCTGGTAGACGTTGAACATCGAACTGCGGTGTTCGAACTCCTCCACGAAGTGCCAGAGCACGAGCGCAGTGATGCGCGGATCACCGTCGGCGAACAGGATCCTGCGATTGTTCACCAGGAACTTTGCCATCGGCTTGAAGCCGAGTTCGATGGTGGTGGCGTAGGCGAGGGCGAACTCGGTCGACTCGTTCTGGTACAGATCGGCGTAGGACTGGTTGATGTGGTCGCGCACTTCCTCGAGCGAGGGGTGGCGCCGCAGCAGCATCTCCTGGTGGTCGATGTGCGTGCGCGAGTGCTGGCCTTCCTGGCGGCAGAAGAGGTCCGCTTCCTCGCGCACGGCCGAGGAGCGTATGCGCGGCATCGCATCGCGGATCGCGCGGATGAAGTAGCGCTCGAACGCCGGCGCCATCATCGACAGGCCGTTGGCGATGAGGCTCGCCTCCGCGCTCTTCGGGTTGAACCAGAAGGGGATGTCGTCCGGGAACTCGAAGCCGAGCTTGCGTACCTTGATCACGTGCGATGCCCTCGACAGTGTGCCGTCAGCGTTGCAGTTCGAAACCGGCGAACGCTTCCTTCCGTACTGCGTCGAGCTTCGCCGAGTAGTCGGGGAAGCCGATGTACGGCATGAACACACGCGGCTTGCCGGGCACGTTCGCCCCGAGGTACCAGGAGTTGCAACGCGGATAGAGCGTCATCTGCGAGCGTGTGTTCACGGCCTGTACCCAGTCGCCTTCCGCTGCGGCGGTGGCCTCGATCGCGCTCGCATGCTCGCGGCGGATCCACGCGAGGATGTCGCGGATGTACTCGGCGTGCTGCTCCACGCCCGTCACCATGTTCGCCAGCACCGATGGGCTGCCCGGTCCGGTCATCATGAACAGGTTCGGGAAGCCCGCTGCCATCAGGCCGAGATAGGTCAGCGGGCCCGCGGCCCACTTCTCGTTGAGCGACTGTCCACCCTTGCCGCGGATGTCCATCCGCAGGAGCGTGCCCGTCATGGCATCGAAACCGGTGGCGAAGATCACGTCGTCGAAGGTGTGCTCCCGCCCGCCGGTGACGAGGCCGTGTGACGTGAAGCGCTCGATCGGCTGCTGGCTCACGTCCACCAGGTGCACGTTGGCGCGGTTGTAGGTCTCGTAGTAGTTCGTGTCCGCGCACAGGCGCTTGCAGCCGATGATGCCTTTCGGCGACAGCAGTTCGGCAACGGCGGGATCCTTGACGGTCTCGCGGATCTTGCTGCGCACGAAATCCGCGGCGTGCGCGTTCGCTTCCTCGCTGAACATGAGGTCGCCGAAGGCCCCGAGGAACACGAAACCGCCGATCTGCCAGTACGCCTCGAAGCGCTCGCGCCGTGCTTCGGGCGTGGCGGTGAGCACCGAGTCTGCGTTGCGCGGATTGTCGGGGCCGAATGCGGCCGCCTGTTGTCGTGCGCGCCGGCGGTAGTCGCCGTAGTTCGCCTTCACCTGTGCCACACGCGCCTGGTCGATCGGACCGTTGCGTGCAGGCACGCTGAAGTTCGCCGTGCGCTGGAACACCGTGAGGTCCGCGGCCTGCGCGGCGATGATGGGGATGGACTGGATGGCGGAGGAGCCGGTGCCGATGATGCCGACACGTCGCCCGGTGAAGTCGACGCCGTCCTGCGGCCAGAGCCCGGTATGGATGGTGCGGCCCGTGAAGTCACGAAGGCCGGGGAAGTCGGGCGTGTTTGCCGCGGAGAGGCAACCCGAGGCCATGATCAGGTAGCGCGTCTCGAACACATCGCCGGTGCTCGTTGCCACCGTCCAGCGGTGTTCCTGCTCGTCGTAGCGAGCGTGCTCGACGCTGGTATCGAACTGGATGAGGGGCAGGAGCTCGAAGCGCGTCGCCACGTGTTGCGCGTACGCCAGGATCTCCGGTTGCGCCGCATAGCGCTCTGTCCACGCCCAGTCCTGCTGCAGGTCGTCCGAGAACTGGTAGCTGTAGTCGATGCTCTCCACGTCGCAGCGGCAACCCGGGTAGCGGTTCCAGTACCAGGTACCGCCCACGCCGTGTCCGCGTTCCACACCCTTGACCGCGAAACCCTCCGCGCGCAGCAGGTGGAGCATGTACATGCCGGCGAAGCCTGCACCGACGACGACGGCGTCGAAGCGCTGAATGGACACGTGGCCGACTCCGGGTACCAACAATTGGCGCACGGTACCGATGCTGATACGATGTGTCAATGCGAGTTCGGTGAGGCACTGCCGGGGCGCAGGGATGCAGCGGCTCGTCGGTTTCCGGGGCAACGCCTGCGCGCGGCCGCGTGGCAGGAAAGGGCACCCCGGGGCCATCGAGGTTGAGGTTGCATGGCGTGCCCCCGCGGTGGTTCCGCGCGGCCGCGCTGTCCGTGGTACCGCGGCGCGTTAGGCTCCGTCTCGCGGATCGGTGTCTGCATGAATCTGCAAAAAAAAAGGGTGACGGTTCCTGGCGCATGAGTCTCGCGACGGCCGAAGTACGAAAGGAACGCGTGGTCGATCGCAAGGCGCAGCGGCGCCAGGTGACCGTCGACCGTGTTCTTCGCGCGGCGCGGGAAATCCTGGCGAGCGACGGCCCCGAGGGCTTGAGCCTGCGGAAGCTGTCCGCGAAGGCGGGACTCTCGCCAAACACGATCTATGCCCACTTCGACAATCAGCGCGCCGGGATCATCGGCGCTGTCGTTGCCGACGCCCTCACCGACATTGGCGAGATCGATGACAGCGAACTGGGTCTCTTCGGCCCCGGCCCGACCCCGTGGGAGGCGGCCGTGGAGCAGTACCTCGCCCATCCCGAGTTCTACCGCTCGATCTCGGTGCTGCGCTCTCCCGAGCAGCCGTTCACCCGAGAGCGGCGAAACATGATCAAGCTGGGGCTGGGTGCACAGCGCCTGTTGGCGGGTGGCGTGAGCGACGGCCTGCTACGGCGGGACACTGACCTCACGTGGCTAGCCGAGCATCTCGCACTGCTATTCCGGGGTGTTGCTGACAGTTGGGCTCGACACGAGCTCGACTCAGCTGCCTTCCGCAGGCACGTCCTGTACGGCGTCTACTCCGCGCTGCACGTCAATGCGACGACGGCGGGGCGTCGACGCTGCGCGACCCTCCTGCGTGCGAGCACCAGCAGTTAGAACCTGGGGTGCGGATGCTCCAGGCTGCGGCTGGCGCGGGCCTGATCCGGACGCTCGGGCCCCGACGCGGTCCTGCCGGCGGTCAGTGGGCGACCCGAACGCTGGTGCCGCGACCGGGTCCACGAAGGTTGCAGGTGCACGGCTGGCCGTAGCGCATCCGGAGCGCCCGGGGTATGCCACGGGTTGGCCGCGCAGGTTGTGCAGCGGACTGTAGAGCTGAGGAGGGTGCCCCGCTAACCACCTGATTGGAAATGGAAAAGGTCTTCCAGAGAATCCCTCCCTCTCCGCCAATCCTTGGCAGCGTTGTAACTGAATCAGCGGTGCTGCTTCTGATCACGCACATTCCTCTTGACGACGGCGGTGCTCATCCAGAAGATACCGCCCCCTTCGCACCGGTAGCTCAGTTGGATAGAGCACCTGGCTACGAACCAGGTGGTCGGGGGTTCGAATCCCTCCCGGTGCACCACAAAGTCGACAGCCCCATCGCATCGCGCCACGACGTTTCTTTGTTGGTGCGCCTTCGAGGGGTCGTTGTAGCGAACGACGGCGATCTGCGGAACGTGCCCGCGAAGCATAAGCAGGGCTGCGCATTTCGAGATTGCTGCTGAACGCTATGGCGTCCGCGCGCTACTCGGATGAGTAGCGTTGTGCGTCAAGGTACTCGCGAACGCGTTTGAGCATGGGCAGCATGGCCTGCACCTCGGCGACGCTGAAATGCGTCAGGAAGCTCTCGATATCAGCAAGCGTGTGGCCGATTGCGTCGTCGCGGTAGCGCTTGCCCAGGGCTGTCATCTGCACCTGTTTCTGACGGCCGCTGTCGGGATGCGGGTCCACGGACACGAGGTTCTTGTCCGCGAGTCGTTGCAGCGTGTTGGTCATCGCGCCGTTGGTCACTTGTAGCGCGCGCGCCAGGCGACCGGGCGTGGCCTCGGTGGCTACTCGTGAGAACCAGTTCAGCACCGAAAACTGCGGCATCGTCAGACCATGGGGCAGGGAGCGTTGCATGAGGTTCGTGGACAGTTGAGCAATGATGTTGACCTCAAGGAAGAACTCGTAGCCCGACTGCAGTCGTTCGCGCTTCGCGCGGCCCTTCGGTGCGATCTTTGTTGCGTTGGTCAATTGCGATGCAGCCTGTGCCGATGGATGTATTCGTTCTGCGCGTGCCTGGCATAGCGTGAGTGGCGTCGACGGTTCGGCTGACCAAAGCCCGACATTTTCATGTTGAAAGGTTTCATGCTAAACAGTTCAATGTTGAAGTATAGGCATCCGATGAGTTTGCTCGCATCGCGTATGTCAATTGCTCGGTGTCCAGCATCCATTCCCGAGTCCCTGGAGTGCTAATGCCATGAAGATTCTGCTGCGTGTCCTGGCCGTGCTCGTCGCGTTGGGCGCGGCCTACGGCGCTTTGAATTATTTCGCGTCGGAGCGAGTGGAGGTCGTCACGCTGCATTCGGTTGACGCTCAAGGTGCGCCGCGCGATGTGCGCCTTTGGGTGATGGACCTTGATGGCGCGACGTACCTGCGGACAAGAGAGGGCTCGGGCTGGTACAGCCAGATTCAGGCTCAGCCCAGCTTCGAGGTCACGCGTGCTTCGGTGCGCCAGCGTTTCACCGGTGTCGCACACCCGGAGCTTCGGGACGCAATCAACAAGGCCATGCGGGAAAAGTACGGATGGGGAGACGCGTTCATTTCCTTCACTCTGGGTGGGCGTGACGATTCGATCGCGCTGCAACTGGTGCCAGCCGGCTCTGGGCTGTGACGGACCTTGGGCATCGGACGCACCACTAGCCGCTAGCCATTAGGGGCCCTCTACATACGCGTGTCGTCCGGGCGTGGTGGAAGGTGCCGGGCTACGCGTTGCATCACAGCTCGACCAGTACTTGCGCCATGCACTGGCAGTCGTCGCGAATATGTGAACAGACGATGCGCTTGCTCTTCAGCTTCGGCAAAAACCTGCTGGCGAGTTTTCGTCGATGCACGGGCTCCATGACAAAAACAAAATCGGCCCAATCGAGCATTTCTGGTGTAAGCGGGTTGTCGGCATCGTGCCTGAAGCCAGCGGAACACACGGAGATTCCAGGCCAGTCGGAAAAGACTGTCGCCGCGGTGGGACGGCGCAAACGATTGCGTGAGCACATGAACAACACGTCGCTGCGCCGGGCGCGACGCTGATGTTGTGGTGCTACCTGACTGGTACCTCGGCATCGTTGCGAGGTATTTCATTGCCGCGCCAATGCTGTGGGTTGACTCGCTGGGTATGAGCCTTGTCATAGGCACAGCACTTTACGCCGTCGTGCGACAGACCAGTCAGCCTTCGAGGAACGGTAGTAGCCTGACGGCTTGACAGGTGTTTCGACTCTGTTTCACACCGTTCTGCGTCTGGAGTTACGTGGCGTTGACGAGCGGCCACGGCTTGGTGGTGGTGTTTCGGTCCGATCCTCTGGTCGTTGCACAGGTGTTCGCACCCTGCATATTGCTGTTGATCGTGGCCCACATGGCGCGGCGCGCCGCCAATCTGCTTGATACAACGTCGTCCGAGCCCGCAGACAGATCGGACGGTTCCTGAGCCGGCGATCGCAATCAGGATTGTTTGAGCTTCAAATGTATGTAGCCGGCGCGGATACTCGCCGGAGCGACCACACAGGAGTACTCACGAATGTCGATTTCCCTTTACGACGCAACGGTCGCCGGTTTTCTGCAGACGCTTGGCGCCGTAGCCAATGTGCTGGAGAAAGGACGCGCCCACTGCGTTGCAGTTGGCTGTGACCTGTCAGCGGTTGTCGAAACGCGATTACACCCGGACATGCTGCCGCTTCGCTTTCAGATCCTGTCCGTTGTGCATCACTCCAAGGGTGCCATTGAAGGCGTGAAGGCGGGCAGCTTTGCCCCTCCCGGCATCATTGAGCTCGACTACGCGGGGCTGCAGGCCCATGTCGAAGGTGCGCGCACGTATCTCCAGGGCATGACGCGAGACGAGGTTGACGCGCTGCAGGGCCGTGATGTTGTTTTCAGCCTCGGTGCCAACAAGTTGCCGTTTGTGGCAGAAGACTTCCTGCTGTCGTTCTCGATTCCGAACTTCCACTTCCATGCCACAACGGCCTACGACATTCTTCGTGCGCAGGGCGTTGCGCTCGGCAAACGAGATTACATGGGCGCGTTACGCATGAAGCGCTGACGTCAGGTCGGAAGGCGCTGCGTACCGAGCGCTGACTTTCGCGCCGCTGCGAAACACTACGCGTGCAGTCGCAGATTCAGCTCTGTCCACGAACGTGGCTCCAGAGCATGCCGACGTACTCGTGAATGGCAGCTTCAGTACCGGCGAGTGCGGTGCCGTTTGGAATCACGTCCTGCAGCGCAAAGCGATAATCCGCGCTCGAAATGAAGTCGGTGGGTGCAGCGATCGGCTGCGCACCTGCGGCGCGAAACAAGGCCACTGAGCGCGGCATGTGATAGGCAGAAGTGACGAGCAGAAATGGTGTTCCGCGCACGGCGGATGCGAGTGCGACGGCTTGGTCGTTGGTGTTACGCGAATGGCGTTCGATGCGCAGACGTTTCGCGTCGATCCCCATTTGAACCGCCAATTCCGCCATGGCGGTCGCAGGCGGTGCCTTCTGCCATGGGTCGCCGCCGGACATATGGAGCAGCGCCTTCGGATACATCTTGGCAAGCCGGATGCCCTCCAGTGTGCGGCGAAGCGTCGACACATTCATTTCGTCCCACAGTTGGCGACTCGGCGTGGCCTTATAGGCGCCAGACAGGACGACGATGGCAGATGGCTCGAGTTCGCCGCGCGTTCGCTGATGCGGTATCAGGCCCGCTTCCAACGGTGCAGCCAGCAATTGCTCAACCAGTGGTGTGGCCGAGCCGAATATCAACAGCGCGGAGACGACCGCGAAGAACCTGGCGTCGCGCTGCTTGCGACGCCACACAGCGATCGCGAGAAAGACAAGACCGGCCACCAGCGGATTGAGCAGAACGGACAGCAGCTTCTGTAGAGTGAAACCCACGTTCGAGTGGCCTGAAGTGCGTGAACGATCGGGCGTTCAGTTGCCCTGCGCTGAGAATCCGCGCTTTGGTCCTTAGGGCAGCGACGATACACTGCCGGCAAATGAAGAGGGATGAGCGCGTGATTCCAGAAGTACATAGACGTGCCGCCGCGCAACTGCTGTGCTTGCTTGCTGTCTTGGCGTTACCGCAGTGCCTGTTTGCAGACGAAACACCTTGGTGGGTCTCATTAGGCGTGTATCGCGGCGAGGCTGCAGCGCAGCGCGCGCTCGATGCCTTGCCGGCCGATGCTGTGCCAGCCGGCAGCCAGGTGAAAATAGTTCAGATTGAACAGCGCGGTACAACCTATCACCGACTGGTTGCTGGCCCTTTTGCGTCCAGAGCCTCCGTGGACAATGCGCTGCCCGCCTGGCGTGTGAAGGTGCAAGGGGCGTTTCCATTGATGCTGGCTGCCGACGACGAGTCTGCAGCGCAAGCAGTCGTCGATATGGCAGCGCGGGCGGCGATTGGAGATGCAGGTGCGCAGGGTGACGCCGTCGAGCCCGAGGCGGTCTCGATTGTTGACGCCGTCATGCCACCGGTCGGCGCGCAATCTGAAGCGCAATTCGAAACACGAGCAGACGGGGCCTCCAACAGCGTTGAGGTGTCCGTTCAAGAAACGCCGGCAGTTTCACAGGATGGCGACGCCCGCCGCGCCCTTGGGGGGCTGGGTCTCGACACGGGAACCGAACGGCTGTTGCGCGACGATCGCGCGTTGCAACGCGAACTGGAGCGGTTGTCTCGTGGCTTGCCGAAGGGGCTGAGTGCTGAGATCGATGCGGCGCGCGCGGAAGGCGTGTCGCTGCGGGAGCTCAAGCTGCGGTCACCCAGCGGGCCACAATCGCCAACGGGAGTTCCGGATGGCTACCAGCTGCATCGGCTGCATCGTGATCCATCGCCTGCTGACGCGACGCTGAACGCACCTGCGCATTCGCCCGCAGGGAGCGACTGGTGGAGCTTTCCACACTGCGCAACTTGAGTGATTGAGTTCTGCCGCGGGGTGCTCTGTGCGGCCCAGCGATTTCGTCAGCGCGCTCAGGTCTTGATGGAAAAGGGCGTGAAGTTCGTGCCTTGATCGTAGAAGTCCTCCTGTTCTGCACGCTTCAGAAAGCCGACCACGGCATAGGTGACGGGTGTAAACAACACCTCGATACTCACTTTGAACATCCAGTTGAATGCGACGACGGCCAGCAGCGTGCTGGTTTCCCAAACGCCATAGAACGCGATGGGGTAGAAGATCATGCTGTCGACGCCCTGGCCGACGAATGTTGACCCAATAGTTCGCATCCACAGATGCCGGCCTTCCATCAGCACTTTCATCTTCGCGAGCACGAAGCTGTTCACGAAGTCGCCGGCCCAGAAGGCGATCATGGAGCCGAGCACGATGCGCCAGGTGTTGCCGAACACCACCTCGAGCGCCGGCTGAATCGTCTTGTTGAAGGGTTCGTTAGGGTCGGCGGGGATGTTGATGACAATGAAGCTCATCAGCGTCGCGAACAGCATCGCGCCGAACCCGGCCCAGATCACCAGCCTTGCGCGGGCATAGCCGTACACCTCGGTGAGTACGTCGCCAAAGATGTAGCTGATGGGGAAGAACATGTTGCCGGCACCGAAGGTGATGCCGAACAGCAGGCAGGTTTTGCCAGGTCCAATGAGGTTGGAGCACAGCAGCACCGCAACAAACCCTGCCATCACCAGATCGAAATAGCGGTAGTTGCGGCCGCGCTGATGTACCTGAACTTCCATTCTGACTCCCCGATGCGCCTGACTCAGGCCCTGCGCGTGGCTTACTTAGTGTTCGATTTGGCCAAGGTTCGCATGGATCACAGCGCCGTTCAGCACCGGATTGTTAGCGACGAACTGCACTGTCGCTGCTATTTCTTCGGGCGTGATCAATCGACCGTAGGTCGACAGCCCTGCGATGCTCTGCAGCACATCCGCGCTGTGGCCGACATGTGTTCGCAGCATCTCGGTATCCGTGAATCCGGGGCAGATGAGCGCAGTGTGAATTTCTCGCCCGATGAGGTCCTGCGTAGTGGCGCGCATCATGCCCATCAGCCCATGCTTGCTGGTGACGTAGCTCAATGAGTTCGGCACTGCTTTCTCGGAGAGCGTTGAGCCGACGTAGAGAATGCTCGAGCCGCGTTTCATGTGCGGCAGCACCAGCGAGTTCAACGCGTTGGGGGCGACCAGATTGATCTCGAGAATGCGGCGAAACGCGGCGTCGTCCAGGCCGCCTGTGCGGTCGTTTTCAAGCAGCGCGGCGTTGTGCAGCAGGCAGATGCGTGATGCCGCCATGAACTCAGGCTCGAGTTCCGGGGCAAGCTGCTTCGTGAAGCCTGGGGCCGCAATGTCACAACGGATATTGCGCACGCCAGTGACCTGTGCGGCACGCCGCGAAATGTTGACAATGCGCCAACCGTCCGCAAGAAACGCGGCTGCGCACGCGCCACCGATGCCGCCGCTGCCACCCGTGATGATCAGAAGGTTCATGTGCGCTCCCACAGTGACTCGCCCCATTGGCCCGACCCACTCGAAACGCGTACGGCAAGCGCGTGAATGGGCAAGGCGGAAAAAGCCGGATCGCTCAGCATCAGATCCAGGAAATACTGCGAAAGCGCCTCAACCGTGACGTTGGCGACCGGCAGAATAATGACATCGCGAGGCAGAAAGCGCAGTACCTCTGCGGCGTAGTAGGCGCGAATCTCCTGTGCATCCTGCTCTACGCGCAGGTGTGGTGACCGCGCTGGCAGCAGCATCCGTTCATCGAGGCTGTCGCAAAGCGCGCGCAGCGAGCGTTTGATGATGGCGTAGTCGAAGCAGAGGCCGTCCTCGCCGACGGGCGCGGTCACCGCGCAGCCGAGTTTGAAATTGTGTCCGTGCAGATTTTCACGCTCGGTGGCCGAGAAAATGGTGAAGTGGGCGGCGGAGAAGTTCATCGCCTCTTTGGCGATATCAATGCGGACAGAGCGGGTCACGTGTGGGGTCGATGCGCCATGAGTTGCGGCTATGTTAGCCCGCGATACTGCTGGTGCGGCAAGGCCGATACGCGGCGCCCTGTTCAGAGTCGTGGTCGCAGTGCGAGGCTTTTTTGCGCGTGAGCGCACTTGACGCGGGCTGACCCAGTGGTGGGTGACGGATTGCGCGCCGCTATACTCCCCGGACCTCAGTGGACCTGCCGCCGTGCTCACAGTCAGCCCGACTTCACACTCGTACTTCTCTCAGCGCATGCGTTTGCACTATCTGGATTGGGGTAATCCAAGCGCGCAGAACATGCTGCTGCTGCACGGCATGCGCGACCACTGCCATAACTGGGACTGGCTGGCGCAGGACTTGTGTGATCGCTTCCATATTGTGGCGCCAGACCTGCGCGGGCATGGCGATGCGGCCTGGGCAGTCGGTGGCAGCTACGGTCATATCGATTACGTCTACGACGTTGCGCAATTGGTGCACCAGGCCAAAGTCACGCCGACGACGATCGTTGCGCATTCCATGGGCGGCACCCTGGCATGTCTGTACGCGGGCATCTATCCCGAACACGTGAACAGGCTCGTCATTCTTGAAGGCGTCGGGCTGTTTCGCTATTGGGAGCGCATGCAACAGTCGACGCTCGCTGAGCGTTTGCGCAGTTGGGTTGAGACCACACGGCAGCTCGCTGCTCGCTCGCCCAAGCGTTATCCGAGCCTGGAAGATGCATTTCGGCGCATGCAGGACACCAACCCGCATCTGTCACCTGAGCGCGCGCGGCACCTGACGGTGCATGGCAGCGGCCAGAACGAAGATGGGACGTTCAGCTGGAAGTTCGACAACTACACGCACGCTCGACCACCGCACGACTTCACTGATGACGACACGATTGCCCTGTGGCGGCGCGTCGAGTGCCCTGTGCTGTTCATCAATGCGCGCGAGGGCTATCCGCATCGAATTGGTCATGACGACACGCTCAAGTACTTCAAGCACGCGCAGGAGATCGTGATCGATGACGCGGGCCACTGGCTGCATCACGATCAATTCGAAACGGTGCAAGCGGCCATCCTGGCGTTCATTCAGCGCTGATCTGCTGGCGTCGCAATGGCGCGTGAATTCGTCTGGCGAGCGCTGTTCTGATGTCATGGGTCATCGCATCTGTGTGACCCGGCTGCGTAGAATCGAAGCTTGGCCCCGGTAGCTCAGTTGGATAGAGCAGCCCCCTCCTAAGGGGCAGGTCGGACGTTCGAATCGTCTCCGGGGCACCAGTTTCTTTTGGCCCAGCGCCTATTAGCCCAGCGCCCAATAACCCGGCTCCATTAGCCCCGTGGCGTATTGCCAAGCTCCCGCGCACTGGATGTCGCCTGGCATGAGTACCCCGACGGACGGCGATTTCGACCACTTGCAGCACGCGTTCGACATCGATGCCCCGCTGTTCGCTGCGCGCTTCGAAGACGTTCAGGACTGCCTGGTTGCGCACTGCCCAGTCGCGCACAGTCAGATCAGGCAGGGCTTCACGTCTTCAATCGCTACCGCGACGTGCGCCGTTGTGGTCAGGACGGGCGCGGCTCAAGATCCCTGTGGCCATCGAGTCGTTGCTTGGACACATCCCGGAATTCGAGTTCGAGCCGGTCACGCGCGCCCAATTCGGTCGCGGCCAGCTCAGAACGACGCGAACCCCGCAGCTTCGTTGGCCCATCTGATTCGGTGCTGGAGCGCGGACCAACCGGGCCGAGCATGACAGCGAGCGGTTTCATCCCGCTCGTCTAGGCTCGGCTATTTGACGGCCTATCCTGGACGAGGCAGTCGGACCGGGTCGCGCGGACCGGGTCGCGCGGACCGGGTCGCGCTGTCCGTGTGCGCAAATGCTCGGCGTCGCGCAAGAGTGGGGTTATGCTTGCGGCCTGTGTACCGGACGACCGGAACACCAGGGCCTGGGGTGCCGCCACATGTTGGCGGTGCGCCGCTGTGCTGTGATGAATCCTGCCCAGGCAGGGTCTGCAGTACAGCGCGTGTCCGCCGAAGCCCGGCGTGCGCGGTCAATTGAGAAAGTGATTTCGCCTGACGGCAGACGGCTACATCGGCCTGCCCGGGTGAACTCATTGCAAATGCTCTTATCTGAAACTGTTCTTACTTGAGTTGGTCGCCGTCGGCGCTCAACCCCGGTAGTGCGAATTGCCGACTCTCTGGGGTTCCCCTTGGTTCGGCGTAACCAGTCATCTCACAGGACAACATCGTGGCCAGGCAAAAGGAGCTCAAGCTCTACCGCAACATCGGCATCATCGCGCACATTGACGCGGGCAAGACGACCACCACAGAGCGCGTGCTCTATTACACCGGTCGCAAGCACCAGATCATCGAAGTGCACGACACCAAGGACGGCAAGGGCAGCACGACCACTGACTACCTTGAGCAGGAACGCAAGCGCGGCATCACCATCCAGAGCGCTGCGGTGTCGACAGAGTGGAAGGGCTATCAGGTCAACGTCATCGACACTCCCGGGCACGTGGACTTCACCATTGAGGTGAACCGCAGCCTGCGCGTGCTCGACGGCGCGGTTGTCGTGTTCGACGGCGTTGCCGGTGTGGAACCGCAAACCGAGACCAACTGGCGCCTGGCGAACCAGTACAACGTGCCGCGCATCTGCTACATCAACAAGATGGACCGCATGGGCGCGAACTTCGCGCACTGCGTGAAGGGCATTCGCGAGCGCCTCGGTGCCAACGCATTGCTGTGCCAGATTCCAATCGGCAGCCACGACGAGTTCATCGGCATGGTCGATCTGGTCGCAGGTTGCGCCTACGTCTGGCATTCCGACGACAAGGACAGCGAATGGGAAACCGTTCCGCTGGACCAACTTCAGGGGCGCTTCAAGTTCAACTCCACCGAGGACACAGACTGGATCGAGCGCGTGCCCAAGCTGCGCGAAGATCTGCTTGAGGCGGCGCTCGCGATGGACGACGACGCGTTCATGAATTACGTCGAGACCGGCGAGTTCGATGAGAAGAAACTCAAAGAGTGCATTCGCCTCGGCTCGGTCACCGGCGCG
>CAMAVY010000061.1 GCA_945861675.1 Klebsiella pneumoniae | reverse complement strand
ACCCTGCATAAGGCGGACCAACTCTGGTGCATGCGCAAGGAAACGCGGCTCAACTGGCCGCAAACTTGCTAGGAAAGCGGTTAACCACGATGGTGAACCACAACGCCGAGCGGCCACTCCCCCGAACGTTGGAACACAAAGCTGGAACACAACGAACCCATGACTGCTTCGCCTGGCACCTCTTACTCACTACTGGCGCGGCCACGTCTTCCCGCGGCACTGCACCGTCTCGATGAGCTGGCGGGGAATCTCATCTACAGCTGGGATCGCGAACTGCGCGGGCTGTTCAGGCGCCTGGACGAGCAGCTGTATCTGCAATGCGGCAACAACCCCAAGCTGTTCCTGATGCGCGTGGCGCAGGAGAAGCTCGAACGCGCTGCAACTGATCGCGGCTTTCTGGCTGCCTATACCCGCGTGCTGGCCGGCTTCGACGCCTATCACCAGCAGGACATGCCTGCAGACCTTGGCCTCGATCCCAATACGGATCTCATCGCCTACTTCTGCTTCGAGTTCGGCTTTCACGAAAGCGTGCCGCTGTATTCCGGCGGCCTTGGCATTCTTGCCGGCGACCACTGCAAGGCGGCGTCGGATCTCGCACTGCCGTTCGTGGCGTTGGGTCTGATGTATCGCCAAGGCTATTTCGTGCAGTCCATCGATGCACACGGACAACAACATGCGCATTACCAGCGAACGGATTTCGAAGCCCTGCCCTTCACGCCAGCGCGCGTCCGCGGCCAGGAACTGCTGGTCACCGCGCCCATCGGCGACGATCAGGTATTGCTGCGCGTGTGGGAAGGCCGTGCAGGGCATGCACGCATGCTGCTGCTCGACAGCGACATCCCGCAGAACCCGGAGTACCTGCGCACCATCACCTACCAGTTGTACGGCGGCGACAAGACCACACGCATTCGCCAGGAGATTGCGCTGGGCATCGGCGGCGTACGCGCATTGCAGGCGCTGAATCGCACACCAACCGTGTGGCACATGAATGAAGGCCATCCGGCGTTCCTGCTGCTGGAACGCTGCGGTCAGCACACACGTGAGGGCTGGAGTCTGCCGGAAGCACTGGAGCTCACCGCAGCGAATACGGTGTTCACCACCCACACACCCGTGCCGGCGGGGCACGACGTATTCGATGAAGCGCTGCTGTTGCAGCACCTCGGCCCGTATCTGGCGGAGCGCAACATGGAGCACGGCGCAGTGCTTGCGCTTGGCCGAGCAAACGGCGCTGCCGGCTTCAACATGACCTCGTTCGCGCTGTCGGGGTCACGCCATCACAACGGCGTGAGTCAGGTGCACGGCGGCGTCGCCTCGGAAAACGAGAAGAGCGCATGGCCGGAAATTCCACCGGTCGAAAACCCGATCAGTTTCGTGACCAACGGTGTGCACCTGCAGACCTTTCTTGCACTTGAGTGGGTGAGCCTGTTCGATGTGCGCATGAGCGATTGGCGCGGCGAAGCTGCCAACGGCGCGTTCTGGCAGCAGATCGACGACATTCCGGATCATCAGTTCTTCAGCCTGCGCCAGGATCTGAAGGCGCAGCTGATGACCGATGTCGGCCGACGTCTGGCCTTGCAGCACCGGCGCAATGGCGTGGCAGAAGCAACGACGGCGCGCTGCAGTACGTGGCTCACCGACGGCGATCGCGACGTGTTGTTCTTAGGCTTTGCACGTCGCTTCGCAACCTACAAGCGCGCCACCCTGATCTTCAGCGACCGCGAACGCCTGCGCCGACTGCTATGCGATCCACAGCGACCCGTGGTGCTGATCATGGCAGGCAAGGCGCATCCACATGACGAGCCGGGTCAGGCGCTGCTGCGCGAACTGCACGCCATCAGCATGAGCCCCGAGTTCGTCGGCCATGTACTGCTGCTGGAGAACTACGATCTGGCCATGGCGCGTGCACTGGTTGCAGGCGTTGACGTGTGGCTGAACACACCGGAGTTTCCGCTTGAAGCCAGCGGCACCTCGGGCATGAAGGCCGGCATCAACGGCGGCGTGAACCTGTCTGTGCTCGATGGTTGGTGGGCCGAGGGCTATGCCGCAACTGCGGAACACGGGAATGGCTTTGCCATCGTGCCGCACGCCGGCGACGACCCGAACAAACATCACGAGGAAGCCAAGGACCTGCTCGACATTCTCGAACGGCAGGTCATCCCGCTGTACTTCACCCGCGACCATCCACACTTTTCGTCGGCCTGGATCAAGCTGTCGAAGCAATCCATGAAGACGCTGATTCCGCGCTTCAACTCCGTGCGCATGGTGCGCGAGTACATCAGTTCGTCGTACGTACCGGCGCAGGCACACGGCCGTGCGCTGGCCGCCAACAACGGCGAACTGGCGCGCACGGTGGCCGCGTGGCGGCAGCGCATCGTTGCGCACTGGCCAGGCGTTGCCCTGCGCCGTCTCGACTCACCGCGCAGCGACATCCTGCAAGGTGATGCGGTGCTGATCGAAGTGGCGGTGCAGATGAACACACTGCAACCATCCGACCTGCGCCTCGAGTGCATTGTCAGCCGGCAGATCGATGCGTCGCCGTCCGAGTACACGCGCTTCACCTTTGTGGCCGCCGGCGAACTCGGCGCCGGCGAGTACCTGTTCCGGCTGGAATTCAAACCACCATTTCCCGGCATGCAGCACTACCGCGTGCGCTTGTATCCACAGCACGACGCTCTGGCGCACCCGTTTGAAGTGGGCAGGATGCGCTGGCTTTAGGCGTGCCTAGCCGCTTCTGCGGCGCAACCAGGAAGCTGCCAGCAGCCCGATGCCCATCAGCGCCCCGACTTCAGGCGCCGGCACTGACGTGGCACGGACAACGCCGAGCTCGATGGACGATGCTGCGGGCACATTCACCGACAGCGTTTCGATGCTCGGACCAAGGCTCTCTGCCGACAACAGCAAGCGCGCGTAGTAGCTTCTGAAGACGCGCGGCGTGCCATCGGTCGGACCCGGCCACTCCAGGTTCAGACCCGGCGCGGACGTGAATCGGCCTGTGCCGTCGACAGACGGAGAACTGTAGCAATACCCGCTCTGATTGAATCCCTGCGAGACATACGGTTCGTGTCTGATCTCGAAGTACAAATCTGACTGCACAAAGGTGGGCAAGACGCCGGTGAAATCGACCGTGTAGTCGAAGGCGATCGGGATGGCATTGGTTGCGTCGATCGATCCTCCGAGCGTGCCGGTCCATTCGAGGTTCAAGCAGAAGCCACCCGTACCGCCGCTGGACGCCGACCCGGCCAGCACGACGCCAGCACCACTGTTGACCGGCGTTGCGTTCAGCATGCCCGTGACCGGATTCACGCTACCGGAGATGCAGTTCGACACCGTTGTCTCGGCGGCGCCGAAGATCGGGGCGGCACACGCGGGGACATCAGCCGCTGCAGCCGCGCACACCAGCCCCATGCTCACTGCGATGCGTCGAATAATCTGTTGTTCAATCATGTGGGCCAGACCCTCGTGTGACGCCTGCGATGTGCAGGCGCCTCTACGTTGCCGAAGTGGCGCAGACCAATCTGTCCACCTGCGGGAGGACAATTGCGGAATTGCTCGGGTGTGTTGACCTTGATCAATGCCCCCCGCCTCAGCGAGCCCAAGCTGCGTGGCGATGGTCCCGGCATACCGCTCGGCGCAGTCGCAACACGCAGGAAGCAGAGATGGGCAGCTATACCTTCGGTCGCACGGTCGACTTGCCATTCGCAGAAGCAGTGACGCGGGTGACAGAAGCGCTCGCCAACGAGGGCTTCGGGGTGCTGACACAGATCGATGTAGCAGCCACGCTGAAGAAGAAGCTCGAGCAGACACTGCCGCCGTATCTGATTCTCGGCGCGTGCAATCCACAGTTCGCAAGCAAAGCGATTGCGGCCGAGCCGCAGATCGGCGCGCTGTTGCCGTGCAATGTCGTCGTGCGCACAGACGAGCACGGGCAAACCCGCGTCGAGATCATGGACCCGCTGGCCATTCTGGCGTTGGTCGATCGGCCGGAGGTCAGCGCACTGGCCCAAGGCGTGCGACAGCACCTTGAGCGCGTGCTGGCGGCGCTGCCGGAACGCCTGCCGCAACATACGTCCTGACCAGGCAACAAGGAATGTCATCTGGGCAGGCGGCGGAAAGTGGGTGCACGTGGCCAAAATCGCATTCAAGAAGTACTTCATGCGCAAGATGAAGACGGGCAACACCGACCCCGTTTACGAGAAGTACATGCTGTCGGCGCTCGGCATCGAACGTCTGCTGCAGCCAGAGCTGTGATGCCGCAGCGGCTCGCAGTGACCGGCGAGTTCGCACGGTTCGTCCAGTGAGCGCCGTAATCCTGTTGATGTACATCGTGCTGGTGCTGCTGCTGCAGTTGGCAGCAGCGATTGCGCTGACGCTCTGGCGACGCGCGCGCAGTCAGACAAGTGTCGCCGACACGCGCATCGAGGCGAAGCCGTGACCACACAGGCAGCCGGTCTGCAGTCAGCGGGTTTGCTTCGCAATGAAGTGTTGCCCTTCGTGCTGGCATTCATTGCACTCGGGTTGGCTGCGCTCAGCATCGACGCTGTGCTGCACATCTTCGACTCTGTGTGGATCGGCCGCTATCTCGGCATTCCTGGTGTTGTGCTGATACTGGGTTCGTTCGCCTACTCACTGCGCAAGCGCAAGCTGATCACCGTCGGCAGCCCCGTGCAGTTGCTGCGCCTGCACGAGCGCATGACATGGCTCGGTTCACTGCTGGTGCTCGTACACGCCGGCATTCACTTCAACAGCATTCTCGGTTGGCTTGCCGTGTGGGCGATGCTGATCAATGTCGGCAGCGGCCTGACTGGAAAGTACCTGCTGGCACGTGCACGCAAACGCATGGAAGCGACGCGCCTTCGCCTGCGCGGCGAAGGCCAGAGCGCTGCCGAGGTCGAGGACACCCTGTATTGGGACGGCCTGACATTCGACGCGGTGAAGCAGTGGCGTCGGTTGCATATCCCCATCACGCTGGCCTTCGCGACACTTGCCGTCGCACACATCATCTCCGTGTTGTTGTTCTGGGCGTGGCCTTTGTTTGCCTTGCCCAACATCGGCAGCGCCGTGAGCGGCGGCGGCACTGTGATCGGCAGCGCCGTGAGCGGCGCCACGCAGTGAAACACCCCGCCTTTCTGCTGGTGATCTGCGTCAATCTCGCAGCGTTGCTGGCGCTGTGTCTGATCTATCCGCAGCACATGCTGGCGCCTGGCCCGCTGCTACCGGCGCATACAGCGCTCGCGACCGACTGCTTCGCCTGCCACACGCCGTGGCATGGAACTTCTGCCGAGCGTTGCATTGCCTGTCACACCGTCGCAGATATCGGCCTGCGTACGACCAGGGGTATGACGATTGAACCCAGCTCCGTCGCCCGACCACGCGCAAGCACCAACACGCGATTTCATCAGCACCTGATTGCGCAGAACTGCATGGCCTGCCACAGCGACCATGCGGGCCCGCTGCCGACGCGGCATGCTCGCAAGTCGTTCAGCCATGCGCTGTTGCAGACAGCTGTGCAGAAGCGCTGCGAAACCTGTCACGCCGCGCCTGGTGATGTGCTGCACCAACAGGTACGCGACAAGTGCGCGCAGTGCCACAGCAACAGCCACTGGCGCCCGGCGACCTTCAATCACAGTCGCTATTTCGCCCTCGAAGGCGAACACAACACGCCCTGCGCTACTTGCCACACGAGCAACAACTTCCGCAGTTACACCTGCTATGGCTGCCACGAACACGCCGAGTCGCGCATCAGGGCACAACACCAGGAAGAGGGCATTCGCAACTTCCAGAACTGCGTGGAATGCCATCGCAGTGCCCGCGGCCCCCGCGGCGAAGGTGGAGAAGGTGGAGAGAGCGGCGAAGGTGGAGAGAGCCGCGACTGAATCCACGCGCGAACTTCCAATGTTCGAATCCCGGCACTCAACAGGAGAGTTGACATGAATCACACAAACGCACCGCTCAAGACGAGCGCGCACTTTGTCAGAGTGCTCGCTGCAATCAGCATCCGCGCGATCAGCATCGGCGCAATCAGCATCGGCGCACTGAGCACAGGCGTCGCAGCACAGGCAGAACCCGCGGCCATGATCTGGCAGGCATTGCCCACAGTTGTGCCTGCGCCTGCAGACAATCCACCGACACGTGCGAAGTAGAACTGGGCAAGATGCTGTACTTCGACACACGCATTTCGTCGAGCCGCAACGTCTCCTGCTTCTCCTGCCACAACATCATGGAAGGCGGCGACGACCACCGCCCCACCTCCATCGGCGTGCATGGCCATGTCGGTGGAGGTGGGTCGGTGGTCGCAACGCACCCACCGTATGGAACGCCGCGGTTCTCTCGACTCAGTTCTGGGACGATCGTGCGGCTTCATTGGAGGACCAGGCCAAGGGCCTGCCGGCAAAACCGATCGAGATGGGTATGGCAAACCTCGACTCAGTGCTCGACCGCGTTCGCCGAATTCCCAGTACACCCCCTTGTTCCAGCGCGCATTCCCCGGCACAGACCGTGCTGCGGCGACGGAAGCGATCACCATGGACAACGCTGCCAAGGCCATCGCCGCCTACGAGCGTACGCTCATCACGCCCAACAATGCCTACGACAGGTACGCAAAGGGGGGGACGAGTCCGCACTGACCACACAACAGACACGTGGTCTGGCAGCCTTCGCCGAAGTGGGCTGCACCGCGTGCCACCAGGGTCCGAACTTCAGCGGGCCGAATCTGCCCGTGGGCACGCCATTCCTGATGCGCTTCCCGACCTTCCCTGACAGCCCGTTTGTGGCGCGCTACGACCTCATCAGCGACACCGGTCGAGCCTCGGTGACCAAGCGCGATGCGGACCGCAACCTGTGGCGCGTTCCAAGCCTGCGCAACCTCACCCACACCGCACCGTACTTCCACAACGGCGTGATGCACACCATCGACGAAGCAGTGCGCGTGATGGCAAGCACCCAGCTCAACAGGACTTTGACCAACGACCAGGTCAAGGACATCACTACATTTCTGATGAGCCTCTCGGGGCCGTTCCCCGTACAGGAAATGCCGCTGCTGCCGCCAACGCCCGGCGACCTCATCGACTAGACGAGCCCTAACGGGGAAAGCAAGGCCGAGGAAAGCACAGCCGTGCACCAACTGACCACTACACCACGGAGCAGGCCAATGTCCTGGACGACCCAGACACACAACAGCAACAATCGCTTCGGCTCGATCGCCATCGGACTGCACTGGGCGATGTTGCTGCTGCTCGTAGCGGTGTACGCCTGCATGGAACTGCGCGAGTTATATCCGAAAGGCAGCGACCCACGCGAAGCCCTGAAGGCCTGGCACTACATGCTGGGCATATCTGTGCTGCTGCTGGTCATTGCGCGCATTGCCTGGCGGCTGGCAAACGTTTCGCCGCAGATTCAGCCGGCGCGACCGCGCTGGCAGGCACTCGCCGGCCGCGGCATGCATCTGCTGTTGTACGGCTTCATGCTCGGCATGCCCATCGTGGGCTGGCTGCTGCTCAGCGCCAAAGGCGAAGTAGTCTCGCTGTTCGGCATGGCGCTGCCGGCACTGACCGGCAAGAACGAGGGTCTGGCTGACAGCGTCATCGAGGTGCATGAAACCGTGGCCAAGATTGGCTACTTGCTGGTTGGCTTCCACAGCCTGGCCGCGCTGTTCCATCACTATGTTTCGCACGACAACACACTCCGACGCATGCTGCCTGGGTGACGCGGCGCCCGTGCGTCGAGGGCGCAATGCGGCGCCTTGGCTATTTTTCTGCGGCAGCCGTCATACCGTGAGTCTCGTGCGTGGTGTCACTCAACCATCAGGCCGACTACCTGCAGTTCGCCGTGCTGGACAGTGGTCCCGGCGTTGCGCCGGACGTACGCGCGGGGCTGTTTCATCCCTTCAGGCAGGCCGATAGCTCAACCACACGTAAACACGGTGGCACCGGACTGGGGCTGGCCATCTGCAAAGTACTGGTGGCACTGATGAGCGGTCGCATCGAATCAGAAAATCGTCCGGAATGCGGCAGCCGATTCTGGTTCGATGCGTTGTTTCTGCGGGTTGAAGCCGCCGTCCGCGACGCTCAGTTCAGCGCCCTTCACAGCGCGACCGGGGCGCCATAGCACTGTCGCCGGCTACCGCCCCGGCGCCTTGCCCGCCAGATAGTCGTTCAAGACTTCATGGAATCGCCGGACGCGCGTTTCCTGCGCTGCAAAGTAAGGATCCCGATAGCCCCTGGACCGCCAACCGGTGGTCTGACCTGGTGTCAGCTGCCAGTCCTGGAACACAACCTGATCTGAGTACTGCTGCACGCCTTCCGTATCTTCATAGTCGCGGAACACGTACTCCGCTTCCTTGAGCTCCAATGGTTTGACGGCCGTGCGATTGATGAACGCCTCCTGGCCTTCGATCGGATAGGCCATCGTCCACTGATCGAAGAAGCACTTCTCTGGGTCCGTCGGATGCGGCTCCCAACGCCACACCAGAAACGAATCCGCAGCAGGTGCAATGGCAACGTTGGGAAACATCACCTGAAACGGGCTTTCAGTCAGCTCTTCGTCGTCCAGATGTTCGTAATGCAGGAAGCCCTTTTCCTTCCAAAGCTTCTTCTTCGCAGCCTTCAGATCCAACCAACCCTGCATGGCTTTGGTTTCAAGGTCGGGGTATTGCGCAGGATCGATGTCCCAGGCGCGCAACGCATCGTCAAACGGGTGCGCTGCCCCTTCTGACGGACGATCCCGCAGCGACGGACGGCCCATCTGAATGATGCGGTTATGGCCCATCGGGAACATTTCATAGCGCGATGTGAAGTGATCCTGATCGATGACGGCGGGCACCTGCGGATGCACGGTGCGTGTGTGATACGACTCATTGAAATTGTCGGACCAGAATTTCCAGTTGGTGTTGAGCGCCACGCGAAACCAGCTCACCCGAACGGACTTCTCGAACTGGTGGTTCTTGTACAGCTCTGCCGACGGCGCGATGTACGTCAGCAGGTCCGGCGCATCGTTGTCCATCGTGTACCAGACAAGCCCGGCCCAGGTCGCCACACGCACTTGCGTGAGCGTGAGTTTCCCGACTGGATCACCCTGCGGAAAGTCGTCGCGATCCGGGCAATCCTGCAACACGCCATCAAGGCCCCACACCCAACCGTGATACGGGCAGGTGAAGCACTTCTGAAAACTGTCACCCCACACCAGCCGTTGCGAGCGGTGACTGCAGACGTTGTAGAAGCCCTTCAGCGAACCGTCGTGCTGCTTCGTGATGAACACCGACTCGCGCATGAAGTCGTGCACGATGTAGTCGCCCGGTTCCTTGAGTTGCTGCTCTCGGCCTGCGATGTGCCAGATCTTCGTCCACAGGTGCGTCCACTCCTGCTCCATGAAGTGCTTCGTGTAGTAGCGCTCTGCATCGATCGGATCGCCGCGCAGATTCGCTGGATCCTTGCCATCCATTGCCAGTGGATGTTTGACGAAGTTGTTCATGCGGCCCCCTCATTCGTATATGCCCGAATCTAGCCGTAGCCCCGCGTCGATTGTCAAAGCAGATGCGCTGCGTTCTGCCCGCTACTGGCTCATGTACCAACCACCGTTGGGCGACAGGCACTGGCCCGTGACGAACTTCGATTCATCGCTGGCCAGATACACCGCAGCCCAGGCGATATCGTCCGGATCACCCAATCGGCCAAGCGGCGTCTGCGCTTCCAGCATGGGATGCATCGGCGCCAACGGATCTGTCATGTCCGTATGAATCCAGCCGGGCGCAATGGCGTTGACGCGAATCTTCTGCGCAGCAAGCTCGTGCGCAAGCGCGCGTGTCAGACCAAGAATGCCGGCCTTCGCTGCGCAGTACGCCGCACCGCCTGGCCGACCGAACGTGCCCATGATGCTGCTCATGTTGATGATGTTGCCGCCGCCACCTGCCGTCATCATGCGCACGGCCTCGCGGCTGCAGAAGAACGTACCGTCCAGGTGCACGCCGATCATGCGATGCCACTGATCGTCGCCATAGTCGGCGAAGTTGCCGGTGAGACCTTCTTCAGCTACCTGCCCTGCGGCCAGCGCTTCGACCATTTTGGCGATGCGGTCGCGCGTGGTGTTGTCGCCCTCCATGCCGCTGATGCCAGCGTTGTTCACAAGAATGTCGAGTTTCGGCGTCAGCGCCGCAACCTCGGCAAACATTGCGCGCACCGATGCCGAGTTGCTGACATCGCACGCCACTGCATCGCCCTGCAGTGTCTGCGCCGTGGCTTTCGCCGCGGCCAGATTGAGGTCATTGATGATGACGTGGGCGCCATGCTCGTGAAAACGCCGCGCGATCTGCGCGCCCAACCCGCGCGCGGCGCCGGTGATCAATGCGGTTTTGCCGGCCAGTCGTGTCATGTGCGCTCCCGTGGAAATTGGTGAACGCCGATGGTGGGCGCGCACGCCGCAGCACTCAAGGCCGCACCATGCTGCGCGGCTCAGGAACGAGAAACACGGTGACCGCGCGTAGATATTCATGAATCGAAGCGTTACAAAGCACCGCGGGGGAGGCTGCGGTGCGCCTGTGCCGATGCGCAGTCCGGACCAACAGCTCTTTTTTTCAAGCAACCGGTCCAAGCAATCGGTTCAGACAACCAGTCAGTTTGTTGGGGGAAACATGCGTCTTCGTCACGCCTACAGCGGCTACATCTACGAATCCACGGAAGACGGCCAGGTCAAGGTCAGCGACCCGAAGACCGGCCGCGCGGGCATCTTCACCCCCGACGCGAAATGGCTGTCGGGTGAGCTGACCTACGCCGATCACCACATGATCGGGCACCTTGGCGGCAAGACGGCTGAGGGCGCGACATCACTTGGCGCACTGTCTCGACGCCGCGGGTGAAGATCGACGTTGAGCCTTCGCGGGTCTCGTTCGAAATTCACGCCGACGAAACGGTAATGGCGGGTGCCCTGCGCAATGGCTACAGCTGGCCAACAATCTGTGGCGGCCAGGGTTCGTGCGGTACCTGCGTGGCGCTGATATTGGCGGGGCAGGAACGTCTGTCACCCATGCAGGCGCGTGAGGAAATGAGCCTGCGCGTCGTCGCCAGCACACTACCAAGCACCCTACCAGGCAGCGGCCAATGTTGGCGCCTGGCCTGTCAGACCAAGGTCAGCGGTGACGTGCGCTTGCGCAAGATCGGGGTGCGGAAGCTGCACCCGCACAGCGAACCCTGACGCGCCGAGCAGTCACGACCCAGGTTTGCTTCAACGCGATTCAATTCACGATTACTCAGCACAACGAAACGAGGGACACACACATGGCCGACAACAAGCCTGCAGCCGGGTATGCGCGTTCGCGCGGCATCCAGGTTCAACAACTGCTCGACGAAGAAACGGTCGAGGTACCGTGGCAACTTCGCCACGCAGAGTTCACCTACCTCGGCTCCGAGCCACTGCCGCGCGAGCACTACATCTCCAAGGAGTGGGCCGAGCGCGAGATTGAAAAGCTCTGGGCAAAGGTGTGGCAACTCGCCTGCTTCGAGCAGGACATCCCGGCCGTCGGCGATCACATCGTGTACGACATCGTCGACTGGTCTTTCATCATCGTGCGCACCGCGCCGAACGAGATCAAGGCGTTCTACAACTCGTGCCTGCATCGCGGCCGGCAGCTGTGTGACAACCAGTCCGAGCCCGCCAATTCGCCGGAGTTTCGCTGCCCGTTCCATGGCCTCACCTGGAACCTAGACGGTTCGCTCAAGCAGATCCCACCCTCCATCGAGTTCGATTTTCCGCACGTCGACAAGCAGAAGTTCTGCCTGCCCAGCGTCCGCTGCGAAGTCTGGGACGGCCTGGTCTTCATCAACATCGACGACAACGCCGAGCCGCTGCTGCAATTTCTCGGCGACATCACCAGGCACTTCGAGCGCTGGCCATTTGCAACGCGCTGGAAGGCGACCCACACCGCGAAGGTGATCGACTGCAACTGGAAGATTGCCCAGGAAGCATTCATGGAAGCGTTCCACGTGCTGGCAACGCATCCACAGATGAGCATCGGACTGCTTGGTGGCGACGGCTCGAATACTGAGTACAACATCTACAACGACGGCGATGCGAACTGGAGTCGCATGACCATGGCGCCGCCCATGCCGAATCCGAACTTGCCCTACGAGCTCAGCGAACGCGAGCTGATTGAAGAGATGTTCTTTCGCGGCGAATCCGTCAGCGAGATGGGCGCGCAGAAGATGGCGGGCAGTGTCGATGATCTTCCGGACGGCATCACCACACGCAAGCTGCTTGCAGATGCTGCGCGGGCGCGCGGCAGCCACGGCTTCGTGGGCTCACCACCGACAGACATGGAGCTGACGTCGGCCATCCAGTACCACATCTTTCCCAACATCTCGCCCTGGCCTGGGCCGATCTTCTATCGCTATCGACCCTATGGCCACGACCCGGACAAGTGCATCTTCGAGATCATGATGATGGTGAGCTTGCCCGAAGGTCAGGCGCGTCCACCCGCTGCGAAGATCAAGTGGTTGGGGCCAGACGAGCACTTCGGCAGCATCTTCAATCAGGACGTGGAAAACGTTGCCCGTGTACAGCGTGGCATGAAGGCCGCGAAGCCGCCGGGCCACCTTACGATCGGCAACTACCAGGACATCAAGGTCCGCTGGCACCATCGTCTGCTGGAAAAGTGGTTGAACGCCTGAGTTCAAAACCCAGCGCAACCTGATTGATTCGACCGCACGACTTTCATCAACTCAACGTCACAAACCTTCACAAGCAGGAGAGAAACAATGTCCACCAAAGACCACGAGCAGGTCTCGATCTATCCATTTGCACCGGAGAAGCGCGAGGAGCTGCTTCGCAAAGCCCGTGAATGCGTATTCAACTGGACCACCAAAGACGGCTGGGCGGTGGGCGTTGTGCACGCGTTCGTCTGGCACGAAGGGCGAGCCTGGATCACCTGCGGTTCGCATCGTCATCGCATCTCGGCACTGCGCCGGGATCCGCGCTGTTCAGTCGTTGTCAGCGGCATTGCTGCGCCGGATGGCCCGAATGGCGCAATCACCATCAAAGGCCGCGCAATCATTCACGACGATGAAGCCACCAAGCGTTGGTTCTATCCGGCGCTGGCGCGCGGTCCCTACGGTCGCAACGGTGGTCCGATGACACCCGAGGCGGAATTACAGGCCAAAGCGTTCGAAGAACGGCTGGACTCGCCGCTGCGGGTCATCGTGGAAATCGTGCCGGTGAAGTTCATCGAGCTGGACAGCGACAAGATGGCCAAAGACTCGGCCGGCCAACTCACTGAAGATGAGCGCGGGCCGCTGCTTGAAGCCGATGCTCAGCGTATGCCGCAGGAACTCAAGCGTCTCGGCATCGACTGACTATGCGGCGCTGAACGCCCGCAACTCGGCACGCGTGGCGCGCATGGACGCGCCACGCTACTGGTCAAACAGTGGCATCGGATCGCTGCGCAAGCATCGCCGCTGCAGGCACACAGCCCAATCCAACGAGCGTGGCACGGACGGCCTCATCCAGCGGCGTATGTGGTTCCGCCCCGAGTTCCGCGACCAGCGCTGCATTACTCAGACGCAGCGGCTGACGCCAGAGGTAGCGCATCTCGCTCAGCTCACGACACAACGGCACCACCGGCGCGGTAGCCCGTACCAGCGACCAGGGCAATCGAAACACCGAGCGCTGGCCAACCACACGCTGGATGGCGTCCAGCATTGCGCTGCCGTCTGCATCCCAATGGCCGTCCAGGTGGAAGCGCGCAAATGTTGGCAGCGCCTCTGACCGATCAAGTAGTCGCATGGCCGTCTCGGCGACATCAGGCAAATATGCCCATTGGTGTCCGACGCCGCGCGCACCCGGATAGATGATCGAACCCACCGGCCGCCCCGGCTTCACCAATGTGCTGGCGAACCAGCTGTTGGGCGTACCAACGCCGAAGTAATCACCGGCGCGCAGGATCAACACCGGCACACCGCGCGCCGCCGCTGCGGCCAGCCGCGCTTCCATTTCCACACGAATTGCGCCCTTGCGTGTGCTGGCGCGCTGCGGCGCGTCCTCCGCGATCGCAGAGCCACCGAAGTCATCGGGCGCGTAGTTGTACACGGTGCCCGGCAACAGAATGCGCGCGCCCACACGCTCGGCCGCGGCGATGCTGTTGTCGACCATGGGCAGCACGAGTTCCGCCCAACGACGGTAGCCAGGCGGGTTCACTGCATGCACCACGAGCTCGACGCCCTCGGCGGCCGCCGCCACATCGGCTGCGTTCATCGCATCGCCACGACGCCATTCAATCGCGCGTGCCCAGTGCGCGGGATGTGTCGCGCCGCGATGCAGCGCGCGGACCTGCCAGCCACGCGCAAGCAGACCGCGCGCGAGCTCGCCGCCGATGCCGCCGGTCGCGCCGAGTACCAGCGCGCGGCGGCTTCGCAGCGCGTTGCGCTGATCGCGGAGATTCGTCGTGTCGTTCATCGTGGTTGGCCCGTCGCTTTGCTCAGGACCGATAGCTAAGGCATGCACACTGCCGTACCGCCGGCGCGTCAGAAACACGCATAAGCGAATCGCAGCTCAACGAGAATCGCCGTACTCGTCGCCAGCCGTTCGGGCCGCCGGATCGCGGACTTCACACAATCAACCCACCGGAGCGAACAGACCGGGATGAACCGTCAGCCACCCGCCTGGGATCTGTACCGCACACTGCTGGCCGTACTGCGCGGCGGCTCGCTGGCGGCTGCGGCGCGCGAGCTCGGTCTGACACAGCCAACCGTAGCGCGGCACATCGACGAACTCGAGGCCGCGCTCGGACGGCCACTGTTCGTGCGCACCCAGCGCGGTGTTGCACCCATCGACGCAGCCCACGCGCTGCGCCCCTACGCAGAAGCGCTTGAAGCAGCCGCCGCAGCCCTGCTGCGTGCGGCAGACGATCCAAGCGACGACATCGCAGGCAGCGTGCGCATCAGCGCAAGCGAGGTGATCGGCATCGAAGTGTTGCCACCTCTGCTCGCGACGCTGATGGCACAGCACCCGCGCCTGGAAATCGAACTCACGCTGTCAAACGAAGTCGACGACCTGCTGCAACGCCGCGCCGACATCGCGGTGCGCATGATCGCGCCGACCCAACAGGCGCTGGTGGCCCGGCGGGTCGGTGCAATTCCGCTGGCGCTGTTTGCGCATCGCGACTATTTGGCGGCACGCGGCGTGCCCACTACCGTCGATCAGCTGCGCGACCATGCGTTGATTGGCACGGATCGCGATACACCGTCGGTGCGCGCACTGCGTGCACGACTGCCCGATATCGCCGCTGAGCGCGCCGCCTTTCGCGCTGACAGCCAGGTCGCGCATACCGCTGCGTGGCGCGCGGGCGTTGGCATCGGCTTGATGCAACGTCCGCTGGCCGCACGCGATCCTGCATTGGTAGAAGTGCTTCCGGGCGCGGTGCAGCTCAGTCTCGATACCTGGATCGTGATGCACGAGGACCTGCGCACCGCGGCACGCTACCGCACAGTCTTCGATGCATTGCATGCAGGGCTCACGGCATACGTACACGGTTGAGTTCGCCACGCCATGGACGGCGCAATCAGCACGCAGCCGCATCCCCCTTCAGGGGTGAATTCACTTGCCTTGCCCAAGACGCGCCGCAAACGCATCCACCACGTTGTTGCCGGTGTAGTCGACGACCTTCGGCTGCACGTCCAGCGTGACGCCCTTGGACGCCGCCAGTCCATCAAGCCTGGCGCGTCGCTGCGGGTCGCGCAGCGACGCCACCGTGGTGTACCCCCCCGCCGCGAAGGCGACTGCGGCATGCGCGCCAACACCGTCAGGCGCGCTCGTGCGCGATCCCGAACTCGATCATCTTGAGGGCGACCGGCACGTGCCCGAACCCAGCGCCTAACCAGCGTGAGCGTTGGCGCCTGCCTCAATCAGGCCGGTCAGCACCATTGCCCGTCTTTCATCACCTTCAATCGCGCGTGGTCCTGCAGCACACGAATGTCGGTCAGCGGATCGCCGTCGACCACGACGAGATCAGCCAGCGAGCCTTCCGCCAACGTGCCCACACTGCCGCCTGGATCGAACGCCTGACCACCATTGCGCGTCGCGCAGATCAGCGCTTCCGCAGGGCGCATGCCGAACAGATCGACGAAGTACTCCAGATCCTTAGCATAGGTGCCGTGCGGCGCAATGCTGATGCCGTAGTCCCCGCCGACCACCAGCCGCACACCCGCTGCACGCAGCTTCGCCACGGTGGTGATGGTTGCGTCGATCTCGGCTTCATAGCCTTGCTTGCGCACCGTGGCCTTCGACACGCCAAGGCTCTCGCACTGCGCAACGTACTGCACCTCCCAGGCAATCGCCGGCCCAACGAAGATGCGGTCGCGGTGCTGCGCCAGCAATGCCACGGCTTCGTCATCCAGATAGTTGGCATGCCCGATCAGATCAACGCCTGCGCGCACGGCTTGTTTGACGGCAGCCGCAGAACGCGCGTGACAGGCCACGCGCAGCTTGCGGCGGTGCGCCTCCTCGACCACTGCCAGCACTTCTTCGTCGGTGAACGACAGTTCACCCGGCGGGTTGACCGGGTTGATGGCTTCGCCATCGATGAAGATCTTGACGATATCGACGCGCAGCTTGCGTTGTTCGCGCACTGCCTGGCGCAGCGCCCATGGGCCATCGGCAATCTGGCTGAGGCCGCCGGGCGAGTCGACGTTGCTGGCAGTTGCACCCAGATCGCGGCCAGCGGCGAGCAGGCGTGGACCCTTGATGCGCCCCGAATTGATCGCCTCGCGCAACGCCACATCGATCTTGTAGGTCGACCCGAAGCTCACCGCCGACGTGAAGCCTGCCGCAAGCATCAACGCTGCGTTGCGCACCGCGGTGATGGTCGCGTCCTCAACCGTCGTTGCGCCGATTGCGAATGGGCTGGCATCGGCAAACGACAGATGCGCGTGGGTCTCTGTCATGCCCGGCATGACGAACTTGCCACCCACATCGATGCGCTCGCCATTCGCGGCCGCAGCGGGCAACTGTGCCTGCGGACCTGCATAGCGAATGACATTGCCGGATACCCACACGGCGCCGGCCTCAACGACGGACTCGTCCTTGGCCGTAAAGACTCGGGCATTGGTCAGGACGAGATCTTTGCTTGCCATGGGTTCCCCTGAAACATCGGTTGAAGTTGTTGCGGCGTTCTGCGGCCGGCAGTAGATCGAAGCAGTCAATGCAACCGGGCCCGCGAAGGCCAATGGCGCAATGGGCCGCGATCATGTCCCACTCTGGCGAGCGCAGGAAGTCCTGCGCCTGGACCTATGCAGCAAGGGCAACAAGGGCAGCAAGGGCAGCAAGGGCCGCAAGGGCCGCACGGACAGCAAGGCCTAGCCCATCTGGCCGATGCACGCACCGCGCTGTTGCGCAGAGCATCCGTCTTGTTGCGGTCGATCTCCTTTGCGCTCGACCAACACCATTCACAGCCTAGGAGACAGCGATGACCAACATCAAGATTGACGACCTTCCAGGCGCCGACAAAGCGGCTGAGCTCTCGGACGCCGAACTCGAGCGGGCCACGGGCGGTGCCGACCTCCTGCCCAAAACCGGGTCGCCGTTGGATCTGAAGGTCACGCTGCAGAAGCCGAATCTGACCAAGCCCGGCGCGCTCAACCCCGCGCCCGGCGGTATTGGTGGCGTGGCATTCGTGCGCGGCTGATCGCCTGTAACGCCCGCCAATCCTGTCGCCCCGAAAGCAATGCGCCGGAGCACGCTGTATGGCCAACGACCATGCGTTGATCACAGTGCCTGGCGCGCGGGTTGCCGGGCACACCGTCTCGCTCAACGATCTGCTGTACACGCTCAAGGTCGGCGGCAGGCTGGATGCGTTTCGCGCTGCCGTCGATGACCTGCTGATCCACGTGGCCGTTCGTGAAGCAGGGCTCGCCGCAGATGTCGCCGAGTTGCAGGCCGAGGCCAACGCGCGCAGGCAGAACATGGGGCTGCTGCGCGCAGCAGATACGCAACGATGGCTGCGCCAGCAACACATGTCGACGGACGATTTCGAGCAGTTTCTCTGGCGGCGCGTAACGACACGCAAGCTGCGACAGCAGATCTGCGCACCGCAGATCGACGACTACTTCATCCGCAACCGCGCAGATCTCGATGCAGCCTGCATCGCATCGATCGTGCTTGAGAACGAGGAGGTTGCGCGCGACATCCTCGAGGCCCTTGCCCAACCGGGCGCAAATTTCGCAGCGCTGGCGCGCAGATTCACGATCGATGCGCGTGCCCACGCAGTTGGCGGGCACGTGGGCTATGTGCGGCGCATGGCCATGGACCCGGCCGTGGCAAAGGCCGTGTTTCTCGCCAACGCAGGGGCAACGATTGGGCCGATCCGTTCGAGCGCTGGATTCGAGGTGATCCGCGTGGAGGACATTCAGCGCGCGGCGTTGAACCCGGCGATGCGCGCGTTCGTCTCTGATGTGATTTTCAACGACTGGCTGCATGAGCGTCGACGCGCAGCGGAGGCCGACTTGAGCTTCGCCGATCAACTTGCGCCGCCGAATGGCTGCAGCGCGCAATGAGCGCTATTGATTACGAACGCGTGGGCGCAATGGCGCCTGTCTCAGCAATGGCACCTGTCTCAGCAAAAGCATCGAACTCGCCAGACATGCGTGCCTGCATGCAGTTCGACATCGTGATCATCGGCGCCGGCATCCGCAGCAGCTGGCAGCTCACGCGCGAAGCCGAGCATGCCCTCGCGTCGGCGCAGGCCATCTTCTGTTCTGTGTACAACGCCGGGATGCGCGACCACATCCGCTCGATCAACAGCGCTGCGCCAATCGCGTTCGAAGAAGACAACGAGTACGTACCGGGCATGTACCGACCACACATGTATCAGCGTATGGCCGCGCGCGTGGTCGCTGCCGCACGCAACCACAGTGGCGTGGTCGTGTTGCACCCCGGTAGCGCACTCGTCGTGGATCTCGTGACGCAAGGGATCCTCGACGCGGCGCGCGATGCGGGCCTGACAGTCAGCGTCATGCCAGGCATTTCCGCTGTGGAAGCCGTGCTGGCGGCCGTCGACTACGACGTTTCGGACGGGCTGCAGAGTGCGCTCGCGCAGAAGCTCGTGCTGCGCCGGCTGGTGCTGGATCCGGGGCAAGGCGCGATCATCCTGCAGCCGGCCTACTACGACACGCACTACTTCGCAGGCACACCGCGTTCGCGCGCGGCGCGCTTCGATCTGCTTGCGCAGGCGCTTGCGCGCACATGGCGCGACGATGCGCCCGCGGCTCTTGTGACGGCGCCGATGGAGATCGGGCAAATGCCGCGCGTATTCTGGTTGCGCATTGGCGCCTTCAAGCGCTTCTACGACCTGCTGTCTCCGCTGCACACACTGTTCATGCCGCCCGTCAACATTGAGCCAGATGATGCTGCGTTCGCGGCCCGTATCGCGTCCTGGCCTGCCCTGCTCGAACATGTGGTCACCGATGCAGACGGCGCGCTTGCGCAACTGCATCCTGACGAAGTGTTCAGCGCGCCGTTTGCCCCAGCGGTGGATCTTGCTACGGAGTCCGATGCGCTCGCGCACGCGTGGCAAGCCAGAAGGCACGTCTGATGAATGCAAGCTATGAGCGCGATGGTTTTCTGCTGCTCAGGCAGGCGCTCCCTGACGAACTGCTTGCGCCGCCGCAGGCGGTAATCGAGCGTTACGTAGATCGCTTCGCCAACGACCTTGTTGCGGCGGGCAAAGCCAGGCACGCATATCCAGAACAGCCATTTGAACGCCGCCTTGCTGCAGTCTGCACAAGCGCTGACGTGTCGCTGCGCAAGTAGCATTCGTTTCTGTTCTGCCGCGCCATGCACGCGTTGGTGCGCGCGCCCAGGATGCTGGCGGCGATCGAGACGATTCTCGGCCCTGAGATCACGTTTCACGGCGACTTTCAGCTGACGCCGAAACTGCCTGGCGACGCACCGACGGCATTCCCGTGGCATCAGGACACGCAGTACTACGGTGTACCCAGCCAACACATGCACGTGGTGACGGCGTGGGTGCCGCTGGTGGACGCGGACACGGAAAACGGTTGCCTGTGGGTAGTGCCTGGCAGCCACCGCTGGGGATTGCAGGATGCAGTGCGCGGCGCAGACATGAACTTCCGCCCGACAGCCTGCGAGGTTGAACAACGTGGTCAGCCAGTGGCAATGCCGATGCAACGCGGTGATGTGTTGTTGCTCGGCAACTTCACCTTTCATTCGAGTCAGCTCAATCAGAGTGGCCAAGTGCGCTGGAGTCTTGATCTGGGCTATTCGGCGAGCCGCGGCGCGCGGCCGACCTCGCGCGAGGAAGCAGCTTCCTACGCATACCTCTACGACGCCTTGCCGCGCGTGGGCCGCACGCCGCTGATCGTGCGCAGTGCACAGGCTGGCAATGAGCAGAGATGGGAGCAGTGGTTGGAGCGACCCACGGCCGAGTTGCGCCAGATCGCGGCACGAGCGCCGACGTTGGCCACGCATCAGCGCAGCCGGGTCGCAGGGCTTGCGCGCCATGTTTGAAGACTGGGCCATGATTCCACTCGCCGTTGCAGCGCCACCGGTGGACATGCAGGCGTTGATGCGGATGCTGCAGTCGACCTGCGATGGCTGCCACTTCCAGGACGGGCGCGTGCGCTTCACGCTGTTTCATGCGCGCAAGCCTGTGGTCGATGGCCGCGTGCTGTTGCACTGCTGCGATCCGCGCTTCGTGTTCAACGTGCCCGGGCTCGACTACGACTGGGACCCGGCGTTTGCCGCGCAATCTCCCGAGCTGGTGGCGTGGTTCGAGGGTTTTCCGTTTACGACGCTCGAGGTCGTGACATTTCTGGTTCAGACCGCAGAAGTGCCGCTGCATCTCGACCTCTTCGGAGGCGCGAGCGCCGTGCAGACGTATGAGGCTTATCGACAGTTCGAACCGATGTACTGCCACGTGTTGTTCGCTGAACCCGTCGAACAGGACAGTCGCACGTCGTCGCTGTATGTGCAGCGGCATCCGCAGGACGAACGTCGTTACGTTCGATTGCCGGATGGCGTCACATCCTTTGCGCTGGCCGCGACCACCTGCTACCACGCCGCAGACTACAACCCGGGCCGCTTCAAGGCAACCGCAGCGGTCTCGGGCACGCTCGATCATCAACGCCATACGCGGCTGCTTGGCAGTTCGCTGGAACGCTATGCAACGCACGCAATACGGCTTGCTGAACCGGGGCCCGTGTCTGATGCGGGCGCGAGTGCGGTCTACCAGTAAGGCGCAGACACATGTACGAAGACTATGCAGTCATCCCGCTTGATCTACCGCCGCCGCCGGTGGATATGGCCGCGCTGTGCGCATTCCTGCGTATTCCGGCGCATGTCGGTACGCGGTTCTGGTCCATGTCGGTACGCGGTTCCGATCCATGTCGGTACGTGATTCCGGCCCATGTCGGTACGTGTGAGCGGGTAACCCCTAGTGTCGCCGTCTTTCGTTTGCGAGGCGGCGA
>CAMAVY010000060.1 GCA_945861675.1 Klebsiella pneumoniae | reverse complement strand
AGAAACTTGCCCATGTCCGGTGGCGCTTTGTAAGGCATCAGGCGAAGCAGTTCGGCAGCACGCGGCAACAGCACCAGAGCATCGATGGCCAGGCCGTTGTGCGCTACCCGGATCGCCAACGGTTGCTTGGCGCTGCCGCGTTCAACCTGTGCGGCAAAGGCTTCGCCGTTGCAGGTACCCACGACGCGAATCTCGCCAAGCTGGGTCGGGCTGTGAATTTGGTACGTAACGTCGCCGATGCGCACTTCTGCATGGGCTGCGCTGGTGCCATCGGACTGCACAGCCGAATCGAACTCGGTGACATGCACGTCGTGATAGTGGTGTTCACCCTTGACGCCCAGCACGACAACCACCATGTCGGGATCGTTCTTCACGCCATGACCGGCCATCTGGCCGCTGATGCCCGCGGCCCGTGCACGCGCCTTGCGGTGCACGAATGCAGCCAGCGCCACCAGGAACAGCGGATCATCGTGCGGCACATCTTCTGCGCGAAAACCTTCGCTGTAGTGCTCGGCGATGAAGCCTGTGTTGAAGTCGCCTGCGACGAAGCGCTTGTGTGCAAGCAGCGCCGCTTGGAACGGAATGTTGCTCGACACACCACGGATGACGAACGCGTTCAGAGCGGCGCGCATCTTCGCGATCGCGTCATTGCGATCGGTGCCGTAGGCGATGAGCTTGGCAATCATCGAGTCGTAGAAGATGGGGATCTCGCCGCCGTCGTACACGCCTGTGTCCACGCGAATGCCGCCGTCGGCTGGCACTGGCAGCGATGCTTCCATGGTTTGCGGTGGTGGTTGATAGCGCACCAGCCGGCCGGTAGACGGCAGGAAGTTACGGAACGGATCTTCGGCATTGATGCGGCATTCGATCGCCCAGCCCTTGCGCATCAGTTGTGCCTGGGTGAACGCCAGCGGCTCGCCCGCCGCCACCCGAATCATCTGCTCCACCAGATCAAGCCCGGTGATGCACTCGGTCACCGGGTGTTCGACCTGCAGGCGCGTGTTCATTTCCAGAAAGTAGAAGCTCTGGTCCTTGCCCACGACGAACTCGACCGTGCCGGCGCTCTGGTAGTTCACGGCCTTGGCCAACGCCACCGCCTGCGCGCCCATGGCCTGGCGTGTCGCTTCCGTGATGAAAGGCGAGGGCGCTTCTTCGATGACCTTCTGGTGCCGGCGTTGAATCGAACACTCGCGTTCAAACAGGTACACCACGTTGCCGTGAGCATCGCCCAACACCTGAATCTCGATGTGCCGCGGTTCCTGTACGAACTTCTCGATGAACACGCGGTCATCGCCGAAGCTGTTGCGCGCCTCGTTGCGGCAGGAGGTGAAACCCTCGAAGGCTTCCTTGTCGTTCCAGGCCACGCGCAGACCTTTGCCGCCGCCGCCCGCGCTGGCTTTGATCATCACCGGGTAGCCGATGTCGCGAGCGATCCTGACTGCATCTTCGGCGGCTTCGATTGCACTGTTCCAGCCAGGAATCGTGTTGACCTTTGCATCGCCTGCCAGCTTCTTCGAGGCGATCTTGTCGCCCATCGCCGCAATGGAATAGTGCTTCGGGCCGATGAAGACGAGGCCTTCTTCTTCGACGCGCCTGGCGAAGGCTTCGTTCTCAGACAGGAAGCCATAGCCAGGATGAATGGCTTCTGCGCCGCGTTGCTTGGCCGCGTTGATGATCTTGTCGGCTGCAAGATACGACTCGCGCGATGGCGCCGCGCCCAGCAGCACGGCTTCGTCCGCCAGTTGCACATGCCGCGCATCGCGATCTGCTTCGGAGTACACCGCAACCGTGGCGATGCCCATGCGCCGCGCAGTCTTGATGACGCGGCAGGCGATCTCACCCCGGTTGGCGATCAGGATCTTCTTGAACATTGCGTGTCTTCCTCGGCGTCCTGCTTTTCTTCTTTTGGCAGATCAGAGCGGAATGTTGCCGTGCTTGCGCCACGGGTTTTCGAGTTTCTTGTTGGCCAGCATGGCCAGCGAGCGACAGATGCGCTTGCGGGTTGCGTGTGGCTGGATCACGTCGTCGATATAGCCGCGCGCGCCGGCGATGAACGGATTGGCAAAACGCGCTTTGTATTCGGCTTCCCGCGCGGCCAGTTTGTCGGGGTCGTTCATGTCGGTGCGGAAGATGATCTCCACTGCGCCCTTGGCGCCCATCACAGCAATCTCTGCGCGCGGCCAGGCAAAGTTGGCATCGCCGCGCAGGTGCTTGGACGACATCACGTCATACGCACCGCCATAGGCTTTGCGTGTGATGACGGTGACCTTCGGCACGGTGCACTCGGCATAGGCATACAGCAGCTTGGCGCCGTGCTTGATGATGCCGCCGTGTTCCTGACTGGTGCCGGGCATGAAACCGGGTACGTCGACGAAGGTGATCACGGGGATGTTGAAGGCGTCGCAGAAACGTACGAAGCGTGCGGCCTTGGTACTGCTCTTGATGTCGAGACTGCCTGCCAGGACCTGCGGATTGTTGGCCACGATGCCGACGCTGCTGCCGTCCATGCGGGCGAAGCCGATCACGATGTTCTGTGCAAATTCCGGTTGCAGTTCGAAGAAGTCACCATCGTCGACGACCTTGGTGATGAGCTCCTTCATGTCGTAGGGCTTGTTCGGGTTTTCCGGTACCAGCGTATCGAGCGACATGTCCAGGCGGTCGGCCGGGTCGCCGCTGGGCCGGGTAGGCGCCTTCTCGCGATTGTTCAGTGGCAGGTAGTTGTAGAAGCGGCGCAGCATGAGGATGGCTTCGACATCGTTGTCGAAAGCGAGGTCGGCCACACCGCTCTTGGTGGTATGTGGCCCCGCGCCGCCAAGTTGCTCGGCAGTGACTTCTTCGCGCGTCACGGTGCGCACGACGTCCGGTCCGGTGACGAACATGTACGAGCTGTCCTTCACCATGAAGATGAAGTCGGTGATGGCCGGCGAGTACACCGCTCCGCCGGCACAAGGCCCCATGATCATGCTGATCTGCGGCACCACGCCCGATGCCAGCACGTTCAGCTGAAACACGTCGGCATAGCCGCCCAGCGATGCCACACCTTCCTGAATGCGCGCGCCGCCGGAATCGTTGATGCCGATCACGGGCGCGCCGACCTTCATGGCCTGCTTCATGACCTTGCAGATCTTCTCGGCGTGCGCTTCGGACAAGGCGCCGCCAAACACGGTGAAGTCCTGACTGAACACGAACACCAGGCGGCCATTGATCATGCCGTAGCCGGTGACCACGCCATCGCCCGGTATCTTGGTTTCCTCCATGCCGAAGTCGACGCAACGGTGTTCGACCAGCATGTCCCACTCTTCGAAGCTGCCCTCGTCCAGCAGCAGCTCAAGCCGTTCACGCGCCGTGAGCTTGCCTTTCATGTGCTGCTGCTGGATGCGGCGGTCACCGCCCCCCAGCAGCGCCGCTGCGCGCTTGTTGGCGAGTTGTTCGATGATGTCCTGCACGCGGGGAATCTCCTGTGAGTGCGTTGAATCTGGCGATCGTGGGTTGCTGCTGGTGTGGGTGTTCGCGGGTCTGCGTCCGCGTGGACTACTACATGAGACTGAGCAGCCTGCGCGCTGCGACCGATGCCGCAAGCTGGCCGGCGTGCACGGCTTCTGTCACGGCAGGCAGGCTGGCCTGCACCTGCGGATGTTGCTTGAAGCGCGCCTTAAGCCCGGCGTCGATGCGCTCCCACATCCAGGCTTCGTCCTGCGCGTGCCGCCGCGCGGTCAGTCGACCGTTCGCGGTTTGTTTGCTTCGAAACGTCTGCACGGCCTGCCAGAACTCCGGCAGGCCCTGGCCCGGAATGGGCTTCAGCGCGCTCAGCTGCACAACTTCCGGGTGCCAGATGGTTTCGTCGTGGTGGCGGTGCTCGGGATTGCCGTGCAGTCCGAACAGCCGCAATGCGCTGGTGATCTGCGCGCGTGCGCGGATTGCTGCGGCCTGGTCGATGTCGGCCTTGTTGATGACGACAAGGTCCGCCAGTTCCATCACGCCCTTCTTGATGGCCTGAAGATCATCACCGGCGTTCGGCAACTGCAGCAGCACGAACATGTCGGTCATGCCCGCCACAGCGATCTCGCTCTGGCCTACGCCCACGGTTTCGACAATCACAATGTCGTAACCCGCGGCCTCGCACACCAGCACCGATTCACGCGTCTTCTCTGCAACGCCGCCCAGCGTGCCGCTGGCAGGGCTTGGGCGAATGTAGGCTTGCGGGTGCACGGACAGATGTTCCATGCGGGTCTTGTCGCCCAGAATCGAGCCACCTGAAACGCTGGACGATGGGTCGACGGCCAGTACTGCCACGCGATGCCCGGCGTCGATCAGGAACAGCCCCAACAACTCAATGAAGGTTGACTTGCCGACGCCCGGCACGCCGGAGATGCCCAGCCGGAATGCGTTCCCGGTATGCGGCAGCAGGCTGTTCAGTACGCGATCGGCGCGCGCACGATGATCGACGCGCGTCGATTCCAGCAACGTGATGGTCTTGGCGAGCGCACGTCGCTGCGCATCTGGCAGCGTGCCCAGCAGGGCCTGCACCAGCGCGGCATCGGGCTGTTCGAGTACTTCCATCTGGCTCGCCGTGGCGCTCGTCATCGGGCTGTTCGCGTGCGGGGTTCAGGCCGCGCGCGCTGCGCGAATCTGCTCCAGCACGTCCTTGGCGCTGACCGGAATCGGCGTGCCGGGCCCGTAGATGCCTTTGACGCCTGCGTCGTACAGGAACTCGTAGTCCTGCTGCGGGATCACGCCGCCCACGAACACAATGATGTCGTCGCTGCCCTGCTGGCGCAGCGCTTCAATGATGGCGGGCACCAGCGTTTTGTGGCCGGCCGCGAGGGTGCTCACGCCCACTGCGTGCACATCGTTTTCGATGGCCTGCCGCGCGCACTCTTCGGGGGTCTGGAACAGCGGTCCGATGTCGACGTCGTAGCCGAGGTCTGCAAAGGCGGTGGCAACGACTTTGGCGCCGCGGTCGTGACCGTCCTGGCCCAGCTTCGCAATCATGACGCGCGGACGGCGACCTTCTGTATCAGCGAACGCGCTGATCTCGGTCTTCAGCTTGTCCCAGCCTTCGGCGGAGTCGTACGCAGCCGCGTATACGCCGGTGACCTTCTGAATGTCTGCGCGATGACGGCCGTAGATCTTCTCCAGCGCATCGCTGACTTCGCCAACGGTGGCACGCAGGCGCATCGCCGCCACGGTCAATGCGAGCAGGTTGCCAGTGCCGTCGTGCGCAGCCTGGGTCAATGCATCCAGCGCCTGCTGTACTTGCGCGGTGTCACGGCTGGCGCGAATCTGCTGCAGTCGCGCAATCTGTTCGTCGCGTACGCGGATATTGTCGATGTTGAGAATGTCGACCTTGTCCTGCGTTGCGAGTTTGTATTTGTTCACGCCGACAATGACGTCTTTGCCGGAGTCGATGCGCGCCTGCTTCTCGGCGGCGCTGGCTTCGATCTTCAGTTTGGCCCAGCCGGAATCGACGGCACGGGTCATGCCGCCCATCGCCTGCACTTCTTCGATGATGGCCCAGGCGGCGTCGGCCATGTCCTGCGTGAGCTTCTCCATCATGTAGCTGCCGGCCCAGGGGTCGACCACGCTGGTGATGTGCGTTTCTTCCTGAATGATCAGCTGCGTGTTGCGGGCGATGCGCGACGAGGTCTCGGTGGGCAGCGCAATGGCCTCGTCGAACGAATTGGTATGCAGCGACTGCGTACCGCCAAACACGGCGGCCATGGCTTCGATGGTGGTGCGCACCACGTTGTTGTACGGATCCTGTTCGGTGAGGCTCCAGCCAGACGTCTGACAATGCGTGCGCAGCATCAGGCTCTTGGCGTTTTTCGCGTTGAAGCCTTTCATGATGCGCGTCCAGAGCAGGCGCGCCGCGCGCATCTTGGCGATCTCAAGATAGAAGTTCATGCCGATCGCCCAGAAGAATGACAGGCGACCCGCGAAGTCGTCGACATCCAGGCCCTTGGTGAGTGCGGTGCGCACGTACTCCTGGCCGTCGGCCAGCGTGAAGGCGAGTTCGAGCGCCTGGTTCGCGCCGGCTTCCTGCATGTGATAGCCGGAGATCGAAATCGAATTGAACTTCGGCATGTGCTTTGCCGTGAATTCAATGATGTCCGCCACGATGCGCATCGATGGCTCTGGCGGATAGATATAGGTGTTGCGCACCATGAACTCTTTCAGAATGTCGTTCTGAATGGTGCCGGCAAGCTTGTCCTGCGTGACGCCCTGTTCCTCGGCAGCCACGATGTAGCCGGCCAGCACAGGCAGTACGGCGCCGTTCATCGTCATGGACACGCTGACGTCCTGCAGCGGAATGCCGTCGAACAGAATCTTCATGTCCTCAACGGAGTCGATCGCGACGCCGGCCTTGCCCACATCGCCGGTCACACGTGGGTGATCCGAATCGTAGCCACGATGGGTGGCCAGGTCGAACGCCACCGACACGCCTTGCCCACCGGCTTTGAGTGAACGGAGATAGAAGGCGTTGGATTCCTGCGCGGTGGAGAAACCGGCGTATTGCCGGATGGTCCAGGGGCGCACTGCGTACATGGTGGCCTGTGGTCCACGAATGAAGGGTTCGAAGCCAGGCAGCGTGTTGGCGTAGCGCAGGTCCGCTGTGTCGGCCGCCGTGTACAGCGGCTTTACCGTGATGCCTTCGGGAGTGACCCAGTTCAGCGCTTCAAGGTCGCCGCCGGCTGCGGACTTGGCGGCTGCTTTGGTCCACTGCTCGAGGCTGGCGTTGTTGAATTTCTGCAGGTCTGACACGCGGATTCTCCTGGCTTTCATTACGTCGCAACCCAGGTTTGCTGGCTGCGGCGGATTCAGCCGGGCAGGATAACTTTCGACGCAGGCTGGGGATAGAAGAGACGCGTGGTGCGTCCATGCTTCCGTGCTGCGGCCTGTGTTGAAGCCTTGCCTTGGCGGATGCCTGTCACTAGAGTTCGCACCCCGCAAAACGGGGCGACGTGTATGCCAGTGCGCTTGCCTGCGAACGATCGCGGTGCAGGCGAGTTAAGTGTGGCACTGACGATGTGCACGGTGCGCCGTGGTGAGCAGGTCGCAAGCGGTGTTCGGACGCCGAAAAAACCACGCGAATCAATGCTCAGCCGGCGACGCTCAGATCAGGCGGGAGAGCACTCCGCATGGCATGCCTATTGCTCATTTGTTTTGCATGGTGCTCGTCGAGTGGAAGTTCGCCATTCGTCGGTCACACGTTCGTCAAGTACCCACCGTTTAATGGCCGAGCGTTTGATTGAAGTAAACGCAGGCAATACGCCCGGTTGGGTCTCAGTAGCTTTGATGACCGAGGAGGACAGCGACATGGATAGCGATCGGAATCTCGATGCGCTTGCAGCGGTACCGGTGTTTGGCCAGCTCTGGCTGAACGGGGTGAACGCGTGGCTCGCACTGAGCGATGCCCGCAACATGCTCAACGAGCGCCTGGGGCAGGCCGTTGATACGGCGCAGAGCGATGCGATTGAGCGGGTGTTGGCCGGCGGCAGTCGCGCCTCCGAGAGCAGCGCCGGCCTCAAGGCAGTTGCCTGAAACCATGATTGTGCGGAGGTGTTGGGGCGTTGCGGCGGTCCAACGCGATTGTTCGGCTGTGTGGTCAGGCTGTGGCGTTGCACTTGGCCGATCCAGCAGGCGCAGCCGGGCCAGGAAACAACGCGGATAGCAGCAGCGGGGGCTTGAAGGGTGTCCGGTCGCGTGCCGCAAGTCGGTCGGCGACGGCATAGAGCACCGCTGGGTTTACGCCCAGACCGAGATGACTGCCGAGCACCTCGATGCGTTCAGCCACATCGTTGTTGCCCATGGCAAGGGTCCAGGGCACAACTGCATCAGAGCGGCTGAATATCGCGATGTGCGGTGCAGGGCGCTGTGGCAGAGGCCACTCATTCAGCAGGTCGCTTGCGCTGACGCGCGAAGCGTTCATGGCGCGGTAGCTAGCCCGGATCCACGGCGCTGCCAGGCCATCGGTCGCCATCTGCGGGCTACCCAGGGTGATCACGCGGCGAATTCGTTTCGGCAATGCGTAGGAAAGCCCCAGGCCCAAAGTGCCGCCCAGGCTCCAACCTACAACGCTGATCGTCGCGTCACCCGACAGCGCATCCAGGATGCTGTGGACGCGCTGGGTCAGCGGTTGCCACGACGCGCTGATGCCGCGATTGGAACCCAGTTCCCACGGAAGGGCGCGATAGCCAAGCCAGGACAGATAGGTGCGCAGCGCAGTGGTTGAGCCATCGCCACCGCCAAGGCCGGGCAGGACCAGAACGGTGTGGGCGTCGCCGCGAGGTGCCAGCATCAGCGCGCCGAGGCTTGCGCCAAGGCTGGCCAGTTCGAAACTGGCGCGCAGCGGTTCGAGTGCGGCGAGCAAGCCTCTTGTCGCATGGCCACCCGGAGGATGTTCACTCATCGTGTCGGTCCTCCGGGAGCGGGGTTTCCGGGTTGAGGGCTGCTCAGTCGTCGGCTGTGGCTCAGGTGGCCTTGGAGGGCTGCACGGCAGTGCTAATCACGCTGCCCGCCTTGCCGTATGCGTAGCGCACTGTGTTCCAGTTGTCGCGGCCCGTAGCGCTGAGCTTTTCGAACACCTGACGGCCGAAATCCGTTTGCAGGCGCATTGCTTCGCCCAGGTCCTTGGCGGTGGCGACTGCGCGTGCGCGGTCGACGCCGGCCTGCACCAGTTCGTCCATCATCGCGTTCTGGCGCAGCAGGATGGCGCCCGTGGTTTCGGCGTTGAGCAGCATCAGGTCCACGAGGGGCTTGGTGATGCGGCTGATCGGGCTGGTTGTCTCTGCCATGGTCAAAATCCTTTAGTAGGGTTCAGTTGGGTATTGATGCTGATCGTTTGATCTAGGAGGGCGGCCCTGCATCTGTAGCCGCCGCCTGTCCGCAACCGCTGAAGCTTGGTGCGCTGCAGCAATTTGTGCAGTGCAATATAGGGATCGCGAATTTGAGCGTCAAGTAGCGCGTGCAACTTTTTTGTGACTGCCTGGGTCGGGGGGCCGGGCGGCGTGACGAACGCTCAGAGCTTGTCGGACTGTGTCCGGATGCCGGCGCCCTGAAGCTCGATGCCCTCGTCGAGTGGCGTATCGATGTCCTGCTCCGCGTCATCTGGCGTCGGGGGAACAGCGCGGCCTGTACCGCTGCCCGCTGCTTGTTGCTGTGCAGCACGGTTCGGTCCGGATTCGGACGCTGCACCCGTGAATGACGGCGCGGCGTTGGCCGCAGGGTCCGTGCCGTTGCCGGCCGCACCGCCCAGCAGGGACCGCCAGAACTGCGTGTTCTGATCAGCCAGTTGCTGCATCAGTCGAATGGGGCTGCTCTCGATGATTGTCTGCATGTGTTTCTGGTAGCGCCGCTGCTGCTCCAGAAACGTCGAGATGCTCTGTTCGAGAAAGCGGCCTAGATAGCCGTAGCCGGGTTCGCCGTAGAAACGGATCAACACTTCGAGAACGCGATTGGTCAGCAGCGGCTCGTGACCTTCATTCTCCTGTTCGGAGATGATCTGCATGAGCACCGTGCGCGTGATGTCCTGTTGCGTCTTCGAATCCAGGACCTGAATTGCTTCGCGTTTGAGAATGTACTGGCGCACGTCTTCGATGGTGACGTATGCGCTCAAGCGGGTGTCGTAGAGACGGCGATTCGGGTACTTCTTCAGTACGCGGCGCTCGCGCTTGCGCAACGGCTCGCTTGCACTGGCATCAGCTGAATTCGCGTTTGCGGTGTTCGCTTTTCCGGCTTTTGATTTGTCGGCCCCGGCGCGCTCAGAGTTCGTGCGGTTGGTGTCTGTGCTGGCCACTGGATGATGTGCTTACGGTGCGAACTTGGCAGCCGGAAACAGCATGCTGCGCAGCCCCGTTCGGTCGAACGGACGCCAAACACCCTCGGCTTGCGCCAGGCGATCTGCAAGCACATAGAACACCGCAGGGTTGAAGCCCATGCCGATATGGCTTGCGACAATTTCCACGTTGTCGGTGTGTGCGGTTTCCTTCTCCATACACACCTGCCATGCGGCGATGCCGTCGCTGCGACTGAAGATCGATGTCGAAGGCACCGGCGGTGGTTCTTTCGCTTCGGCCATGAACTCCGCAGCAATTCGTGCACGGCTGTCGTCGTTGATGGACTCAAACAACCGCGCGACCTGCGCGTTGGTGCCGCTGCCGTTGCCACCGCCAAACGGTGAACCCAGCGTGATGACCTGGCGTACGAGGTGTGGCTGCCGGCGCGCCAGCTCGCGCGCGTAGATGCCGCCCAGACTCCAGCCAATCAGTGAGACCTTGCGCTGGCCCGCTTCCTCGAAGATCTGCTCAACGCGTACTTCCATCGCTTCGCGCAACCGGCCACGCGGCCCGAGGTTGCGGCCGAATCCCCATGGCAGCGTGCGATAGCCGCGTGCGTCGAGGAAGCGACGTAGCACCAGCGTTGACTGGTCGCCGGCCATGAAGCCGGGCAGCACGTATACCGGATGGCCATCGCCGCGTGCCAGGCCCGACAGAAACGGACTGGCTGCAAGCAGCGCGGCCATTTCGAACCAGGCCCGCGAGGGCTCGGTCAATGCGAGCAGCAGTGACGGTGGTTCATGCGCTTCGATGACGCTCTCCATCCAAACATTCGCTGCGTTGCACAAGGAAGTGGTGTTAATACTCCATTGGCTTGGTGCTGCGCCAGCCCAGGGGCTGTAGGACGCGCGCTTGTTTGAGCGTAGTTGACGATCTATGCGGGCCAGGCGCGCATGTCGCTTGCCGGCAACGCCGACCTGGCGACGCTCAACGAAGGGGTCAGTTCCGCGGATGGAGCCGCAGCCGGGCTTCAGTCGCAGGACCAGTGACAGCGCGCGTGAATGCACCCACACTCGTCGGATATTGTGCATCGCAGCAACGAAGTTGCCGGTGTCGCCGCGCCCGCGCCTGCCTGGAACCGCAGAACGATGGACAGATAGACAGACAGACAGATAGATAGATAGATGGATAGAAGGAAGCAAGAACATGGCTGAGTGGGTGTTGATTACCGGTGCTTCGTCGGGGATCGGGCTTGAATTCGCTCGAACGTACGCGGCCGCCGGCTATGACGTGGTGCTTTGCGCGCGTCGGCGTGATCGGCTGGAAGCCGTGGCGATCGAAGTGCGTCAGCTCGGCCGCCGCGCAGAGGTACAGGAACTGGACCTCTGCCGACGCTCGGCGCCGCGCAAGCTGGCGGCGCGGCTGGCAGACCTCGGCATTGCGGTCGACACGCTGGTGAACAATGCGGGCGCAATGCACCACGGCCCGTTCGTCGCGCAGGATCCGGCGCAGCTCGATGCGTTGCTGGCCGTCAACGTGCGTGCGCTGGCGGGCCTGACCCGCACGTTCCTGCCCGGCATGCTCGAACGCAAGCACGGCCGTATCCTGAATGTGGCCTCGGTAGCCGCCTTTCAGCCTGTGCCCTCGATGGCGATCTACGCGGCAAGCAAGGCATTTGTGCTGTCGTTTACCGAGGCGTTGTCGGAAGAACTGCGTGGCAGCGGCGTGACTGCGACGGCGCTCTGTCCTGGCCTGACGCGGACCGAGATGGTGTCGGACCTTCCTGACGCCGTGCAGAGTTACCTGCGTCTTGCGCCCCTCATGCAGGGTCTGGTGATGCAGGAAGCGGATGCAGTGGCGCGTGAAGGTGTCGAAGCGTGCGAGCGCGGCGAGGTCATTCGTGTACCCGGCGTGCTGAATCAGATGGCAACGCTCTGGAGCCACTATCAACCGCGCTGGCTCGTCCGTGCACTCGGCGGTGTCGCGGGGCGCATGTCGCTGTCCTGACAGCGCCGCTTGGTCAGGATCGGATGCGCGGCCCACAGCAGCCCTGCACGGTGCATCCGTAGCGGGCCGGCGCCTTGCTCAACGCTGCGGTTCGATCTGCACCTTGATCGACCCGCTCGACTTGTCGGCGGCAGTCGCGAATGCGGTGTTCACATCGCGCAGGCCGAACTTGTGTGTGATGAGCGGTTCAATGCGCTGGGCGTTCGCTTGCATCAGCACCACGCCGGCGCCGAAATCGGAATGCCCGCCGCTGTGTGAATAGCAGTTCGACCCCAGCAGCGTGAGCTCCTTCGTCGAGAACGCCAGACCTGGAATGCGTGGCGCGCCATCGAATAGACCCAACATCACTATGCGACCGCCGCGCCGCACCAGCGTCACGGCGTCAGTCAGGGTGCGCGCGTCACCGCCCACCGTTTCGATTACGGCATCCACAGTGTCGTCCCCCAGCGCCTTCAGCATTGCCTCAGAAGAATCGAACACGTTGGCGCCAAGCGCACGCGCCAGCGCTTGCTGGTGCGGGTGACGGGCCGTGATCGACACGCTGTGCGCGCCCGCACTCTGCGCGGCGACGATGGCCAGCAGGCCGATGGTGCCGGCGCCGAGAATGGCCACCTGGCTGGTGCTGCTGAGTGCGGCCATCGCAATGCCACGACTGCAGACTGCCAGCGGCTCCGCCAGCGCGGCGACGTTGGCTTGGACTGCGGCGTGCACGGGATGCAATCGATTTGCCGGCACGGTGAGGTACTCCGCCATGCCGCCCTTGCGATTGACACCAAAGATGCGCGAGCTTGCACAACGGTTGTACTGATGTTCGAGACAGTGTCGACAGGTACCACAGGACGTGAGCGGCTCGAATGCCACGAGCGTGCCGCTGGTCAGGCCCACGTCGTCGCCCACTTTGTCGACAAATCCCGCGACTTCATGGCCCGGCTGCAAGCCTGCCACCGCGCCGAACTTGCCATGCATCAAGTGCAGATCGGTGCCGCATATGCCAACGGCGCTGATGCCAATTCGAACCCAGCCGGGTTCCGGCTCAGGCATGGGCCGGTCCTGAATCTCAAGTTGCCGCTGCTCGTTGAAGATGGCCGCGCGCATGCTGTGCTCCTATCAATCAGTTGGCCGTGAGGAGTGATCCCGATCTCGATCTGCATGTAGTCCGCATTCGATCTTAGCCACAATCGACAATGAATCGGGCGGCGAGGCTCCGTGATTGGTCGTGATGCACTTCGATTGGTCGCAGTGATTAGTGATTGTTGCGCCGACCGTTGCGGCATAGATTCAGGCATGCGCGTGCGCAAAGGCTGTTGACCTTTGGGGGGGCAGCAATCCTGTGGCGCGATGCACCGCGACAAACGAACCAGGATGCAATCCGAGGGGGGGCGATGGCGACCTACATCATGTTGAGCAATCTGACCGACGAAGGGCGCAAGACACTCAAAGAGCGGCCGGACCGATTGCAGGAGGTCAATAAGGATGTGGAAAAAATGGGCGCGCGCGTGGTGGCGCAGTACGCAACGCTCGGTGGCTGGGACTTCGTCAACGTCATTGAAGCGCCCAGCAACGAAGTGATGGCGCGCATTGCCGTGGAGCTGGGTTCACGCGGCACCATCAACATCACCACGCTGCCGGCCATCGAAGTGAAGGCCTTCGTCGAGATGATGCGCAGTGCTGCGCCTGGCTCTGCTCCTGGAAAGGAGTAGCCGTCGCCATGGCCGTCTACGTCATGCTGTCGCGCATGAATGCGGCCGGCTACGCCGCATTGAAGGAGCGCCCGGAGGAATGGCTTGGCCTGCACAATGCCATAGAGCGTTGGGAGGCCAAGGTGCTGTACGACTTCCAGACCATGGGCAAGTACGACCATTGCACCATCTTCGAGGCACCTGACAATTTCCACGCCTATCGCGCGGGCCTCGTGCGCGAATTTTCCTCCACGCTGGATATGACCATTCTGCCGGCGATCGATCTGCCACTGTTTGCCCGGCTCGTGCAGCAGGAGACCACGACAGTGGGTCCGCACGCCTGGCAGATCTCGCTCTGGGCGAAGGCCGCGCGCGTTGCGCTGCGCTGGCATGCCTATTCGCGGCATGTGACGAAAGCGTGCAAACCACTGGTTGTTCAAGGACAACAGCATTTCGATGCTGTGCGTGGCCCATGCATTGTCATCGGCAATCATCAGAGCCATATGGACAGCCTGGTGTTGTTCCAATCAATGCCGCAGCGAATCAAGTGGAATCTGTACTTCGGCGCGGCGGCGGATCGCTGGTTCATTCCGCGCCCGGGCAAACCCTGGCATGTGCAACCCTGGTATCAGTCGCTTGCGCTGGCCTGCTATCCCATTCAACGGGGCGGTGGTTCCGCCACGTTGGACTATGCGAAGTGGCTGCTCGATCAGCAGTGCAACTTGTGCATTTTTCCTGAAGGCACGCGCGCAACCAGCAAGCAACTGAGTCGCTTTCGCTATGGGGTCGCGATTCTGGCCCTCGAGAAAAACGTACCGGTGGTGCCGGTGTACATGGCGGGCCTGCGCGAGATGCGGCCCAAGGGGTCGAAGGAAATCAAGCCAGGCCCGGCGGCCAGTTACATTCTGCCGCCGTTGCACTTCAAACCAGGGACCACCGTGCCCGAAGCAACGCAGATGATGTTCGAGTCGATGAACAGCATGCATCAGCGTTATCTGGCGGGCGAAGACCTCGCCGATCCATCAGGTGCGCGTGTGAGCGCGCGCGCGCCGGCCGTGTAGGTCGCCATTGAGCACGCGCTTCCGCGGAAGTCGTGTGTGCGCAGCGTTCGCGCGTTAGTTGAGATGCCCGTGCGCAAGCAGCCGATCAATGGCATGCGCCACGCCGTTGTCCGTATTGGCAAGTGTGACAAATGTGGCACTGCGCTTCACGCTGTCATCGGCCTGACCCATGGCGACCGATGCGCCGGCAATGCGGAACATCTGAATGTCGTTCTCGGCATCGCCGAAGGCGACGGTCTGTTCCGGCGTGACGCCAATGTGTGCCAGCGCGATCTTGAGCGCCACGCCTTTGTCGGCCTGTTTGTGTGTCAACGTGAGAATGGTTTTGCCATTCGGGCCGATGGAGTCATAGAAGTTCACGCTGTCTTGGAATCGTTGCGCAAGCTCAGTGCGGATACGCGCGTTGGCTTTGCTGCCCTGGATCGCAGCAACGCGGGGCAGTGATTCACGGCGCGAGTTCAATGAACGCACCCAGGTGAGCCCGGCGGGCAACGTGGCGAGATCGGGTTCGCCATCCAGTTTCAACAGCACGTCGTCTTCGATGGTCACTGTTGCAACACAGCGCTCGCTGTCGCAGATGGCGTACAACGCATCCACGAATGCTTCGGGCAGGCGCACGTCGTAGAGATTGGTATTGCTGTCGGGCAGAAGCACCTGCGCGCCCGAACACGCAACGATGGGCGCATTGAAGCCAACCCGTTGCGCGACGTCGATGGCAATCTGCTGCCAACGCGCCGTAGCGATGACGATCTGGAAGCCCGCGTCGATGGCCGCCCGCAGTGCGCGGATGTTCTCTGCGGGCACATCCTCGCCGACCAGCAGTGTCCCATCGAGGTCAATGGCCAGAGCCCGGAATTGCATGGCGTTGCGTACCTTGATGTGAGTGTTGGGCGGCGAGCAGGGCGCGGGCCCCTGCTGCGACCCAAGCATCTGAATACGAAAAAGAGCCAGAACCAGGCGCGCGCTAGTCCCGCTTGATCAGCCCGGTGAACAGCTGCTGTGTTTCCTGGCCCATCTGGCGTGCCAGCTCGACCTGTTTCGCCAACGCTTCCTGACCATTCTGTTGGATGGTCTCGAAGAACGTGCGCTGCGCTGCGGCGGCATCGGTCAGCGATTTGGAATCGCGCAGCGACTCCAGCAGGACGCGATTCGCATCGGCGTAGGTGCGCATGCCTTCACCCTGAATTTCAAAGTAGCGGCGCATGGACTCGGCGTTCAGCTTCGACCAGCCCTGCACAAAATTGCCGAGTGGATTGTTGTCAGACATGGATTGGTTTCCCGCAGTGGCTTGAGTGCCGCATTGGTAGCTCAGCCGCGGGTGTAAGCACAAGGACTTTGCGTCCGGGCCATTTCGCATGCGACTTTGCGTCTGCGGCCTGAATTTGGCGCGGCGTGTTGCACGTGCACCGAGCATTGCGTTGCCAGTGACTATGATCGACCCACTTGTTCTGCCCCGGTGCTTGAAAGTGCTCCAATTCACAATGATCTCGAACGTTGATCGCATGCCGCTGCGCGCCTTCCATGCACCGTTGGAAATTGGCGACGGGGGAATCGGTGCGGGCCGACGCCATCGTCATGCGCGCGCGCGTGGTCTCGTCGTCATTGCCCATGGTGCCGGCGAGCACGCAGGTCGCTATCAGCGACTCATTGCGGCGCTGAATGACGAAGCCTTTGCGGTGCTCACGATGGACCACCGTGGCCACGGACATTCGTCGGGCCCCGACGGGCTCGGTGACTTTGGCGGAGCTGGTTGGGATGGATTGGTGGCTGACTTGGGGCAGTTGATTGGATGGGGCCATGCGCTGTATCCGGGCGTGCCGCTCACGCTGCTTGGCCACAGCATGGGCGCTGCCGCGGCACAGCAGTTCTGTCTGACGGGTTCGCGACATATTTCAGCGCTGGTGCTGTCCGGCACGACCTCCATGCGGCAACGTCAGCAACGCGAACTGGCGGCTGCTGCGCGAGGCGAACAGGCCGTGGTGAGACTGGCACGCAGCGGCTTTGAAGACGGCACGCCATTCGACTGGCTGTCCCGTGATGCAGCCGAGGTCGACAAGTACATTGCCGATCCCTGGTGCGGCTTCAGTTTCAGTGATGCGGTGCGCGCAAGCATGGTGAGCCGAATGGCGCTGGCCGATGACGCGCAGCTGGCCAACATCCGTCCGGATCTGCCTGTGTTGCTGCTTGCCGGCGATGCTGACCCGACCAACGACGAACTACGTGGCCTGCACGCACTGGCGAATGAGTGGCGCGCTGCGGGTGTGCAGCGCATCGATACGCAGTTCTATTCCGGCGGACGCCACGAAATGTTCAACGAGACCAATCGCACTGAAGTGACCGCGAACATGATCGACTGGATTGCACGGCTGGAATTCTGAGGCGAGTGCGTCGGCTGCAGCCCAGCCCGGCTCAGCCCAGCTCGGCGCAGATGTGCCCACCATCAACAACGATGGTCGAGCCGGTCATGTAGCGCGACGCGTCCGATGCCAGCAGCAGCAGCGGGCCGTCCAGGTCCTGCATTTCGCCATAACGCCGCATGGGCACGCTTTTGACGAACTGTGGCCCGCGTTCACTCTCGATGAGTACGCGGCTGACGTCAGTCAGGATGTAGCCGGGCGCAAGCGCGTTAACACGCATGCCGAATTTGGCGCCTTCGAGCGCCATCACCTCGGTGGCTTTCACCAGCGCCGCCTTGGACACGGCATAGGGAAACTGCCCCTTGATGGTTCGATAGGCCGTGATCGAGGCGATGTTGATGATGTTTGCGCCGACCTGTTTGCGTGCTGCCACGCGTTCGGTGAAGAGCTTCGACAGCAACCATGCGGCGCGCAGGTTGGTGTCGAGCACGTAGTCCCAGTCCTGCTCGTCGATGGTGGTGAAGGTCTTCGCACCCGCTTCCACGCCCGCATTGTTGATCAGCACATCGATGTGCCCGAACGCGGCATCGCCGGCGTCAAGGAAGTGCTTCAGGCTGGCGGTGTCGAGCACATCGAGCGACACGGCCAGGGCGCGACCCCCCGCAGCCGCGTTGATCTCGGCCACCCGCGCATCGAGTTTTTCGCGCCGGCGTGCGCCCAGCACGACATTGGCGCCCGCGCTGGCCAGCACACCGGCAAAGTGATGGCCGAAGCCCGATGAGGCGCCGGTGATGGCGATCGTCTTGCCGTCGAGGCGGAAAAGTTCCATACGGTGTCCTGAGCGTTGGGAGGCCGTTCCAGGCCAGGCAGTCCTGAGCATGGGCCGCCTGAGCGGTTCGCCCGCACAGTGCCACCACGGGCAGCCATGGGCAATCGCGCAATCCCGAAACGCTGGATGGCTGCCGGCCAACGATCTGGCTCAGGCGCGCGAGCCAGGGATTCGCGTGCAAGGGCTATGATCAGCCCTCGAAATCGGGCGATGGTGTTTCATGAACTGCAGGCAGGCGGTGAAAGCATGATGCGCGCAGCGCGACGTCGCGGGCTCGGCTCGGCGCGATGCACATTGCGTTGCGTCTGCGCCCCGGCCGGTGTCCGTGCGTTCGTGCTCAGCGTGCTCGTGCTGCTGGCAATGCCGAGTGCCGCGCGTGAATCGCCGACCGGTCCGGGCCGCGACCCGGCGTTGACGAATCTCGACATCCCAACCTTCGCCGATGCCGACGTGCACCTGGAGATGGATGGCAAGCTCGACGAGGCCATCTGGTCGAAGGTACCCGCCCACGATGACCTGACGGTCGTCGAACCGGATGTGCTGACCGAGCCGAAACACCGCACCCAGGCGCGCTACTTCTACACCGAGCGTGGCATGTACATCGGCGTGAAGATGGAGCAGCCGCCAGAGACGCTGGTTGCGCGTCTTTCCAGTCGCGATGCGCTGGTCAATCGCGACAGCTGGGGCATCACACTCGATACCTCCGGCAGCGGCCTGTATGGCTACTGGTTCACCGTAAATCTTGGCGGCTCGGTGATGGACGGCACCATTGCACCGGAGCGCGAGTACTCGTTCGAGTGGGACGGGCCCTGGTCCAGCGCGAGCGCCGCATTGGCAGACGGCTGGAGCGCGGAGCTGTTTCTGCCCTGGTCGATGATGGCGATGCCGGATGTTGACGGTGTGCGCGACATGGGCTTCTGGACCAATCGCAAGGTTGCCTATCTCAATCAGCGTTGGAGCTCGCCGTCGTTGCCGTTTTCGGCGGCACAGTTCATGTCGAATCTCGGCCACATGAAGTTCGAGTCGGTGCATGCCACGCCGCAGCTGGATCTGTATCCCTATGCCAGCGTGGCGTGGGACGCCATCGAAGATGAGCCTGACTATCGCGCGGGCTTCGACCTGTTCTGGCGGCCGTCGTCGAACTTTCAGATCACCGCGACGGCGTTTCCCGATTTCGGCGCGGTTGAATCCGATGATGTGGTCGTCAACCTGACCGCGTTCGAGACGTTCTTTCCGGATAAGCGGTTGTTCTTCCTCGAAGGCCAGGAAGTGTTCACGACATCGCCGCGATCCGCGGTGCGGCGCAGCTCGCCGTCCAACAGCGGCGCACGGCAGACCGCGCAGAACTTCGTGGTGGAGCCAACCACGCTGGTCAACACCCGGCGCATCGGCGGCGCGCCGCGCATTGTGTTGCCGGATGGGGTGACGGCCGCGGGCGAAGAGCTTGGTAAACCGACTGATCTGCTGGGCGCAGTGAAGGTCACGGGGCAAGCGGGTGGTTTGCGTTACGGCCTCCTCACCGCGTTCGAAGACAACGTGCAACGCCGCGGACGGCAGGCGGGCCGCACTGTGCATCTGCAACAGGATGGGCGCGAGTTCGCCGTGACGCGCTTGTCCTATGAAGCCGGCGGAATTGATCGGACCGCGATCGGCTACATCGGCACATTGGTGCGCCGCCCGGATTCTCCCGACTTCCTGAATGCAGGCGGTCTGTCTGCGCCAGACGGCAGTGCTGTGGTGCATGGCATCGACACGCATCTGTTGCGCGGCCAGGGCGTGTACAAGTGGGACACCCAGTTGCTCACCAGCAGCGTGAATGGTGCGCGTGGCGTGGGCGCATTCACGGACCTTCGCTATCAACCGCGTCGAGGGCTGACGCATAGCCTTGCGATCGATTACTTCGACGATGAAGTGGACATCTCGGACCTGGGCTTCATCCGACGAAACGACGTCATCGGCGTGCGCTACACCTACGACGTCAGCGAGTCGCAGGGTCTGCGGAATCTACGCAAGACCAACATGCAGGTGATTGTCAGCCAGGACGTGAACACTGACGGACGCTCGGTGCGCAGCGGCGTGTTCCTGCGCAATCGCTGGACCTTTCTCGACGAGTCCGAGTTGCGCACGGAGGTGGATTTCTTCCCAGCGCGTTGGGAAGACCGCAATAGCCAGGGCAATGGCGAGTACAAAGTAGATCCGCGTGGATTCGCCGAGGTGTCGTTCGGTACAGATACCTCGAAGCCGCTGAGTTGGAGCGTGGTCGGGCGTGTACAACAGGAGGAGCTGGGCGCGGTGACCTGGCAGGGTCTGGTTGGCATAACCCTGAAGCCCGATGATCGCTTCTCGCTCGATCTCGACCTGGACTATGCCAAGCGCGATGGATGGTTGGTGCACGGCGCAGGCCGCAGCTTCAGCACCTACGACGCGCGCGACCTGCGCCCGAGCCTGGCCGTTGACTGGTTTCTGTCGGCGCGCCAACAAGTACGGCTTACGCTGCAGTGGGCCGGCATAGATGCGAGCGAACAACAGCGCTTTCAGGTGCCGCCGGGCGACGGCACGCTCACGCGCGTGGATCGAACCGGTGCAGCGCGTGACTTCACGATATCGCGGCTTACGGCGCAACTGCGCTATCGCTGGGAACTGGACCCGCTATCGGATCTGTTCCTTGTGTACACCCGCGGCAGCAACCTGCCGAATCTTCCGGACGATGGCTTGAACGTGCTGTTTGTCGATGCGCTGAAGGATCCGGTGATCGATGTGTTCGTCATGAAATTGCGCTACCGCTTTGGGCGCTGAACTTGTGCGCTTTGCCGCACTTGCCTGCGTGGCGACCTGGTTGTGTTGCGCGCATTCCGCCGACGGTTCGACGGTGGCGCGCCTGCATCAGTACACGGCCGAAGTGTCGCCGGGGTTGGCGCGCATCGATGTGCGCGCGTGTTTTGATCGCGGCGGCGCTGTGGCTGCGCTACGACTGGTTGCAGATCGCGAACTGGTTCGCTTTGCACGCGATGTGCGCGTTGATATGGCGCCGCGCGAGCAAGGCTCACCGACCAGCGTCGGACCAGCGTCGGTGGCGACTCAATCTGCTGCTGCTCAGTTTGTCGGGAATGTGCTCACGTTAACCAAAGGGTCGCGTTGTCTGACCTATTGGGTCGACCTCGAGGCGGCGGCGGGCGCCGGTAGTGGCATGCGAAGTTCTGCAGCACGGCTGGGCGCCGACATGAAGACGAACGCTGATCTCTGGCTGCTCAAGCCGCGGCTCACGGGCGACGATCGCATCGACCTGCGGGTGTCGCTTCCCGCGGGCACGCAGATGTCGGCACCGTGGCCGCGCGCAGGTGAAGTGGGTGAGGTTGAAGCTGCTGAGGCGGGCCCGGTTCCTGCAGCCCGCAGATGGACCGTGCCAGCGCGCTGGAGCACAGGTCTCGTGCGGCGTTTCATGATCGCGCGCTCACCTACCACCAGTTGGGGCGCCGTGGTCGCGTTTGGCCGCTTTAAACCACAGCTGATCACTTTGTCCGATGGCGCACGCCTTGAAGTCGCCGTACTGGATGGCACGCCCGCGCCTGACGTCGCAACGCTGGTGCAGTGGATCGAAGGTACTGCGAAGCAGGTGTTGGCCGTGCACGGTCGTTTCCCTGTGCGCGCGTTGCAGGTGTTGTTGGTGCCGCTGCTGACATCTGAGGTCAGCCGCACACAAGTTGCTGCCCAGAGCGCGCCAACGCAGTCCTCAGCGCGTACGCCGTCCGCGGCGCGAACGCCGTCCTGGCCCCGCCGTACACCTGAC
>CAMAVY010000059.1 GCA_945861675.1 Klebsiella pneumoniae | reverse complement strand
TAACCGTAGGTCATGCCGGGGCCCAGTGTTCCACCCGCGCCGCCATAGACCATGCCCGTCGCACCAGCCATCGCATTGCCGACCGCATACAAACCGGGAATGACGCCACCACGTGGATTGAGCACCTGTGCATGCACGTTGGTCTTCGGCCCACCCTTTGTACCAAGCGCACCGGAGACCACTTGCACTGCGTGAAACGGCGCCTGCTTCAGCACGCCGAGCGTTGCGAACGGTGCCGCCAAGGTGCGATCACCGTTGTATGAGTCGTAGGCACTTTCACCGCGCGCAAAGTCTGGATCGCGACCGCTCGCAGCGTGCTCGTTGAAACGTGCAACCGTCGCTTCAAGCACTGTCGAGTCCAGCTCCAACTGCTCCGCCAGCGCCGCGATTGAATGCGCGCTGCGAATCAGGCCACCCGGCGTGTTGTCGCCCGCACGGAAACCGGCAACCGGGTACTTCCGGTAGAAGGCATCGTCGAAGATCAACCAGGCCTCGCTGTTCATGAAGCCGAAGTGATTGGGATCGAAGTTGTGAAACGCGCGCCCGATGTCGTTGTAGTTTGCCGCCTCGTTCACGAAACGCGCGGCTTTGCGATTCACGAGCAGCGAACCCGGCAACGTCCGCTCCATCAGACACAGGCGATACAGCGGTTTGCCGCGCACTGAATCACCCGGAATAGGGATGGTCGGCATCCACCAGGCTTCGCTCATGTTGGCCAGCTGTGCGCCCGCTTCCATCGCCATCAACAACGCATCGCCTTCGTTCTCTGGCGGTGACGCAGGCCCGATGAGTGGCCCGCGCAGGAACGCCTTGACAAGTTCGGCGTTCCATTCGAACCCGCCGGTCGCAAGCACGACGCCTTTGCGCGCCTTGATGAAAATGTTTTCACCACCACGCTCGGCGCGCACGCCGATGACCGCATTGCCGTCGCGCACCAGCGCCAATGCGCGCGTGTTCATCTGCAACGGCAACTTGCGGTCCAGACAGCCCTTCAGCAACGCACCCACCAACGCCTGGCCCATGCCGCGCATGTCGCGCATGGATCGTTGCGCCAACGCTTCGCGCGACGGCAGACCTGCGCCCATGGACTCGGTCAACGTGATCGGCACCACCGGCGCTTGCGGATGCAGGTCGGTGCTCTGCCGATTCACACGCGCCGCCCACTCGCCAAGCTCATCGAATGCAAACAGGTCCGGGTCCAACGAACGACCGCCTTGCGCAAGCCCGCCGGGGTGCTCCGGGTGATAGTCCGGATAGCCTTCAGCGAGATGAAAGTGCAGCGGCGTATGCGCCTCAAGGAAGCGAATCATCTCGGGGCCGCGGTCGATGAAAGCGGCAGCGAGCTCCATGTCCATGACGCCCAGCGACAGCGAGCCAAGGTAGGCCAGCGCAGTGTCGCGGGAGTCCTGAACGCCGTGTTGCGCCTGATGTGGATTGTTGGGCACCCACACGATGCCACCCGACGTAGCACTGGTGCCACCAAGCAGGTCCGCCCGTTCGAGCACCGCCACGCTGGCGCCGCTGTCGGCTGCTGCAATGGCCGCGACAAGTCCTGAGGCGCCTGACCCAAGCACAAGCACGTCGACTTCCAGATGCCATTTATCCGGCGCGTTCATGTCACCCTCAATTGACAGCGTGCCTACTTGCACCGCTCACGCCGAGCATGCATCACTAACGCGATTCAGCACACCTCAATAAGCCCACTGCGCACAGTGGGCCGCACACAAGGGAAGGCAAAGGCAATCACCATGGCCAATCAACTGTTCGACATCACCGGCGATGTAGCTGTCGTCACGGGCGCAGGACGCGGCATCGGCGAAGGCATTGCCAAGGTACTGGCGGGTGCAGGCGCCAGCGTCATCTGCGCCGCGCGCCGCACCCATGAGATCGAACGCGTGGCGCGCGAGATCAATGCCAGCGGCGGCAAAGCAGTGGCCGTAACGACAGACGTCACGCGCGAAGCCGACCTCAACGCACTTGCAGCCGCTGCGGTCACGCACTTCGGCAAGCTGGATATCTGGGTCAACAACGCGGGCGGTTCGCCGCTGCAGAAGCCGCTGATCGAACTGCCGGTAGAAGAGTGGCACGCCACGTTGGCATTGAACCTCAGTGGCATCTTCTTCGGCGTGCGCGCTGCAGTGCGGCACATGGGCCAGGGCGGACGAATCGTGAACGTGTCATCGATTGCGGCGCAGGACGTATTCGAAGGCAGCGGCCACTACAGCGCTGCGAAGGCCGGCGTGAACATGCTCACGCGCACGTTGGCGCACGAGCTCGGGCCGCGCATTCGTATCAACGCCGTGCTGCCAGGCTTCGTGCCCACCGAAATCATGATGGAGGCGATGAATCTGAAGGATGCAGATCTGCCTGCGCTGGAAACCGCGCTGAAGATTCCTGCGGGCCGGCTGGGTACGCCGCAGGACCTGGGTGCCGCCGTGCTGTACCTGTGCGCACCAGCGGCAGCGTGGGTGACCGGACAGTGCATTCGCATCTCCGGCGGACCCTGAGTCCAAAGTGCAAAGACGGTTGCTCGGCGGCTCAGCTCTTGTTCGCCTGCGCCAGATGGCTGTCTGACGCCAGCGGCTGATTCAGCTGCGGGTTGTTGGCGACCCACACACACATCTGTGGGTCGGCCTCGCGCAGCGCGCCCGAAATCCAGCGGCCATCAGGGCGGAAATTGCCCTGCTGGTCGCCGTCGGTCACGCTGACATTGCCGTCGGGCAGCAACGCGTACAACGCATTGGTAAAGGGGTGCCGGGTGCTGCGAACGCTCACTGCACGCCCCCCGCCTTTTGCTTGGCCGCATTTGCACGACCGCGCTCCACCCACTCGCCCAACGTGTGGTGCAACCAGCGCACCTTGGACTCCTGATAGTTGCCCAGCGTGATACCGGGCTTATAGGTGGACTCGAGACCCTGCTGCACCTTGGGCATGTTGAAGGCGTCCTGATCGAACACCTTGCCAAGGAATCCCAGCGCCGACGACCAGGGCTCGTCTGGCTTCAGCCAACGAATTTCTGCAGGCGCGGGGCGCGTACCCTGGAACGGCGCCAGCATGATGCACTCCATGATCGAGGAGCGATGGTCATTGCCGTTCGGGCGGAAGCGGTAGGTAATGCGGTTGAACGCGCCCCAGGGATGAAAATTCGGAAACACCGTGTAGTCGAGGTTGTCGACCATTTCAGCGTCGCAATACTCATCGACCAGAGCGCCTGCATCGGCGCGCAGGCCTTCGCGGCTCATCGCGGCACTCCAGGCACGCGGCGACATGCCTTCTGGCAGCGGCGGAACGGGATCTCCGTCCGGGATATCGAGCATCGCCCGCACCACATCCTGCTCGGACAGTTCGTAATCCAGCAATGGGCTAGGCGTGAGCGACGGCGTGATCACACGCGCGCAGTTGTCCCACACGTCGACCTGGCTGTTGATGTCGCCAATGCCACGCATGATCTGCGGGTGCGTGCCGTTCACGTGGTAGGCCTCGCAGAAGGCTTCCTGCGCAATCTTCCAATTCGCGGGCATGATCTTCGCGACATGCGCCTGCTTGTAGAGCTTGCCTAAGTCCCAACGCTGGAACTGCTCGCGCATGTCTTTGATGAAGTCATCGAAGGGCGCGCACTGCTGATCCGGATTGATGAACACGAAGCCGGCCCACACGCCGACGGGCAGTTCCGGCAACGCGAAGTTGTCATCCTTGATATGTGGGAAGTCCCACTTCGCGGGCACGTCTTTCAGCGAGCCATCGAGGTTCCAGCAGAAGCCGTGGAACGCACAACGCAGTTCGGATGCATGGCCATCGAACTCCTTGAGCATGCGGCCACGGTGCAGACACGCATTCGGATAGGCCTTGATGGTGCCCGTCTCGGTGCGCACCACCAGGAACGACATGCCCGCAATGTCGTAGCGGTAGTGGTCGCCCGGCGTCGGAATGTCTTCTTCGCGACAGGCGAACTGCCATACGCGGCGCCAGAGGTGCTCGACTTCCTGATCGTGCCAATCCTTCGAGATGTAGCGTTCGATGGAGATATCGGCATCGCCGAAGTCGCGTGGCGACTGCAGCCGCAGCACAGCCGGAACAGGACGCGTGTCCTGGTCGAGCAGTTGCTGATAGGTGAGGCCAGGTGAACGCACCATGGTCTTCGGGTCGAGCGCTTTGAATGGTTCAGCCATGTGAGGTTGCTTCGATCAGGTGTGTTGAAGATGGCAGCACGAGCTTCGAGCTCGGTCGGCCGGAAATCCTACCGGCTGACAGCGCGCTGGCGCCAGTGACTTTATGGTTTCGCAGAGCAAGCGCGTCTGGAACGCACTGCATGCGGCGAAGAAAGCATGGAGGTGAAGAAAACAGCAGCCCAGAAACGAAAAACTGACCTGTGCCCGAAGGCGGCAGGTCAGTCCAGGGTCCACCTTATGCAGCGATCCGCATACGGTGATCCGCGCGCGTTACCGCCCGAAGCGCCACAACAACTCCAACTCGAGCTGGCGAGGACGAATTGCGGCACCTGAAAGGTCCCCGCGGTAACCCTCTGCAGTCCCGGTGTTGCCACCGGTGCCCGGTACGTTGCCTGCACCGATGATGGCTTCTTCGTCGCCCAGGTTCTTGCCGATCAGCGACAGCGTGATGGCACCATCTGCAGTGCCTACGTGTACGTTAGCATCGTAGGTGCGATAGCCCTCGTAGACGGCATTCGGATCGGTCGAACTCAGCGTCGTCTCGCCACGGAACTGAACGTTGACCGTGCCGCCGAAGACCAGGTTTTCACCCAACGCGCGCTCGTAGCGCACCTGGAAGTCGCCGCTCCACTTGGGCGCGCCTGGTCGACGGTTGCCGTCGAGGTTCTGCCGCAGTTGTGCTTCGTTCTGACCCGGCAGCAATGCGCAGCCCTCTGACGGCCGTTGGCCGACAAAGCAGAAGCTTTCGAAATCGGTGAACTTCGATTCGAGATAGCCGACCGAACCTGACAGCGTCAGACCATCGAGCGGTGTTGCCCAGGTCGTCTGCAGCTCGGCACCCGAGGTTTCGGAGCCACCGGCGTTGTCCGTGATGAAGGCAAACTGCTGCGAGTTGAAGAAGTCGACCTGCAGGTCTTCGAACTTGTAGTAGTAGGTCTCGAACGACGCCGACACGTTGCCGCCGAACAGCGACGCTTTCACACCGACTTCACCGCCGGTGACTTTCTCGGGCTCGAATGCAAAGTCTTCAACGCTGCCGGAAATGTTGCCCAGGATGCCGCTGTTGGAGAAGCCGCCGGACTTATAGCCCTTCTTTAAGGCGCCATACACCGTGATCTCGTCTGTGGGCTGCCAGCGCAACGTCAGCTCAGGCACTGCTTGCTTGAAGGTCTGGTCGTCGGTGATCTCCGAGCGTGGATTGTTCGGGTCGTACTGCAGGAAGAAGATCCTGAAGAACGAGTACTGTGCTACATAGGGCTGCAGGAAGTACGAGTCCTTCGTTTCGTAGATGTAGCGCAGACCACCGGTCAGCTGCAGTTGATCGTTGATGTCCCAAATCACTTCGCCGTACACCGACGCAGTTTCGCCTTCGGTCTCGGACAATTTGTCGTAGGCCGTGAAGCGATTGCGCGGATTGCCGCCGGGGGTTGTGAATTCAACTGCGGCGAAATTCACAGTCTGCTGAAATTTTATGTTGGTGCGCTGCAGGTAGGCGCCCAGTACGAAATTCAGCGGCTGATCGAGATGCGTGACGGCACGAACTTCAAGCGACGTGTTGTCGAAGGTGTCGTGTTCACCAGCAAAGATGCTGGTCGCGGCACCACCGTCCTGATCAGCCACCCAGCGGATGTCGTTCACGTGGTAGTTGGCGATTGCACGCACATCGAAGTCTTCGAAGCTGTAGTCGAACGTGCCGGTGACACCGATCGACTGATAGCGGTCACCGCTATCGCCGCCGCCGAAGTAGTCGAGGATCGAGTTGGTGTTTGCGACTTCTTCCGGGATGTCGTTGATGCCGCGTGCGCCGTCGAACTGGCAGTCCACGCCAGGCACGGCGACCGGTGTGAACAGCGGCGTCTGACGACCCGGCGGTTGTACGGGCGCGAGCCGACTGTTGTGCGCAATGCCGTTCAAAGTTGAACAATCGAACAGTTCACCACCGCCTGTCGCTGAGTTCTGTTCGAAGCGGGTGAAGCTGGTCTTGATGTTGTAGCTGAACTTCTCGTTGACGTCACCGGCCAGGGTCAGGCGCGCAAACCGTGTTTTCTCCTGCGGCCAGACATCGTCTGCCCGCGGGTTGGGGAATGTATGCGACACCGCAACACCGTTGTTGAAACCGAACGTCGTGTAGGTGCCGTCACCCACCGCACTGTTATCGATCCAGCCCTCTTCCATCTCCGAGGCCTGAACTGCGAGGCGGATGCCCAGCCAGTCGTTCACCGGAATGGAGATGACGCCCTCCAGGGTTCGGTCCTTGGACTCGAACTCGTTGTTGAAGCGCAGGCTGCCTTCGAACTGCTCCGACGGATTGTTGGTCTGCAACGCAACCACACCGGCCGTGGCGTTCTTGCCGAAGAACAACGCCTGCGGCCCCTTGAGCACTGCGACCTGCGACACGTCGAACAGGCCTTCGTTGATGGCACGGCCCTGCGGGTAGTACACACCGTCGATGACCACGGCCACCGACTGCTCGATACCAATACTGGTCAAGGGCGAACCGACGCCTCGGATGGCAATGGACGCCCCGCTGCCGCTACTGCCGCGGAAGATACGCAGGGTCGGCGTCATGGCTTGCAGGTCCATCAAGCTCTCGATACCGAAGTCGTCGAGGCGCTCCTCGGACACCGCAGTAATGGCCACAGGAATGTCGCGCACGGTCTCAGCCGATGCGCGTGCCGTGACCACCACTTCTTCAATTGGCGCGGCAAACAGGTACACCGAACTCGGCAGCACCGTTAGCAGAATCGCCGCCGTAATCTTGCCCACGGGCCAGCAGCCCGCGCCATCGCGAGTGAACTTCATTGCATTACCCCCTTTGAATCGGGCTGCAGAAACTCTGCTCAGGCAACGATGGCTGGAAAATGGCGCGTCGTGCTGGCGAATTCTAATAACCCGTTTGATTTTCGTTTCGCCGTACGGAATGTACTCCTCGACAACCCGGCAGCGAAAGCGAAACCTGGGGCAGACTTCGCTTTGACTGCTCACAGGACGACGCAACCATGATAGGAACGAGCACAGGCACAGTACTGATCGCAGGCGCAAGCGGCCTGGTGGGCAGCGCAGCAGCCATCGAGTTTGCTGATGCCGGCTGGCAGGTCATTGCGCTGTCGCGCAGACCACCGGAACTGTTAGTGGGTCGGGGTATCCGTCACCTTGAGTTGAATCTTCAGGACGCTGCGGCCTGTCGAACTGCCGCTGCGTCCCTCGGCGCCGTGACCCACGTGGTCTACACGGCGGTGTTCGAACTGCCGGGGTTGATCAAGGGCTGGAGCGATCCACAGCAGATAGAGACCAACGGCCAGATGCTGCGCAACCTCATGGACCCGCTGCGTGAGGTCGCCAAGCTGCAGCACGTGTCCATTCTGCAGGGCACGAAAGCCTACGGTGGTCATGTTCGTCCACTGCGCGTACCCGCACGCGAAGATCAGGCGCGCGTTGAACACCCGAACTTCTACTGGCTGCACGAGGACTATGTGCGCACCGCAGCGGCTGCCGACGGATTTCGCTTCAGCATCTTCCGACCGCAGTTGATCGTGGGGCCGAATCACGGTGTGGTCATGAACCTGCCGCCAGTGATCGGCATCTATGCGGCCATTCAACGCGAGCTCGGCCTTCCGTTTGCATTTCCGGGTGGCGCCGATTGGGTGTGGGAGGCCGTGGATACGCGTCTGGTGGCTGGCGCATTGCGCTGGGCCGCGACTGCACCGAATGCCGAAGGGCAGACGTTCAACCTGACCAATGGCGAGGTGTTCAGCTTCCGCGACATGTGGCCCGCGCTTGCGAAAACGCTGGGCGTCGAGGTCGGGCCTGATAGCAGCATCCGCCTTGCGGACTACATCCCCGCGCACGCGGAGGTCTGGCAGCGCGTGGTCGAGCGGCACGACCTGCGCCGCATTGCGCTCGATGATCTGCTGGGTGAGTCGCACTACTACGCCGACATGTGTTTCGCGTTTGGCGCCACCACGCCGCCGCCACCGACCTTCGTCAGCACCGTGAAGATTCGCCAGGCCGGCTTCAACGGTGCTTTCAATACCGAAGAGAGTTTCTGCTATTGGCTGGCAGATCTGATCGCGCGACGCATCCTGCCACCAGCGGTCGTTTGAGTGGCGTTTGAACCCGTGAAGCTGGACCCACACCTCGATGCAATCCGCGCACTCGTCGCCCGCACTGCGACCATGCGGCAGTGCCCGTCGATTGCCTGGGGCATCGTGTACAACGGGCAACTGCTGCACGCCGACGGACACGGCACACTGGACACAGGCGAGCGGCCCACGGCGCAGACGGTCTACCGCATCGCATCCATGACCAAGAGCTTCACGGCCGCGGCCATTCTTCTACTCCGCGACGCAGGCGCACTGTCGCTGGACGACCCGATCACCGCCCACGCGCCGGAACTCAACGTTCCCGGGTCGACGCAGGATGCGGGGCCAATCCGCATCCGGCACCTGCTGACCATGTCGAGCGGAATAGCCAATGACGATGCATGGCTCGATCGACACATGGACATCAGCGAAGCGGGCCTTGACGCACTGCTTGCGCAGGGCGTGTTGTTCGCCGGCACAACAGGCAGCGTGTTCGAGTACTCCAATCTTGGCTACGGACTGCTGGGCCGAATTGCCAGGCGCATCACCGGGCAACCCATTCAGGGCATCATCAGCGAACGCTTGCTTGCGCCCCTGCGCATGACGCAGACAACCTGGACCGCGCCCGAACACGGCCGTTGGGCACAGCCTCATCGGGTTGTCGACGGCGTTGTGGTGCCTGATGCGTTGCCACCACTGGCAGACGGCGAACTGGCGCCGCTGGGCGGGCTATGGAGTTCGGTTGCAGATCTTGCGCGTTGGGTCAGCTGGTTCGACGATGCATTCCCTGCCCGCGACGATGCTGACTCAGGCCCGCTATGCCGAGCATCGCGCCGGGAAATACAGCAGATGCACCGCTACATCGGCACAGAGCGGGAAGTCGTGCGCGCGGCACCGCATGGCTATGGCTACGGGCTGCTGACAAGCCACGACCACGAACTCGGGCGCATGGTCGAACACTCGGGCGGCTTGCCTGGCTATGGCTCCAACATGCGCTGGCTCGCTGACGGATTGGCCGATCGACGGGTTGGCGTCATCGCGCTCAGCAATGTTACGTACGCACCCATGGCCGCGCTCACCCACGCAATCATGCGTCTGCTGCGCGAGCGCGGCGCGTTCCCGTCCGCGACTGTTACGCCAAGTGCGGTGTTGAATACGCTCGCTCAACGTCTCGTCGCACTGCTCGGCAATTGGGATGATGCCGCGGCGGACGCGTTGTTCACTGACAACGTCGCGCTGGATGAACCCTATGCGCGGCGGCGCATCCAGGCCGCGCAGCTTGTCGCTGACTGCGGTGGCCAGCTGCACATCGAGCGCGTTCACGCCGAACGCGCAACCTCGGGCCACATCGAGTTGACGCACCCGTCTGGCACCGCAGTGCGACTGAACATTCAGGTCGCGCCGATCAAGCCACCGCGAATACAACTGTACGAACGTGACTGACGGCGCGGCTTGCAGCTTTCCGATATCCGGTGGCCGCTATTCAAGCGCCGACACTCAGATGCCGACACGACTGCAACGTGCCGAGCCCTGCGATTGGCCTAACGCGGCGGCAGACCGCGGCGAGCGCGTTCCTTGTTCATGCGAACTGCATCGCCACTCGCACGCGGTGTCTTCTCGTCTTCGCTCAGCTGGCCGGCCATGTCGCGCCCGGCCTTTTCCTGATCGTAGGTAATCCACTTCTCGGGCACGATCTTCAGGATCGTGCGCAGCGGCGAGTCCAACAGGCTGAAAAAAGCTTCTTCACCTTCCTTGCTGTTGGGGCTGACTTTCTTCGCCAGCGCGCGATAGAACCAGTCCTTGGTCGCCTGATCGCCGTGGAACGTGGCGAGGCCCTTCATGGTGGCTGCACCGCGCGGGCAATCGGGCGACGTGCCCGCCACGCCGCTGACTGCGATCGACACCTTCGGGTTGCGACGAATCGCCTCAGCTCGGTGGCGATGTTCGGCGAAGGTCAGCCATACGCAGCCGTCCTTCCAGACATACGCATGGGTTACACCCACCGGCCATGAATCGCGTGTCGCCCACATGAGCACACACTCTTGCGCGTCTTCCATCAGGCGATTGATCTGCGCCTCGCTGAAGCCGTAGACAGAAACTATTTCGTGATCGTGGGTTGCCACGGGACCCTCTTCTGTTGACTGACCGAAGTGATGAAAAAAAAAGGAGGCCTGACTGCGACGCAGTCAGGCCTCCGATGCGAACAACCTCTAGGCATCGGGTGCCGACACGCACCCGCTGCACTGGTCGCAGTCTTCTTTTCTAGAACTGTGCAGTGACTTCCAACCCCCAGCTTCGGCCGCGCGTGAGCGTGCCAGCCGCAAACAGCGGCACGATCAACGCGGGGACCTCAAACGTCTCGTCTGTCAGGTTGGTGCCGTAGAGCGACACGCTGTAGTCCTCATACACGTAGGAGAGCGTCGCACCGAGGTCCTTGCGCGGGTCGATTCGGCCGACGGACAGGTTAAGCAGGCTCGACTCGATCTCGTCGATCCACGAATACTTCGCGTTCAGGATGACGTCCCCACCCCACAACGGGAAATTAAACATACCACCGACACCGTAGGTGTACTCAGGCGCATTGCGGGGTACAAGACCCGTGGCGTCCTCGATGCAGGAACCGCCCGTGGCAGCCGCAATGAACCTTCCGTTGCAATTCAGCGCAGTCGTGGTCGCCGCATTGTTAGGGTTGAGGTCCGTCTCGAACTCGTCGTACTCCGCGTCCAGGTAGCCCACGGTGGCATACACCTTGAGGTAGTCATTGACCACGTACTGCAGCTCGCCTTCGATGCCCCAGTAGATTGCGGTTCCCACGTTGCTGAACACAGTGGCCACAGTGTTGGTCGACGGATCGACCTGCACCGAAGACTCCTGCTTGTCCTCGAAGTTGTTGTAGAACGCAGAGACGTTGAGCTGCAAAGTGTTTTCCAAGAACTGGCCCTTCATGCCGACTTCGTAGGACTTGGCGTACTCCGGTTCGTATTGGTCACGCGTGAAGTCGGCGATGTTCTGGTTGACGCCGAAGAAGCCACCCGAGTGGAAGCCTTCGGAATACGACCCATAGAACAGCACGTCGTCGTTGAACTCATAGGAGATACCGATGCGCGGCGAGACCTCCTGCCAGTCGTTGTCAAGATTCGCAAAGCCTGGAAAATTCCGTTCGAACTGCGACGCCGCCGGCCCGATGTAGGCCTGGCCTGCCTGGAAGTCTTTCTTCTCGTCCGTGTAGCGGAGGCCGGCGCTCAAGGTCCACTTGTCCGTAAAGGCCCAGTCCACGCTGGCGAAGAATGCGCTGGCAGTGGTTTCCTGTGTCTCGAACAGGCGCTGGATGGGTTTTGCCCCGAAGCCGCCCACACCTTCCGTAGGACGCGGGCCAATCGTCGAATCGCAACGCACGGCGCCGAGGAGGTTTGCTTTACAGGCATCGACTGGCGAGCGGCCACCGACGCTGTCTCGGCCGGCTGCGGAGAACCAGGTATTGGTGGCCAAGCTGTAGCCGCTCAACCCACCGACCACATCCCAGAACGTGCCGCCCGTGATCCAGTCCTGAGTGAACTCGCTCTGGAAGTAGTACGCACCGGCCACGATCGTGAAGTCGTTCCACTTGCCCTCGATGCGCAGCTCCTGGCTGAACTGGTCGAAGGAGTTGTCACGGTTGATCGTGATCAGGTCGACCTCTGTACCGTCGAAGTCGAGGAAGCGATCTTCGGACATGTCGCGGAAACCCGTGACCGACACAAGGCTGAAGTCGTCGTTCAGGTCGTACTTCATGTTCAGCGTGTAGGCCGTGGTGCTGAGCGAGGACGAGTTGTCGGCGTTACCCGAGATCGATCCCGGCTCCTTCAGGCTTGTGCGACACGGCACCCCGGCGCCAAACCCCGCGAAGCCCGGGCTGTTGAACAGCGTGCACGAGAGGAAGCCACCGGAGAGGTTGACCTCGGGAGAGCCGGCCGGCGGAGCTGCTACGACACCAGGCGCAAGATTGTAGTTGGTGAGGTTGGCCCCACCCTGGCTGTCGTCCTTGAACTTCTCGACCGTCAACATCGCCTCGAACTCGTCCGTCGGCGTGGCGAGTAAAGTAATGCCGTAGTTCTCGTAGTCCTTCACCGGCTGGCGACGACCCGTGAACGTGTTGCGCAGATAGCCGTCATCCTCCAGCGTGGTGTAGTAGATCTTGGCTGCCAGCTTATCCTCGATGATGGAGCCGTTCCCCACCATGCGGAACTCGCGCGCATTGAAGCGCCCGGTCGTGGCCTTCACGCGAGCGCCCCATTCACCCGTCGGGCGCGTACGCGCGATGTTCAACACACCACCGACGGTGTTGCGGCCGAACAGCGTGCCCTGCGGACCGCGCAGGATCTCGACCCGCTCAAGGTCGAAATTCTCGAGCGCCTGACCCGCGAGCGAGCCGAGGTAGATGCCATCCACGATCACGCCGATAGGTGCATCGAGCGAGTTGTCGTCGATTCGCGATGGGCTGACGCCGCGAATGCTGATGGAGATGCCGTTGGCCCGGCCCGGGTCCTCGTCGATGCGCACGTTGGGTGCGTAACCATTGAGGTCGGCCAGGCCACGGATATTCGAGTTCTCAAGTTCTTCTGAGATCGCGGTAATCGCGATTGGCACGTCTTGAGCTGACTCTTCGCGCTTCCGCGCGGTAACGATGACTTCTTCAATGGTCCGAGGACCACTTGCCTGCGCTCCAGCAGCGTCTGCTGCCATTGCACCCTGCGGTACCGCCATCGCGGCTGCCGCCAAAACACCAACACACATCAAGCGCGAACGAAATCGACGCATATACAAGCCCCCCAAGGCCCGTTTTTGTAGTGGAGTGGAGCCTTATCGAAGCGCCGTCAAGTGTCAATACGTGCAGGAAGTCTCAATTTTCATTGTGCACTGCGCAAAAAGCACCCGTCATCGCGGCGCGAAAAGTCCGACGCACACCGCAAACACGCGCACCGCCGCGAGCAGCGTCTGCATTATTTCTCCAGTATTTTAGCTGACGAAAACGTAAACGAGGCCCATCAGCAACGCACCCCAGAGCACGACCACCACGGCCGCCGCAGCGCGGCTTACCGGCCGCGCGGACAACACATCGGCCTGCCTTCGCGCATCCACAAGAATTTCCTGCGGCAGCAATCGCACGACCAGAAGCACCCCTAACGGCACAAGCAGCAGATCGTCCAGCACACCGAGCACCGGGATGAAATCCGGGATGAGATCAATCGGGCTCAAGGCGTAAGCGGCTACCGCCAACGCGAGCACACGAACATGCCAGGGCGTCCGCGGGTTACGCGCGGCGAGGTAGATGGCCAGCACATCTCGCTTCAGGCGGCGCGCCCAGGCCACGAACGCAGCGCGCCACGAGCGAAGGCTGGCCAGGATACTAAGGGGCCGGGGCAATGGCGTGGCAGCGTCGCGCGGCCGACAAATCAGCGCACGACCGGCAAGCCCGTATGCACCCACGGCAGCGTGGTGTCTGCGTAGGCATCGACCTTCGGTGCATGGCGCGCCGGCGCATCCAATGCGCCCACCGCTACGTCCACGATGTCCGGGTGCGTGTCGATCACGCAGGCGAGTTGCGTGCCGCAGCGCGGACAGAAGAACCGCGTGCCCGCGGTTGACGAACGAAACGACGATGGTGGCGCCGTCAGATAACGGAAATGCACCGCAGGCACGACCAACCACGTGACGAACGGCGCCGCATGCGTGCGCCGACACATGCTGCAGTGGCAATTCGCCGACACATAGTCACCCGCGTCGATCTCATAGCGCACATTGCCGCAGAAACAGCCGCCGCCAAACGATGCAGCCGCCCGCTGTGTGTCTTGCTCAGCTTCTGCCATCTGCGCGCGCCTCATGCTTGTGCCTTCGTTCATCGCCGGCCGAACGCTAGCACGCGGGTTTGCCGGGCCCTAACGCAAGCCTTGCAGCCGCTTCATCGACACTGCCTCGGCCCAGGCGTTGCCACTACCGTTCCAAAGATTCTGCAGGCGCGCGAATCCACGTTGTCGAGTTCATTGTTCTCAATGATCTCGCCGTTGGTACGGGTCGGCATCGCTGGATCCACCACAATCATCATGACCACATCGATGTCGTAGTCCCGCGTGAAGCCAAGCGACAACAGATCAATCGATACAAGCCGCACCGGCAACGCTGTGCCGCCGGGTACACCCGCAACACGCGCGCTGCGCGGAACCGGCCGAGTGATGCTTACACCAGTCGATGGATTCGTTTGCGGCAACGCGTAGACCACCTGCACATCGTGAGCAAAGGCGCCTGTCGGCTTGATGTTCGCGAATGTAGACATTGCAGTCTGCCGCAGCCTGCGCGGCCAAAGGGAACAGCGGGCACGCGTAAAGTACGAATGAGAGTGCAGCACAGCGAGTCGTTTTCATGGTCAGGCTTCCGGTGTTTGCAAGGCTGATCGTGGGCGCAGCACGTGGCCAACTACCTGACGAACAACCGACCAGATTCCGCCGCTGTGCAGAACTGCGAGCGGCGTCGCAGGCACACCAACGGTTGTCAGTTCAGCGCGCGCATGAAGGCAAGACAGTCAGGCCGTTGCAGCACCACGTTGTGGGTTGCGCTGAGCAACACGCGCACCTCGGCCACGCCGTGGCTGAAGGCGTGCACCAACGCGTCTGTGCGGGCGCGCGGAATGACTTCATCGCGCTCCGCGACAATCACCAATGTCGGTGCCCGCACGTGTGATGCAAGCGCCGCCGACTGATACTTGTCCTGCAACAGCAGCGACATGGGTGCAAACGGAAACAGCTCAGCCGCCACCTTCTCAATGCTGTCGTAGGGTGTGAGCAACACCAGCTTCTGCACCGGGCGCAGCGCTGCGATGCGCACTGCGATGCCTGTGCCCAGGCTGCGCCCGACAACGAGCACCTGCGGATGGCGCCGTTGCACCCAGTCAAACAGCGCCAGGCCATCGGCTTGCAGCCCTTCCTACGTGGGCGTGCCGGTGCTGCCGCCGTAGCCACGGTAGTGCATGAGATACAGCGCCCGCGCTGGAAACGCCTGGCCAAGTGCTGGCAATGCGTGCGACACGTCTTCGGCATTGCCACCAAAGTAGAGCACCGCAGCAGCACCAGGTGCGTCCGACACGCTCACGCGCAGGCGCTGGCCACCGACGTTGAAGACGCGCGACGCTGCAGCCGTGTCCGCTGCTGCTGGAACCGGGTGATAGAGCAACGCCCGCTGGTACTGATAGAGCAGACCGCACACGACGACGTAACCAATGAGCGCAAGGGCTGCGAGCCCGATAAGACCTGTCAGCAACGTGCGATTCAACATGCCTGCGGGCGCGGCTTCTTCAGCCCGTACCAACCACCGACCGGGTTGGACTCGGCCCGCGCCAAGGCCTCTACCGTGCCGGGCGCTGCAGGCTTTTGTTCATCAGCGTTGCCTAACGGCATCCAGTCGCCGTGCTGTTTCAGCATCGCGTGCAGGTCTTCGATGCAGCGCAGCTGGTAGCGCAACTCAGCACTGCCCACCTGGACCAACAGCGCGGGCGGCTCGAGCGATGCATCGCGATACGCCAGCAATGTGGACTGGCCGCTCGGCGTGCTCAATTGCCAGGGCGCGCGCCTGGTCCCGCTGCCCGCGGATGGTTTGCTTTCGCCGCAGGCGGTTTTGCTTTCGCCGCAGGCGCTTTCGTCTTCGCCGCAGGCGCTTTCGTCTTCGCCGCGGGCGCTTTGGCTTTCGCCGCAGGCGGTTTTGCTTTCGCCGCAGGCGCTTTGCGCTTCACAACAACTTTCTTCTTCGCGGTCGCCATCTCGCGTCTCCGTTGCAGGCTCGCCGGAGAATCACGCTGCTGGCCGCTACAGCGCAACCACCGGCATGCAAAGTTCACACGCAAAGTCGTCGCCCTGATCCAACGGCAACGTGGGCGGATAGTGCTCAATGCACGGGCGTTGATCCATCTGCATGCCGCTGGCCGGCAGGCATCGGCCGAACAACATGCTCCAGGCATCAGTCACCGTGGCCGCAGACCCTGTGAACCGCAGCACCGCATACCGCCCGCCGGGCAAACTGGCAGCGTCTGCTCCAGCGGGTACAGGCCCGGAAACTTCAACACAGGCGTCATAGCGGCATTGCGCCGCCGGCGTGAAGCTGGGGGCGTCCAGCCCGATGCCGTAACGCGCATGCCCCAAAAGGCCATGGGCTTCGATCCACGGGTACACCTGCTTCCGCCAGAACAGCCCAACCCCTGGCCCCATCGGCCCGATGTAGCGCAGGCGTGCAACCTGCACGGGCGCAAGCGTCAACAGACGAACGTCGACCGCGCCGTCCGCAATCACCGTCTTGAAGGCGCGCAGCCTCGCCTTCCGATCCGCCCACACATGCCGGATGGCGCCCAGCTCCAACGCCCATGCGCCGCCCTGATCACGTCGCCATTCGCTGGGCGTGCAGCCGAAGCGCAACTTGAAGGCGCGGGAGAACGCCTCGCCCGAGCCGAAGCCCACCGTCAGCGCCACCTCGAGCACGCTCATCCGCGGCGCATCCACCATCTGCAACGCGCCCGCTTCCAGCCGGCGTTGCCGCAGGTAGTCGCCAAGCGTCTGGCCCACCCAGGCGATGAACAGACGATGGAAGTGAAAGGGCGAGAAGTGCGCAACGTCCGCCAGCACGCGCAGTTCCAACGCGTCGTCCAGGTGGGCGTCGATGAAGTCGAGCACCCGGGTCATCCGGCGGCCGTACTCAGCCCTGCTCGCGCGCGGCTGCATGTGCGTCCCTCCTCTATATGTAAGCCGATGCAACACCGACGCGCGCGGCAATCCAGCCAGACCGCATCTACCTTTTCCCCGCCGCCAACTGTTAAGTTCGCGCCCCTACCGATTCCAGCCTTTCCAGGAGCGACAGCATGGCCGTCTACCGCAAGATCGAACGTTTTGCCGATCCCCAGACCAGTCGCACCCCGGCCCAGAAAGAGCCGGACCCGAACCTGGGCTTCGACATGATCCCGGCAGATCGCTACACCTCGAAGGACTTCATGAAGCTCGAGTGGGACAAGATGTGGACCAAGGCGTGGCTGATGGGCTGCCGCGAAGACGCCATTGCCAATCCCGGCGACTACGTGACCACCGACGTCGGCACCGAGAGCATCGTGATCACGCGCGACGAGCAGGACGGCGTGAACGCGTTCTACAACGTGTGCTCGCACCGCGGTAACCAGGTTGCCTATGGCGAGTGCGGCCACGCAAAAACCTTCAAGTGCGCTTACCACCTGTGGGAATACGACCTGAAGGGCCGGCTCATCAACGTGCCGGACACAGAGACCTTTCCGCAGGGCGCGCCGAAAGACAAGCTCGGCATCCGCACGCTGAAGTGCGACACCTGGGGCGGCTTCGTCTGGTTCAACATGTACGACGACTGCGAGTCGCTGCAGGACTTCCTGGGCATGATTCCCGAGCACCTGGACCCGTACAACTTCGGCAAGATGAGCCTGGTGCGCGACCTCACCGTGGAGTGGAACTGCAACTGGAAGGCCTCGGTCGATGCGTTCAACGAGGCCTACCACGTGCTGGGCACCCACCCGCAGATCGCCTCGATGCTCGAAGACTACGACGTGCAGATCGACTGCTACGAGCGCCACAGCCGCTACCTGATTCCATTCGGCTGCGTGACCACCCACGACCCGGACGGCACCCAGATCACTGACGCGTTGCGCGGCTTTGCCGAAAGCCATGGCCTGGACATGTCGACCTACAAAGGCGACGGCCTGGGCGTGCGGCGTGCGATTCAGAAGCACCTGCGCGACAACGGCAAAAAGATGGGGTACGACTTCTCGCAGCTGAACGACGACCAGCTGACCGACGACTACCACTACATGATCTTCCCCAACATCACGCTGAACATTCACGCCAACTCGTTCATGTTGTTCCGCCAGCGGCCGCACGAAAGCGACCCGAACAAGATGTACTTCGACGTGCAGAACTACACCCTCATCCCCGAAGGCCAGCCCATCCCCGAGCCACCGCCGCACCGCAGCTTCAAGTACGGTGAAGACACGCTGGGCGAAGTGCTGGATCAGGACGCGTCCAACCTCGGCATGGTGCAGCGGGGCATGAACTCGCGCGGCTTCCGCGGTCTGTGGATCTCGAATCAGGAATTGCGCGTGCGCCACCTGCACAAGACCGTGGACGACTACGTGTACCGCGATTCCATCAAGTGGGTGAAGTGATCCCGGTTCATCAGAAGGCCTGAAGGAGCTGAGTTTCGGCATGACGACCAGAAACCTCATCGCAGTCATGCCGATGAGCGACCTTGTTCCCAACAAGCTGCATGCGTGCACGGTTGCGGGCCTCGAGGTGCTTGTGTGCCAGCTGAATGGCGAAGTGCATGCGCTGGAAAACCGCTGCACCCACGGCGCATCGCGGTTGGATGGCGGCCTGTTCCGCAATGGCGAAGTCACTTGTCCGTTGCACGGTGCACGGTTCAACCTGCGCACGGGCAAGGCCATGTCACCGCCCGCGCGACGGCCGTTGCGCATGTTCGAAGTGGTGCAGGAAGGCGACACACTGCTCATCGTAGAGCCGCCGCCGGAGCCGGAACGGCCGAAGTTCGGTCCGCTGGGCTGACGCGTGGCAGACGCATCATCGACCCCGACCGTTGGCGCAGCGCCAGAAGCACTTGCGGCTGGTTTCCTGCGCAGCAATGGCGCCAGCGGGTTGCTGGGGGTCACGCTCGTCAGCAATGCTCAGGCCGAGGACGGCACGCGCGCACGCATGCGCCTGAGTTGGCGTGCGGAACTGTGCCGCAGCGCGGCCAGCCCTTCGCTGCATACCGGCGCCATCATCACCGCCATCGACTCGGCCATGGGCATGTGCGGCATGCAGTTCATGCAGGCCAGCAGCGGCATCGCCACGCTGGACTTCCGTTACGACGAGTTCTCGGCACCCGCGGCGCGCGCCGACGTTCTGATCGAGGCGCATTGCGAACGCCTGGACGGCGACATCCTGTTCATCACCGGCAGCTGCCTGAGTGACGACGGCACTCAGGTGCACGGCCGCGCCACCGGGCGGTTCATCCGCACCGCCGCAGGCAGCGTGCCGTTCACAGCAAGCTTGATGTCGATGCAGCAGCCGACCATGCAGCAGCCGAGAGCGCCGTATTCGACGGCTGCAGAGGAATAGCCAGGTGCGCTCCCTGCAAGCCTGTCTGGACAGCATTCCCTACGCGGTGTGGTTGGGCCTTACCGCCGAACCGGACAGTGCATTGCGCGTGCAACTCATTGGCGAAGAAAAGCACCTCGGCAATCCCATCCTGAACGCCTGGCACGGCGGCGTACTGGCCGGCAGCCTGCAGGTGGCGATGAGCGCGGCATTGATGGCCGCCAACGATCTCGATGAGGCCCCAGCGCTGTATGAACTCACGACACGCTACGTCGGCAGCTCACCAATCACCAAGCCGCTGACAATCGAGGTGAACATCGTCAAAAGCGGACGGCGGGTGGGTTTCGTGCAGGCCACGGCGCTGGCCGGGCCGGGCAAGATCGTGGCGACTGCGCAGGCCTCGTTTCAGGGGTCGGGTCAATCAGGCTGAACTAGGCTGGGTGGAAGCGGCGTGGAAACACGCGATCGCGCGCCCGCGCGCCCGCGCGCTCATGTCCATGGAACGGCCAATGCCAGCGTCCAGAGCCAAGATTCTCGTGGTCGAACACGAACTCGCGCTCGCCGAGGATCTTCGGCGGCGGCTGGGTGAAGCTGGCCACCTGGTGATAGGGCATGTGCTGTCGGCCGGGGAAGCACTCACCGCCACACGCCAGCTGCGCCCGGACCTGGTGTTGCTCGACGTGGACGCAGCAATCCCGACAAACGCGGGAGCGTCGCCCGACACAAAGGAAGCCCCTCAAGGCTTCAACGCCACTTCGCTTGCCGCTGCCCGGGAGATTCGAAGTCAATGCGGAATACCAGTCGTTGTGCTCACTTGCGCCGATGGGGAAACCCAAGCGCACCTGCAGACCCAACTGAACGAGCCATGCGCCTGCGTTCACAAGCCGCTTGCTGAACACGAACTGCGTAGCGTGTTGGCGCTGGCGCTCTTCACACACAAGACCGATCTACGGCTGCAAGTGCTCGAGTCCGCGCTGGAAGCCGTGAAGCAAGGCGTACTCATCAGCGGTGCTGATGACAGGGTCCTGTATGCGAATTCGGCATTCACAGCGCTGACCGGCTACAGCACAGACGAAGTCGTCGGGCGCCCACGTGATTTTCTGCTCGGCCCCGACAGCAGGTCTGAAACCGCAGGGGACATGAGCCTGGCAATGCTGGAGGGCCGAGAATTCGCAGCGGAAATCCTGCACTACCGCAAAGGCGGCAGCACATTCTGGAACGAAGTGAACATCTCGCCGATGCTGACCGCGAACGGCCAGTTGCTGCACACCGTGTGCACCATGCGCGATATCACTGCGCGATTGCAGCAGGACGCCGAACGAACGTTGCTGGACGAGCGACTTGCGCTGGCAATCGCCGGCACCGCGGACGGACTGTTCGACTGGAACCTCAGCGACGACAGCGTGTGGTATTCACCGCGCTATCGCGAGTTGCTCGGTTATACCGGCGACGATCCGCGCTTTCCGGGCACCTTCGCTGCCTTCGGCGAGCATGTGCATCCGGATGACGTCGAGGCGGTTCGCGAAGTGGTTGAAGAAGCCGTTCGCACTGGTGAACCTTGTCACGCCATGTTTCGGCTTCGCAACGCAGCGAGTGCCTGGGTGTGGTTCGAGTTGCGTGGTCGCGTAACGATGGACCCGCAACGAAACACAAAGCGAATGTCTGGAACACTGTCCGACATCAGCGCGCGCAGGCACGCGCGGCTCGCATTGCAGGCAAGCGAGCAGGAATTGCGACTTGTAGCGAACAGTCTTCCCGGGCCTGTTGCACATATCGACAAAGATCTGCGCTTCGTCTTCGCGAACGATCGGTATCCCAACGCCCTTGGCGTGGCGCCCGATACTGTCGTTGGCCGGCACATGCAGGAAGTGGTTGGAGTTGAGCTCTTCAATCAGGTACTGCCTCACCTGCAGCGCGTGTTGAGCGGTGCAACAGTCGAGTTCGAGATTGGGGCCACAGACGACGCAGGCGAGATGGACTGCTGGTTGGTGAGCTTCGTTCCCGAGCGAAACGCCGCAGCGGACGTTGTTGGCTTTGTTTCCAGTGCCATAAACATTCGCGCGCGCAAGCAATCCGAACAACGCCTGTTGATCAGCGAGCAACGCCAGGAGCTGGCGCTAGCAGGCGCGGATCTCGGGCTCTGGGACTGGAAGGTCGCAACGGGCGATGCCTTGTTCGATACCCGCTGGTGCAGCATGCTCGGCTACGCGGAGCGCGATCTGATGCGGAACGCGTCGACCTGGGCGACCCTGATGCATCCAGACGACGGGGCGCTGGCGCAACGCATGCTCGAAGAACATTTCGCGAACAACACACCGAACTACGAAGCCGAGTTCCGGATGCGTCACCGCGCGGGCCACGACGTGTGGATCCTGTCGCGTGGTCGAGCGCGACGCCAGCGGAGCGCCGCTGCGCATGGTCGGCACGCATATGGATATCACCGAACGCAAGCAGATCGTCGAGGAATTGCGTACGGCCATGCATGCGGCCGAGGCCGCCAGCCGGGCAAAGAGCGATTTCCTTGCGACCATGAGTCACGAGATTCGCACGCCCATGAATGGTGTGATCGGTATGACATCGTTGCTGCTCGGCACCCAACTGAACGCCGAACAACGCGAGTTCGCCGAAATCATCCGCAAGAGCACCGATGGTCTGCTTGCCGTCATCAACGACATTCTCGATTTCTCACGCAT
>CAMAVY010000058.1 GCA_945861675.1 Klebsiella pneumoniae | reverse complement strand
GAAGAAAACCGCCTGATCGCCCTGGCAAGGCTTGACGATCGTCTGCGGACGATCAACCTTCCACCACCCGCTCGCATGTACCGACATGCGCCGGAACGGCGTACCGACATGAATCGGAATGACGTACCGACATGGCCGGAATACGCACCCGCCCACATCAGTGGCGCTTCGTCGTACTGCACCAGATGCCTCAGCGCCTGCCCGGCGGACATCGCGGCAAGCTTCCTGTCCTCGTACCGCTCACGGATGAGCGCGCCACCAAGGGCGCAGGTGCTGTCACGGTGTCGACGGAACGTGCTCTGCGCGAGACCCTGATCGAGCAGATCAAGCAGGAACGGCTTCAGTACGGCGAGGATCGCTTCGCCGACGGTGATGTCCTCCGGAAGGCCGTGCCACTGCCGCGGCCAGTCCTCGAGGTCAGGGCACGCCTGCAGCAACCGCCGCTCGTCATCCGGCCCGACAATGGTCGTGCTCTCAGACACGCCCCGAGTCCCGGCCATGCTGCTCTCCCGTCTGCTCAATGCCTGTCACCACTTCCCCGGCTTCGTGTACGCCAGCGCGCGATTGCTCGAAGCCTCCAGCACGATCGAGGTCGAGGTGCGGCCGCGACGGGGCAGTCGACCGGTCTGCTCGTGCTGCGGCCGCAAGAGCCCCGGGTACGATGTCCTGCCAACGCGCCGCTTCGAGTTCATTCCGGTCTGGGGCTATGCCGTGATGCTGCTCTACGCAATGCGCCGGGTGCAGTGCCGCTCCTGTGGCGTGAAGGTGGAGGAAGTGCCCTGGGCGCAGGGAAAACACAGCCTCACCAAGGCCTACATGCTCCATCTGGCCCACTGGGCACGCAAGCTGTCATGGAAGGAGACGGCGCAGAGCTTCGGCACCACCTGGGACCAGGTCTGCCATGCCGTCGAGTACGTCGTGACATGGGGACTTGCGCATCGCGAACTCGGGACCCTGCGCGCCATCGGCGTCAACGAGATCCACATCGGCACGAAGAGCAAGTTCCTGACGCTGGTCTACCAGATCGAGGCGGGCTGCACCCGGCTGCTGTGGGTGGGCAAGGATCGCACCAGCGAGAGCTTCGAGAAGTTCTTCACGGTCATCGGCCAGGAACGCGCCGCAGCGATCGAGTTCTTCTGCTCCGACATGTGGCGACCCTACCTCGACCTGATCGCGAAGCACTGCACCCGGGCGCTGAACATCCTCGATCGCTTCCACATCGTCGCCAAGCTCAACAAGGCGCTCGACGAGGTGCGCGCCGGGGAGGTACGGAAGATGGCGCGCGACGGCTACGAGCCGGTGCTGAAGAACACCCGCTGGTGTCTGCTCAAGCGCCCGGAGAACCTGACCGACCGGCAGAGCATCAGCCTGAGCGAGCTGCTGGCCTACAACCTCAAGAGCGTGCGGGCCTACCTGCTGAAGGAGGACTTCCAGCAGTTCTGGGAGTACGAGTCTCCCGCGTGGGCCGCGAAGTTCCTGGACGCCTGGTGTGTCCGTGCCATGCGCTCGAAGATCGATCCGGTGAAGAAATTCGCCCGCACCGTTCGACGTCACCGCGAGCTGCTGCTGAACTACTTCCGCGCCCGCAAGCAGTTTTCCAGCGGCATCATCGAGGGCCTGAACAACAAGGCCAAAGTCACCCTGAGAAAGTCGTACGGGTTCCGGACCTTCAGAGTGGCAGAACTCTCGCTATATCACGTGCTTGGGGATCTCCCGGAACCTCAGCTCGCCCACAGATTCTTCTGACGAAGCCACAAAATGAAGACGTACGCTCGCAACTATTTGATTTCAATGGTGGGCCCGGACGGGATCGAACCGCCAACCACCTGGTTCGAAGCCAGCAGAGCGGAATCGCGTTTTAGGCAGGTAAAACACTGGTGAAACACTCGGCTGTGCACCCCTTTGGATCGATGGAGCGAGGTGCGAATCTCCAGCGCAATTGAGGCTTCGCAAACGGAATGAGGGGTGCAGACTTCGCTGGCCCATCCCATCGGTCGCCGCGTCTCTTCTTCATCGTCACGTCACCCGAACATCAATTTGCTTTCCGAGTGCACGCGCAGCGGCCTCCAGCTGATCGAAGCGCGAGGCGTGCCCGAGGTCGAACAATCGGTCCACTTGCGGCATGTGCCATCCGAGACGTCGCGCAAGTTCGGCCTTCTTGACGCCCTGGTCAGTCATGGCTTGGTATAAGCCAAGCTTTGCGACATCGAGCGCTGACGGCCGGACCGTATTCTGTCCCCGAGTCGGCTTGCTCGGCTTCGGCAGCGGGGCCCGTGCGTCCACATAAATTGAAAGAACCGTTTCGAGCGCATCGACCGCCTGCAGCAGGCCTTCATCCTCATCCGCGCCGAAGGTGATCGCCTCGGGCACATCTGGAAAGGTCACCAGGACGGTGTCACCGTCCGGCGTCAGGATCACAGGAAAGTCGAACATGGTCAGTTTCACTTCAACCCCAGTTGTCGCTTGATCGCAGCCGTGAGCCCCGGTCCGAGTTCCTTCGATCCGTGCATGGGCTTTTCCCGGTCCTGGCCGCTCCCCTTTAACAGGCCAAACGCCTGAAACGCGCGAACTTCGCGTTGGCGTAGGCGCTGTCCGTTTCTACACGCATGGAGGCGACCTTAGCGCCAGCGAGCTGAATGATGATCAGGTAGTAGTCGGAAATCCCTCTCAGTGCTTGGTCGTGCTGCGGATGGTGATCTGATTGATGACCCTGTCACCGATGACATTTTGCGCGGTGTAGTCGCGAAGTGGCGGCTTGTGGTAGCTCGCGGGCATAGCGGCCGCCAGTATGCGGAAGCCGTCTGCCACCTCGCTGTTGAAGTAGAGCAGCTTCGGGCTCTCCACCGCCCGGGCGATCGCGCCGTCGGCGTCACCGGAATAGAGCAACTCGAGAAACTCACGAACCACTTGCTTCCTGTCAGTCATCACAGCATTGCGTTGAACGTTCTCAATTCGCACGCCACTCCAAAGGCCGAGGCCGTGTTTGGCCCCCGCCGCTTCACAGCAGGCATTGGAGATGGACGGAAAGGCGCGAACGGCCTGTGCGAGTCAACTTGCATTGAACATCTGTAGCGCCCGAAATATCCACGCCGGCAAATTGCGGCCGAGGCGCTTTGGAGGCAGATCCGCCCGCGTAGTGATGGCTGAGTCAGGGCTACAGAGGACCAGTTGTCGGGATTTTGCTCGCGTCCTGCACGAGCTGTACGACAGCCTGCGTTCACGTTCGGGGTCGCCGAAGATCGTTCCTCGAGAAGCATCGAAGCGCGACACTCATGGTCGCTCACATACATGCCGCAGGAAGTGCGAGGACTTGCGAGAGTTCTCAGTCGCCCACTCTGCGCGCGCGCAACCTTCGCGCTACGAGGCGTTCGCGCGTGCTGGGGTCCGACGTGGCGGCGAGTGCACACACCAGTTCGACGATCCGCTAACGGACGATGCGCTAACGCCAGAACCAGGCTTCGAATGCGAGCGTCGCCGTACGTCGCGCGTGGCTCCGGGGCGTTGCCGGAAACCACGCCAGTTCGCGTCCGGCACCTTCGGGTGATTGCGCCGAACGTGCCCGGACACCCTGGAGCCTGTCAGATTTCGCACGTTGTCCAATCGACTGGCAGTCCGAGTGCGGCACGCGCTCGCCGCGTTCGTCCAGCGGATATGTGTCTGGCAGACCGACGGCCCGAATGCCGGCGCGTGAGTGGACGTCGACAACCCGTTGATGCCGCGGCAGCGCCACTCCCAGCAGCATCGGGCCCGTGTCATCGCGTAGATCCTCTGCTTCGTAAGGCCACTGAGCGATGAAGGTCCGCAGGTTCAGACGCGCGGTCACCATATCTTCGTTCAGGTAGAGCGTCGGGTAGCTATCAGGAGGATTCCATCGCCCGCCCGTACGCGAAGCGAAACTCGGATCGAGCGGCTCCAGCCATGCTGGATCGGCAATTCGCCACCACACGTGAGCATTTGTCAGCGCCTCTTTCAGCACGATCACTCCTGCCCTTGGGCGCGCTCGAATCGAAACATCTCGCGAGCAATCTGGAGGAGCCGTTCCGGATCACCTCGCGCAGCAAGGTCGATCAAGCACGCACCGCCCGTCGAGCCAATCGGCCGACGCACCACTGCAGGAATACGATCGCGCTTGATGTACCGCACGAGCAAGTCCGTGGCTGCCGAAAGCTGAGCGATCACGACGGCACGTTCCGCCGGCGCACCCTGATCGAGCCACTTACTGATGGCTTGTCTGCTGACGCCAAACACGCGCGCTGCCTCGGACTGGCTCATGTCCCAAATTGCGAGCACGCGGGAAAGCGACGCGGCAGCACGCCGCTGATCCAGGGACTGCGAAAAGGCATCGAGCCAAGACGTCTCGTCCCGGTGGGCCGTGAACAGCGCTTCTGCCGCTTGTTCAGGCGCCAACGCAACCAGCTTTGAAATCGTGTTCACCTCATGCGCCCTCTTTAGCAACCATATGTCTACCGCTACCATATGTCTACCAGAACATCAGGTCAACCTGATCCCCCAGACCAGCATTGCCCGCACAGCGACGTGAGCGGTTGTGCGGGTGGTGCGAAGCGTCACGAAGGGCGGCGCGAATGCAGATGTCGCTGAAGTTTTTACCGCACGGGCGTCGTTACGAGCCGTGTGGCGAAGTCGATGGTCGTCGTCGCGCCGATCATCCGGGAGGGGGTTCTTCATCTCCAACACACAGGTCTCGCTCCCCATCACGCAGATACCCATCGGAGCCCGCGGTCAGTGAATTCAGATGCGCAGCGGCAACATCAGCAGTCGTCGATGCACCTCCGCGAACAGCCGTGCGTACAGACACGCAGTGGGCAACTACACCCATGTTTGCGCTCGCCGAGCTTTGACCACTGCTGCTTGGGACAGACCAGCGTGCACGCGGATTGAATCGTCTAACTGCAGCCATCCTTGCCGTCGTGGTCACCACCTGACGAGCAGGCGCCGAGACTTCCAATCAGTTCTGGTCGAGGAGCAACAAACGAACGAGCCAGAAGCGCGCTACCCGGTGTAGTGCATGCGAAACGGGTGCCCTGGTGAGCGCGCCTTCCGAACTCGATCTCGCACGATCAATGCGCGGCGACTCTGGCCGAGCGCTCTCACGCGCACCGTAGCCGTGTTGCTGGCGCTCCACTCGATCCGCTCGACGACCAAGCTGTGTTCAGCACTGCACGGTCGAGCGTGAGAGTTCAACGGTTGAGCGCAGAATCACAGCCGCACCCCTCAAACGACTATTGCCATGGGGTGCAGAATTGACCACACGATCTGCGCAAGCCTTTGTTTCTAAATGGTGGGCCCGGACGGGATCGAACCGCCAACCACCTGGTTCGAAGCCAGGTACTCTATCCAATTGAGCTACGGGCCCAGGCTGCGGATTCTACGCCGACCCGGCGCGCTAATGCCGCACTTTGCGGATGCGGAAATCGGTCCGGTACAACTCGCCGTCCCTACTGTCGACGCGGCTCAGCTCAATCGGTTCGCCGAAGTGCGTTGCCGCCCCGTTGAGCAGGCCCACGGCCAGATCGGCCAGGCCACGGTCGGACTCGTAGCGCAGCATCAGCACATCAGCACTTTCGCGCGTGCACTTGAACTTCGGCAACTTGGCCTGCGCGTACAGCTTGCGCACCTCGACGTGCACGACCGAATCCACGCGCGTCAGCAGGCCGAACAGATCCATGTGCGGTTCCGCGAAGAACTGCGGGTGGCCGTGCTGCAGACGCTCGAACAGGTGCGCACCGAACGCATTCAGCAGCACGGATGCTTCCGCGCCTGTCGCTTTGCACAGGCTGGCCAACAACTTCTGCAGTTCGGCAAACGGGTAATAGCCGACCGCGGTGTAGGCCGCCTCGTGGCCCAGCGCCGCGTCTTCGATCACGCGATCGAGCATCTCCAGGCCAAAGCGCTGTTCGACAAGATCGACGAACTCCGTGAACAGCATTCCAAGCATGATCGCTCCCGGGCCGCCTGGTGCGGCTGAAAGGGACTGGGCACCCAACGATAGTCGACGCTGCGAACCGCGCCGGCCGGGCAGGCAATCGGACCAGATCGCCAGCACGTCACCTTGACAGCATCCCGAACCGCGCCGCATGGTCCCGCAGCACATTCAAGCAAACAGGGGACACGACAATGGGGCTCACACTCATCGATCACGTAGTGATTCGCGTCAAGGACATCGAGGCCGGCATTCGCACCTATCAGGAGCAACTCGGGCTCACGCTCAGCCGCCGCAGCGAAACACCGAGCATCGGCAAACAGGCTTTCTTCGATCTGCCCGATGGTGGCTTCATCGAGCTTGTGGCCCCGTTGTCGGCCGACAGCGCAGTGGGCAAGGCCATCGAGAAGAACGGTGAAGGCGTGCACACCATTGCATTCGCTGTGCAGAATCTGGAAGGCACAGTCGCAGGCATGAAGGAGCGCGGCGCAAGCATCATCGGCGCAGGGCCTATGCAGTTCGTCCATCCGAAGTCGAGCCACGGCGTGCTGTTGCAGTTGTTCGAGAAGAAGGCCTGATCGAACCGCGCAGGATCGTCGCGTCGAGCATTGCTCGACGCCGTGGGCGCGGCGTGATCATCGGGTCAGGCCGCGCATGTTGAAACGGTCAGTCGCCGTCTGCGCAGTTGCAGACGCGCGCAGCTGCCAAAGTTCCGGACGCATCAGCCATGCAAGACATCATCATCATCGGCGCCGGCAGCGCCGGTTGTGCCATCGCTGCGCGCGCATCGGAAGACCCGAATCGCACGGTCCTGCTGCTGGATGCCGGCCCCGACTACAGCGCGATCGCAGAAACACCCTACGACCTCCTCAACAGCCACAACAATTCCTATCAGGCGCACGACTGGGGGCTGACCCACCAGCCCACACGCGGACGTGATGTCTCATTTCCGCGTGGCCGCGTCACGGGCGGATCGAGCGCGGTCAACACAACCATCGCATTGCGCGGTGTGCCCGAGGACTACGACGAATGGGCCAGCCACGGCAATCCAGAGTGGGCCTGGAACAAGGTGTTGCCGGCGTTCAACCGGCTGGAGCGCGACCTCGATTTCGGTGATCGCAGTTACCACGGCGATGCCGGGCCGATCAGCATCCGGCGTTATCCCGACAGTGAACTGGTGCAGCAGCACAGCGCTTTTCTCGATGCCGCGCGGGCGCTTGGCTATCCCGATTGTCCCGATGCCAACGAGCCTTGGGGCTGGGGTTCCGGTGCGCATCCCATGAACAAGCTGGGTCGGCTGCGCGTGTCCTGTGCAGTGGGCTATCTGTCTGCCGCGCGCATCCGACCGAACCTGCACATTCGCCCCAACAGCACGGCCTTGCGGCTGACGTTCGAGCACAGTCGCTGCACGGGTGTAGAGGTTCGCAACACTGACGGCAGTACCGAGGCGCTGCAGGCGAAACTCGTGGTACTCGCGGCCGGCGCCATCATGTCGCCGGCAATCCTGATGCGCTCCGGTATTGGGCCGCGCGCACATCTGGAGGCGCTTGGCATTCCCGTTATTCGCGACGTGCCGGGCGTTGGCCAGAATCTGTCGGACCATCCTGCCCTGGCCGTGAACTGCATCGCGAGAGACGCGCGTCTGATCGACTTCGACCTGCCCATCATCCAGACCATTCTTCGCTACACCTGCGAAGGCTCCACGCTGCGCAACGATCTGCAGATCGAAATGTTGACGTTCACCGGGCGCAGAAAGGGCGAAGCGTCGTTCGGTATTGCTGCGGTGCTCGAGTATCAGCACGGGCGCGGTGAACTGCGTCTGGCTTCGCCGGACCCCGACGTCGCGCCCATCATCGACAACCGCTTCTGCGAAGACGAACGCGACGTGTCGCGCCTTGTGCAGTGCTACAAGGACACGCTGGCCTTCACCCACGTCGAGCCGGTGGCCAGCATGATTGAACGCGTGAACTTTCCACGCCCGGCAAACACCAGCACGCGCGCCAACGCTTCAACCTACGGTCTGAACGACGACGACATCGCCACCCTGTGCAGGAAATTTGCCGGCAGTGGCTATCACCCCTGTGGCACCGCGAAGATGGGGCCGCCGGCTGACCCGATGGCGGTCGTGAATCAATACGGGCAGTGCCACGCCATGGAGCAACTGGTGGTCGCCGACGCATCGATCATGCCCGGCGTGCCGCGCGCCAACACCAACCTTACGTGCATCATGATCGGCGAGAAGATTGGGGAATGGCTGCGCACGCGGCCCGCGACCTACGGGCTGTAGCCGCACACTCACGCGGAACTGCACACACACATCCAGGACGCATCGTCATGACCGTGGATCTCATCATTCGCAATGCAACGGTACTCGACGGCAGCGGTGGCCCGGGATACATCGCTGATGTCGAAGTATGCGAAGGCCGCATACACAGCATCGGCACGGCGCGCGGCAGCGCACACCAGGAAATCGACGCCACTGGCGCGCACCTGGCACCTGGCTTCATCGACGTGCACTCGCACGACGATGGCGCCTTCATCCGGCATTCGGACATGGCCTTCAAGCTCGCACAAGGCGTCACGACCTGCGTATGCGGCAACTGCGGCTTCAGCGCAATCCCTGCAATTCCCGGCGTAGATCAGACCAGTGCCAGCGGTGGCATCCTGGCTGGCCTGCAAGGCGAGTTCAGCACGCTGGACGGCTATTTCGCAGCTGCGTCCGCACGCGGCCCGGCCATCAACAACATCATGCTGGTGGGCCACAACACCGTACGCGCGATGGTGATGGGTTTCGAACAACGCGCACCCACGGCCATCGAGCTCGCACAGATGCGCGCCAAAGTGACCGAGGCGCTGGAACAAGGCGCATGCGGATTCTCCACCGGCCTCATCTACCGCCCCGGCCGTTGGAGCAACACCGAAGAAGTGATTGAACTTGCGCGCATGGCGCAGCCCTTCGATGCGCTGTACACCACGCACATGCGCAACGAAGGCGACAAGCTGCTGGAAGCCGTTGGCGAAACACTGCAGATAGGCCGCGAAGCCGGCGTGCACGCACACATCTCGCATCACAAGTCGGCCGGCAAGCCGAACTGGGGCAAAGTGCGCGCCTCACTCGATCTGGTAGATGCCGCACGGGCCGCAGGCCAACGCGTGACACTGGACGTGTACCCCTACACCGCCGGCAGCGGGCGCATGGTCGAGTACTTCAACCTCGATCGCATCAATCGCGAGTTCGCAGAAGTTGTGCGCATTGCCAGCTGCGCTGCATTCCGCGAGTTCGAGGGCCGCATGCTGGTCGATATCGCCAGCGAGCGCGGCATGGATGTGACTGAAGTGGTGCGCATGATCCTCACTGCACCCGGCGGCGACCGCACCATCTGCATTCACTTCATCATCGATGAGGCCGACATCGAGACCAACCTGCGCTACCGCGACATGATGGTGGGCAGCGACGGCATCCCCGATCTTCGCGGCAAGCCGCACCCGCGCCTGTTCGGCACCTTCCCGCGCATCCTCTCGGAGTACGTGCGCAAGCGCGGCACACTGAGCCTTGCCGAAGCGGTGCGGCGTATGACATCCGTCAGCGCGCAGACGTTCGGCTTGATCGAGCGCGGCAGCATCACACCCGGCTATTTCGCCGATCTGGTGTTGTTCAATGCAGACACGGTCACTGACACAGCCACCTACGACGAGCCCAAACAAGAACCCGTGGGCATAAAGCTGGTGGTCGTGAATGGCAAAGTCGCCTACGACAATCTATCCCTCACCGGCGGCACCCACACGGGCAGCGCCAGCGGCAGCATGCTGCGCTATCGCCGCGAAGCCTGGTCTTGACCACCACGACGCGTTAACAGCCTCGCGGGCGTTCGGGCTTCGGTGTTGTTTCCGCGGCCGTGCGTCGAGGGACAGGATGTCCCGAGTCGCAGCGCCACAGGGATGTGCGAGCACAGCGAGAGCGTGAAGGCCGCGGAAAAAACACCGAAGCCCGAACGCCACACGCAGCCCCTACGCCACCGTATCCCCAAAAGCCGCCTCAACCCGCTCCGCACGCCGATGAAAGAACGCCTGCGCATCCTTATGCGTATGGATATACAACTCATTCCGCCGCACAGCACGCAACACCAGCTCCGCCACCGGTCCCGTCGTCAACGTCGCCCCATTGAGTTCGGCGCGTTCTTCAACGCTGTAAGTCCGATTGGCACCCTGCCCACCCAGTTCATCCGGCCGATTGCGATAGCTCTTGTCGATGTTGGTCGTCACACGCATCGGACACAGCACAGATACGCCGATGCCCGTCCCGCGCAGATCCTTCTGCAACGACTCGGCCAACGCCACCACACCCGCCTTGGTGACGTTGTAGGGCCCAAGCGCGCGATTGGCGACCAGACCCGCAAAACTCGCGGTGAACAGCACATGGCCTTCCTGCTTCTGCGCCACCATGCGCGGCACGAAGCACTCGACGCCATGAATCGGCCCCCACAGATTCACCTGCATGGACCACTGCCAGTCTGCATGGCTCATGTCCTGGGTGGCACCGAACACCGCCACGCCCGCATTGTTGAACAGCAAATGTACGGCACCGAAGTGACTGAAGGCGCGATCGGCCAACGCCATCACGGAGTCGCGGTTGCCCACGTCGGTGACGACGCCAAGTACATCCGCGCCGGTGGCTTTGAGCTGCGCCAAGGCTGCATCCAGCGCGGTGTTCTCAATATCCGCCAGCACAAGCTTCGCGCCTTCTCGCGCCAACGCTTCAGCGGTGGCGTAACCGATGCCGCTGGCGCCGCCGGTAATCACAGCAACTTTTCCGTTGAAGTCCTGCACGGCGCGCGTCTAGCGCCGACGCGCGAGCGGTCCGCGCACCAGCTCGCCTGGCAGCGCACCGGTGTGCTGGTTGTTGTCGAGCACGATCTCGCCGTTGATGACCGTCGCGCGCAAGCCGTCCGCTTTCTGAATGAGCCGCTTCGAGCCGGCCGGCAGGTCATGCACCACTTCCGGCATCTGCGGCATGATGGTTGCGGGGTCGAACACCAGCAGATCTGCGCGCATGCCCTCGCGCACCAAGCCGCGATCGTGCAAGCCCCACGCAGTCGCTGTGTCGTAGGTGAGCATGCGCACGGCTTGCTCAAGCGACAGCTCGTTGCGCTCGCGCACCCAATGCGCCAGCACGTGCGTCTGCAATGACGAGTCCATGATCTGCGCGACGTGCGCACCGGAGTCCGAGAATGTCACCAGCGAACGCGGGTGCTTCATCATCTCCAGTGCCGCGTCCTGATCTTCGTTGGCGATCGGCTGGCGGAAGAACGCCTTCATGTTGCGTTCCAGCGCCAGATCGATCATCAGTTCAACCGGGTGCTTGCCGCGTTCACGTGCAAGGTCCGACATGCGCAGCTCAACGCCGGGCTTGTCGAGGAACCACACCCAGTCCCACTCTGGCGGACGCGCCTCCGCGCCGACCACCCGCGGCCCGGCGTATGGACGGCTGCCCACTTCGACGAGTTTCGCTTTCATGGCCGGGTCACGCAGCAACGCCTGTTGTTCAGCCAGCGGCTTGCTGCGCAGGTCTTTCCACACATCCCAGTTATCGAATGGCGTATGCGCTTCGAACGACAGCAGCACCGACAGCGAGCGACTGTGTGCCTGTGCGTACATGCGGCCGCCTTCGGCCGCGACCTCATCCAACAGATCGTAATAGGGGCGCCACAGGCCGGGTGCCTGCCGCACAGAGAACATGCCGAACATCAGCGGACGGCCGGACGTGAGCGCCAGCACCTTCAGGCGGTTGAAGTATTCGCGCTGCCGCTCAGGGTCGCGCCCCGGTGCTTCGCCGGCAAGTTCGAAAATGCCCGCACCCATCTCGCCCATGGCGTTCACCAGCGCCGAGACTTCGTCCCAATTGGCGATGCGGCTTGCCACTGGACGATCGTCTGCCGTGGTGTGATTGAAGGTCCGCGATGTGGAGAAGCCCATGGCGCCCGCACGCAATGCGTCTTTCACGCCGCGCACCATTGCTGCCATATCGTCGTCTGTTGCCTGATCGGTGAAGGCGCGCTCGCCCATCACGTAGGTGCGCAACGCCGAGTGGCCGATGTAGCCACCGTAATTGATGCCCTTCGGCAAGGCGTCGATGACATCCAGGTACTCAGGGAAGGTCTCCCATGACCACTTGATGCCAGCGAGCAGCGATTCGCGCGGCAGGTCTTCGGCACGCTCGAGGTTACGGAACACCAGATCGGTGTCGTTGGGGCCGCAGGGCGCCAGCGTGAAGCCACAGTTGCCCATGATTGCTGTGGTCACACCGTGGTAGCAGGAGCAGGAGCCCAGCGGGTCCCAGAAGATCTGCGCGTCCATGTGCGTGTGGCCATCAACGAAGCCCGGCGACACCACATGGCCGTCTGCATTCAAGGTCTGCCGACTGCGGCTGTTGATTCGGCCGATATCGACAATACGACCGTCGCGGATGCCTACGTCGGCGCGGTAGCTCGCGCCGCCGGAACCGTCCACCACGGTGCCGTTCTTGATGACCAGATCGAGTGCCATGTGCCAGTCCCCCCAGAAATTGCGTAAAGAAATTGCGTAAAGCGGTTGCTGAAGCGAAAACAAGCTCAAGCGAAAACGCGCGAAGCAGCCGAGTCTACGCCCGGGACGGGACACTACAAACGGCTGCCCGGTACCATTCTTGCGACCATTCAGCCCGTTGTTTCAGCGACTCCAGGGAGCGCGCACATGTCCTCACAACCTTTCCCGTCCATTGAAGCACCCACGGCAGCACCCACCCTGGGACCCGATGTACGGGATGACGGCTGCGCCTACCTGCATCCGTCCGTGTGCATTTATGGGGATGTGCGCATCGCACGTGGGGTGAGTTTCTGGCCGTTCTCCGTGGTCCGCTGCGAAAGCGGCAGCACGGAAATCGGCGAGTACACCAACATTCAGGACTTCGTGATGATCCACGGCGGCGACGTGCAGATCGGCGCCTATTGCTCCATCACACATCACTGCACCATTCACGTGGCCAGCATCGGCGACAACTGCCTCATCGGCATCAACGCCACCATCATGGATGGCGCAGTCATCGGCGCGAACAGCATCGTCGCCGGCGGCGCATTCGTGACAGAAGGCAGCATCATTCCGCCCAACAGCATTGTGATGGGGGCACCTGCCAAGGTGAAACGCCAGCACAACAACTTTGTTGCCAACCGCATGAACGCGTGGCTTTACCACCGCAACGCGCTTGCATACGCACGCGGCGAACATCGCGCGTGGAGTGGCGAAGACATGGCGGCGTACTCGCGTGCACGGCGTGCTGAGGTTGAAGCCGAATATCAAGCGCAGTATCCGAACGGTTGAGCCAAAAGGTCGGCAAGTGCATTGCGCAGACACGTCCGGTATAAGGCCTGCCGCAGCGCTCGGGCCACCCCGTGTCAATGCGGGCGACCTGTGAGCTCGCGTGCCCAATGGACAGCAGACCTTGAACAGTGGAGAACCCGTCATGCATCCCCTTGAAGGTCTGCGCGTCATCGACCTGAGTCAGATCTATCAGGGCCCCTACGCAACGTTTCTCATGGCCATGGCCGGCGCTGAAGTGATCAAGGTCGAACCGCTGGGCGGCGAGCGCCTGCGCGGTCTCGGTGGCGGGCCGACGCCGTTGTCGTTCGCCATGCTGAACAGCAACAAGAAGAGTGTCAGCCTCGACCTGAAACAGCCCGAAGGCAAAGCGCTGCTGAAGCAACTGGTCAGCCACGGCGACGTGCTGGTGGAGAACTACGCGCCGGGTGTGCTGGATCGGCTGGGCGTCGGCTACGCAGAGTTGAAGCAGATCAACCCGCGCCTGATCTACGCCTCCGGCACTGGCTACGGCCTGACCGGGCCCGACAAAGACCAGCTCGCCATGGATCACACCATCCAGGCCGCCAGCGGCATGATGAATCTCACGGGCACGCCCGACGGCCCGCCGCTACGCGCGGGCGGCGCGCCGATCGACATCATGGGCGGGGTGCATCTCTACGCCGGCATCATGACCGCGCTGGTTCGGCGTGGCATCACAGGCCAAGGCACGCTGGTCGAAGTGGCGATGCAGGAATCGATGTACTTCACCTTCTCGACGGACTTCGCCGCCTATCAACGCACCGGCGTCATGCCCGTGCGCTCTGGCATGCGCTCGCCGTCACTCACCACACCCTATTCCGTGTACGAGTGTGCCGACGGCTACATCGCCGTGATCTGCGTGACCCACGAGCACTGGCTGCGCATGCTCGACGTCATGGGTCGCAATGACCTGGCGAACGCACCGCGGTTCAAGGACGCAACCGCCCGCCACGACTGCGAAGTTGAAATCAATCAGCTGGTCACGGACTGGACGCGCCCACGCTCAAGGAACTCGGCCTTTGCGCTGCTGCGCGATGCGAAGGTGCCCGTGGCGCCTGTGCGCGACCTCGAGGAGCTGCGCACCGATCCACACATGCATGCGCGCGGCATGTTGCGCTGGTTCGACCACCCGAGCATGGGGCGCGTGGTGTTGCCGAACAGCCCAGTGCGGTTTCCCGACCTTGCGGCGATGGAAATTGAGTTTTTTCCCGCTCTCGGCGAGCACAACGAGGCGGTCTACGGCGGGCTGCTTGGGCTGAGCGCGGAGCAGCGCGACGCGCTGCGCCGCATGCAGGTGATTTAGTCGGCGCGTGTCTGTCGGCGCCTATCTGCAGCACATCGCGGGTACGCCGGACACCGCCGAAGCCGAAGCCGATCGGGTATGCCCAGCGCCGATTGGACACACCGAATCGAGTCATGCGCCGCCACATGCAGCGCCGTTGATCGGCGTTGGTCATTGCCACCGCGTCAACTGAAGTGCTCCCTGCTCAAGCCGCAGGCGCAGCTTGTTGAGTGCATCCCTGAATCAGAGTTTCCCTAACGCCCCAGTCGGGGAGATCCTGAGCAACTTCCGCGCCCGCTCATCGGTCACGATCAATGCGTCATCACCCGTTGCTGCGATGCCGTTGAACACGAACGACGGCGGCTGCGCCTCTGAGCCTGCGGGCAGTCCGACCGGCAAGGTCGCAACGGTTGAACGCGTACCGTCAGCCGCGATCACCGTCACGGCGCCGGTGCCAGCCTCGACCACCGCAAAACCATCGCGATACAGCGCAACGCCTTCTGGCGAAGCCAGTCCCGCAACCACAACTTCCGGCGTCGCCAGTACTTTGCCATCAGCGATCAGCCGCAACAGCGTGCCGGCACTGCGTTCGGTTATGAACAGGTCATCACCGCGCACCAGCAAACCTGTTGGCGCCGTGAAATTGTCGGCGACCACGGTCTTCCTGCCCGCCTCGATCAGAACGACGCGATGCAGCTTGTGCTCCACCACGGCCAATGCGCGACCAAATCGCACGGCCGCCACAGGCTCACCCAGACCCGTGTATTGCTCGGTCACAGTTTGCGTTGCCGGATCCCACACCCGCACATCGTTGTCGACCCAGGAAGCAAGAATCAGACGATCGCCATCGATCGCCACATTCAGCGCACTACCCATTGCGGACACGCCCAGCACGTTGCCTTCCGCAAAGGTCACAGCGCCCGTCGCCGCATTGAAACCACGCAGCGCCTGCAGGTCGGCCACAACGACTTCCGGACCCGCCGGCGTCATCCGCGCCGCCACACCGCCCGGCGACGACATACCTGCGGGCGACAAAAGCGTCTGCGCACCGTCGGCTTCGATACGCGCAACAAATCCGTCTACGAAGCTCGAAACGAACAACTGATCGGTGCTGCTGAACGCAAAGTTGTCGAGGCCCGGCGACAACTGGGCAACCACAACCGCGTTCGGCTTCCCATCGCCAGCGTGTTCAACGCGCAGCACTTGGCCGGCCAGGCTGTCGAGCACGTGCAACCGGCCTTTGCTGTCGAACTTCACCGCGGCCGGCACCTGAAAGCCCGTCGCCTCGGTACGCATTTCTCCGGTGTCGACATCGATACTCACCACCTCATGGCGAAACCAGCGCGCGCCGTACAGGCGACCGTCTGGACCGAAGTCCATGCCGTTAAGTCCGCACTTCGGCCCAAGGTCAGCGCGAATGGACCGTGGCGGCTTTACGCCCGCGGGGTCCAACTCGAAGAGCCCGGTGCCGAAGAAGCACTGCGCGACAAACAATCGGCCCGTGTCCGAGAACGTGATCGGATTGACGCCTGGTGTGAGCTTCGCCGCCACAACGCGCGTGCCATCGGGGCGGATGCCCGCGACTTCGCCAGACAGAATCGACGTCCAATAGAAGCTGCCGTCCGGCGCAAAGGCCACATCGTCCGGGCCTTCGACACCTTCGGCGTGCGCAAGGCGCCGCAGCACAGTGCCGTCGTTGGGATCGAGCACCAGCATCTCCGATCCCACTACGCTGGCCACGTACAGCTTGCCGTCGGGGCTGAACTGCATGCCGTTGGCACCAGATATTCTGGAACCCGTTGCCAGCACGTCTATCTGGTAGCCCTTCGCAGCCACGGCTGCGGCTGCGGCCGTGGCTGCAGGCGCGGGCGCCGTCGCTGGCGCCGCAAATGCGGGCCCACCAATGATCGACGCAAGCGCCACCGCTGCGCCAAGTCGACTCGGCGCGAACAGATTCTTCAGCATCCTGGTCTCCCTTCTGCGGCCTCGCCAGTCGCAGGTTGTTGGCTTGAATCGTCGCTCGCGGGCGCGTCAGTGCGGCACGCTCAACCTCGAGCCGGACGTTGCGTGGGCAACCGCATCACGGCCTTCGACATGTCCAGAATTTCATCAGCGTGCGCGACAAAGTTCTCGTAGGTTGCCTCTTCCCAGGGCAGCGCGACACCTTCATTGGCAAAGGTCTGAATGCGCGAGAAGCGCCCGCCTGCTGCCTGGATCACGTTGCCGGTCGGTGCGGCCTCGCTGCACATGAACAACACGGCAGGCGTGACAAGTTCCGGCCCACGATCCGCTGGCGGTGCACTGGCATCGAAGGTCGCGCCAGGCACACTGGCCGTCATGCGCGTCGCGGCGCCAGGCGACAGACAGTTCACGCGAATGTTCTTAGCTACACCTTCGATGGCCAACACGTTCATCAGCCCCCACATGCCCATCTTCGCGGCGCCATAGTTGGCCTGGCCGAAGTTGCCGAAGATGCCGGACACGGAACTGGTCAGAACAATCCGGCCCCAGGCTTTCTCGTACATGATCGGCCATGCCGCATGTGTCACGTAGCCCGTGCCACGCAAGTGCACGTCGAGCACGGCGTCGTAGTCTTCCAGCGTCATGTTCTTGAACGACTTGTCGCGCAGAATGCCGGCGTTGTTGACCAGAATGTCGACCGTGCCGAATGCCTGCACTGCGGCATCAACGATGGCCTTGGCCCCTGCCTTGGTGGACACCGAGTCGCGATTGGCCACAGCCGTGCCACCGGCCGCGCGAATCTCTGCGACGACCTGATCGGCGGCATCGCCCGCACCACTGCCGTCGAGCCGCCCACCAAGATCATTGACCACGACCTTCGCGCCGCGCGCCGCGAACGCCAACGCATGGGAGCGCCCCAGCCCGTTGCCCGCGCCGGTCACGATCACAACCTTGCCTTCGAAATCACTCATCGATGTTCTCCCCGGAATTGAACAGAAGCCGCAAATTCTCAACCCTCAAACAAAGCCGTACAACCGCGCCGCGTTGTCGCACACGATCCTGTGCCGCGTGCTGGCCGCGACCGTACCCAACTCACGTTCGATGAACTGCTGCGAGTCTGGCCATACGCCATCCGGATGCGGAAAGTCCGAGCCCCACATGATGGTGTGCTCGCCGAGCAGATCGAGCAGGCGAATGCCGATCGGGTCGCTCTGGTAGGTGGCATAGAACTGCCGCTGCCAGTACGCCGACGGTTTCATGGTCAGCGTCAGGTCCTTGAACTGGTCTTCCCACTCCAGATCCATGTGGTCCAGTACATACGGAATCCAACCGATGCCGCTTTCATCGATCACGAACTTCAGCTGCGGGTTCGCTTCCGCCACGCCACCGAAGATCAGCTCCATGATGATGCGCGACATCGCCAGCTGAAAGCTCGTGATGTGCACCGCGAAGGCCTGACGGCGCTGCAATGGCGCAAGCGCGGCAAAGTCGTAGTCCATGCGCGGGCCGATGGTATGGAAATGCACCGGCAGCCGCGCCTCCGCCGCGCGCGCCCACAACGGCTGCCAGACCGGATCGAACAGCGGCCGCATATCGTGATCCACGGCCACCTCGATGCCGCGCACCACCCCGCGTCGGGCCACGCGCTCCAGCTCGGCCACGGCATCATCCACGTTGTGATTGGGAATACTGGCGATGCCGGCGAAGCGTTCTGGATGCGTCGCACAGAAGTCACCGAGCCAGGCGTTGTAGATGCGCATCAGCTCGGTCGCCGCAACGGCGTCGTCGATGCGCTTGGCTGCACCGAGAATGCCGTACAGCACTTCGGCCTGAATGCCGTCGATATCCTGATCGCGAATGCGCAACTCGGGCGTCGTCAGTCGGTCGATGCCCGCCGCGCCATCGCGGAACAGGCCTTGCTCGGCCATCCGATCGGAGCGGTTGATCTGTCCGGGCACATACGCGCGCCCGGCAGAACCCATGCCGTTCTTCAATCCGAATTGGGCGCCACGCTTCGTCACCCAATGTCGACCATTCGGTCCATCTTCGACATAGGGCATCGCATTCCGCAACGCCGCAGACGCGTTATCGACGAACAGTCGCTCAGGCAGCCACGGCAGGTCGATGTGGCAATCCGCCGAGATCACGTTGTATTCCATGGCTGCTCTACCCCCGCGTTGGAAGAATGACGCGCCGCAATTCACGTATGCGTAACCATCTGCACGCCACGCATCCATCACGTCGCAATCGGGAACGCTCACGCACTGCGGCAGTTCGATGACTGCCGCTACTTCAATCGTTGCAGAAAGCCGGTGCCGCCAAGCCTGCGCATCTGCTTCTGAATACGCTTCGTGCGGCGCTGCACGTAGCGCCCCGGCTTGGCCACGCTGTAGTGCTTGGGGCTGGGCAGTACGGCAGCCAGGCGCGCTGCCTGTTCCTGGGTCAGCGACGCCGCGGCCTTGTCGTAGAAATGCCCGGAGGCCGCGCCCACACCGAACACGCCACGCCCGAACTCTGCCATGTTCAGATACACCTCGAGAATGCGCTGCTTGCTCCAGCACACTTCAATGAGCACGGTGAAGTACACCTCCAGCCCTTTGCGCACCCAGTTCGAGTCGGCCCATAGGAACAGGTTCTTCGCCACCTGTTGGCTGATCGTGCTGGCGCCACGTTGTGGGCCGCCACGCTCGCGATCCTCAAGCGCATCCTGAATCGACTCGAAGTCGAACCCATGGTGATCGGGAAACTTCTGATCTTCTGCTGCGATGACGGCAATCTTTACGTTGCCACTGATGTCCGGCCACGAAACCCACTGATGTCGTAACGGGTACGACTCGTCGCCCGTCATGGCCGCGACGCGATCAGCCATGATGAACATCGACGTCGGCGGATCGACGAAGCGGAACAGCAGCACCGTGCCCACCGTCAGCACCAGCCAGCCAACCATCAGGTACATCGTCCAACGCCGCACGCGGCGCGCCCACGTCCGCCGCGCCACGGGCCGGAACGTTGCGTCAGCCACGCAAGAAACCTTCGCGCGCTGGACGTTGCGGCATCTCAAGCAAGCCCAGGCAACCCGGCTTCAACGCGCGCCGCATGACAGAAGGCGCGCACCGACTCCATCATGTCGCGCACCCGCTGTTCACCGGTGCTCTCGGTGAAACAGAACGACAGCCGCAGCTGGTCCATGCCCGCGCGTGGTCGGCGCTTGCGTGCATCCGGCGGATAGAAGGCATACAGCGGAATGGCCACAACACCATGTTCCGACACCAGGCGGCTGATGAACGCATCGTCAGTGGTGACACGATCGCCGAGGAATGTGAACACCGAGAAGAACCCCGCCTGTGGCGTGGTCCATGCGAAGTACTCGGGATAGTCACCCAGGTACTTCTTGAAGCCGTCCATCATGATGGCGCGGTTCTCACGGTAGATGCCGAGCTTGGGTTCGGCCACATCCCAAAGCGATTGCCGCAAACGAAACGGCTGCCCCTTCGTGCTGCCGTCAGCGTCCGCCACGGGCGCATCGTGCAGCAGCGCCTCGAAGCCACGCAGTGCCTCGGGGTTCTGAAACAGCAGATCAGAGCTGGCCTCGGTCAACAGCAGATCCGCCAGCGGCACCTGACGGCCATCACCGATAGACAACACCGCATCGGTGTAGACGAACGCGACACGCGGACCGGGCAAGCCGATCTTCGATGCACTGAACAGATGAATGGTCTGCTTCGAATCGAGACTCAGAAACGGCCTGGCACGCTCGTGCGGCTGCGCGTAGTTGATGTAGAGATAGGGGCCATCTTCGAGAATCAGGATGCCTTCCTCCTTCGCAACCGCAAGCACCGCCTCGCGGCGTCGCTGCGAGAACGAAAAACCGGCGGGATTGTGTCCATCAGGCACCGAGTAGTAGCAGGGCACGAAGTAGCCCGCTGCACGCGCCGCACGAATCTGCGCGCGGAAGGCGTCGATGTTCGGGCCTTCTGTATCCATCTCCACGCTGAAGATGGCCGTGCCCTGATTCAACGTTGCACGCGCAAGAAAACCGGCATAGGTCGGCGCATCTGTGATGTACGCAACCGGCTTGCCGGGCCGCTCGAACACCGAACACACCAGCGAGATGCCGCCGGTAGCGCCCACGGTTGGAATCAGCCGGTCAGGGTTGAGCCGCAGGTTCCAGTCGTTGCCATACACGCTGGCAAAACTCTCGCGCACGCCACGCGGGCCCAAGGTATCGGTGTAGCTGTAGGCCTCGCGCAGAAACTCGCTGACCTGCGTGGGATCGTTCACACCCTCCAGCTGCTGGCGCCACAGGTAGTACGCCTCGCGATGGGCGATGTAGCCGCGCGGATCAGTGATCTCCGGATGCGGATAGCCCGCACCCAGGTGATGAATCTTGAGCCCCTTCTGCTCGGCGATCGCGCGCAGATTCGGCAGCGATGCGGCCATCTGCCGTGTCACCGACACCGGTTGCTGGCGCACATCAGGTGCACGCAGCGAAAAAGAATCACCCTCGGCCATGCCGTGTTCCGATTGCTTACTGGAAGGGGCGCAAGAGTAGTGACTCAGACGCTCGGGCACAAAGCACGTGACACCATCCCAGGTGTCGTCACTGACAATGCGCACTGTTAGGCTCGGCCGCAGGGGGACACGCACTGTCATCGTCACAGATGCCTGGACCAGCAGAGTCAATTTCACGCGTTGCGGAGGAGAGGCTATGAAATTCGGCGTCTTTTATGAGCATCAGCTGCCCAGACCCTGGACTGTCGACAGCGAACACCGGCTGTTCAAGAACGCACTGGACCAGGTCGAACTGGCCGACAAACTCGGCTATCACTATGCCTGGGAAGTCGAGCACCACTTCCTCGAGGAGTACTCGCATTCCTCCGCGCCTGAAGTGTTTCTGGCCGCCGCCAGCCAGCGCACGAAGAACATCCGCCTGGGTCACGGCATCATTCAGCTGACCACCAACCATCCCGCGCGCGTCGTGGAAAAAGTCTCCACGCTGGATCTGGTCTCAGACGGTCGCGTGGACCTCGGGCTGGGCGAAGGTGCCTCGGTGACCGAACTGCACCCGTTCAACCTGCGCTTCCGCGACAAACGCCTGGTGTGGGAAGACGCAGTGAAGTGCGTGATGCCCATGTTCTGGAATCACGGCTGGGAATACGACGGTCCGTTCTTCAAGTTTCCGCTGCGCGCGGTGATCCCCAAGCCGCTGCAGAAGCCACATCCGCCGCTGTGGGTCGCCTGTTCGCAATTGGACACCATCAAGTACGCGGCGCACCGCGGCATGGGCGCGCTGTGCTTCAAGTTCGTCGACCTGAGTGCGGCGCAAGCCTGGGTCAACGCCTACTACAACACCTTCGTCTACGACCAGGAGAAGCTTGAGGCCTATCAGGGCAATCCGAACATCGCGGTGGTTGCGGGCTTCATGTGTGCAAAAACCGACGAAGAGGCCTGGCAGAAGGCCGACGGTTGGACGTTCTTCCAATTCGCGTTGCAGTTGTACAACAAGGAAGGTCCGTTCGAGCCCGGCAGCGTGAGCATCTGGGACAAATACCAGGAGTGGAAGCAGACACCAGAGGGCCAGAAGCGCTCGGGGTCGGAACTCATCGGCTCACCGGACACCATTCGTCAGCGTCTGCATGATCTGAAGGCGGCCAACGTCGATCAGGTCATCCTGCTCAACCAGGCGGGCAAGAACACGCACGAAG
>CAMAVY010000057.1 GCA_945861675.1 Klebsiella pneumoniae | reverse complement strand
TCGGGCGGGCGGACACGCGTTGCGATCTTCGGCCCGCCAAAGGGCTACGAGCAGGAGTTCGACCTGGTGGTCGTGCCGGCGCAGTACAAGATGTCGGACAGCCAGCGCGTACTGCGTCTGGAACTGCCATTGATCCCTGTGAACTTTGCCGCTGTTGAAGCGGCGCGGACGACTTGGGAGGCGCGCTTTGCCTCGCTGCCGCGACCGATCACTGCAGTTCTGGTCGGCGGCGCGACCCAGCCGTTCGTGTTCGACAGCGCAGTCGCCCGACGCATGCTGGCAGAGATCGTTGCGCAGACACACGGCGCAGGCACGCTGTACATCAGCACCAGCAGACGCACGCAGACCGATGCGACGGATGCATTGGCTGCCGCACTGCCGGGCGATGCACAGCTGTTCCGCTGGCAGGCAGACGCCCGCCCCGAGGACAACCCGTATCTGGGGCTGCTGGCGCATGCGGACCGATTCGTTGTGACCGGCGACAGCGTGTCCATGCTTGTCGAGGTGGCCCGGCTCGGCAAACCGCTGGCCATCTTCCCGCTGCCGGAGCATGGCTTTGCGTTGCGTCGTGATGGTGAAGAAAAGGGCCGCGACATCACTGCCATTCATCGCGTGCTCATCGCGCGTGGCGCCGCTGTACTGTTGGGTACCGATTGGCCCGCGCCACGTCCGGTAGATACCGGTCTGAGTGGGCTGGATGCGGTGGTTGCGCGCCTGCGCGAACTGGTTGGTGCACAGGCACCGAACGACCAAGACTGACGAGGTATGGCGGTGCCATCAATTGACACGGATGCGGTGTTGCAGCGAATCGCGCTTGTTGCTGAGCGCTTCAAGACTGACGCCCTGGCGCGTGGCCAACGTGACGCACTTGTGCGCACCGACTTCGACGCGTTGGCTGAAGCGGGTTTCCTGCGGCTTGGACTACCGGCAGCGCGTGGCGGGCTGTGGCATGGGCTCGCGGGCTCTGCCCGTGCCTACGGACGGATCATTCGTTGTCTTGCAAACGGTGATCCTGCCGTGGCGCTGGTCGCGTCGATGCATCCCACCGTGCTGTGTTACTGGATGACGACGGCTGAAGCCGCAAGTGACGAGCAGGCCGCGTGGACAGCGCAGCGTGAATGGGTGTTCGACACAGTTGAGCAAGGCCATTGGTGGGGAACGCTCACCTCGGAGCCGGGCAGCGGTGGTGACATTCTGCGTACGCGGACGCGTGCCGAGCCTGTCAGCGCCGCAGCCGGCAGTTCAGCTGCGCAGGGTGCAGCTTCAGGTGACAGTTCAGCTGCGGCGCAACTGCATTACCGCTTGAGCGGCGACAAGCACTTTGGTTCTGGATCGGGTGTTGCCAGCTTCATGACAACGACAGCGCTCGTGCCGGGTCATGTGGAGCCGCCAACGTTGTTTCTGGACATGCGCAACGTGCCTTGGGATGGCAGCACGGGGCTGACACTGCTGCATGCGTGGGACGGGCTGGGGATGCGGGCAACGCAGAGTCATGCGTTCCGCATGCAGCGCTTTCCCGCTACGTGCATCGCTGCGACTTCGGCGGCTGCACAGGCGCGCGCCGTTCTTGCGCCGATGATGGCTGTGATGTTCGGTGCCGTGGCGTTGGGTATCGTTGATCAGGCGATGCAGTGGGCGCGTGCACGCGTAGCGCAGATGTCGCCGCGTGCCTTCGAGCAGACGGAGTGGGTGCGTGCAGAGAACGAAGCGTGGCTGATTGCGCAGGCCTACGAGGGCGCCGTGCGGGCGGCGGAGCAGGGGGCCGGGCTTGCAACTTCGGTCGCTGCGCTGCAGGCCAAGCTGTGCATGGCCGAGCTTGGCGAAGTGCTGTTGCTACGTCTGGGACGTGTCGTTGGCGGTGCAAGCTTTTCCCGCTCGCAGCCGCTTGGGCAATGGGCGCAGGATGTGCGTGCACTGGGCTTTCTGCGGCCGCCGTGGGGATTGGCAGTGGACCAACTGCACGAGGCGCTGAAGCAACTGCATACATCCGCTGCGGCGCGCTGATCTGCAATCTTCCGGCAGCATCTATTCTTTGCACCTGCCGTGTCTGCTGCGCTTCGCTCTGTCTGTTGCTTCGGCGCTGTCCAAAGCGCGCAGACTGCGCCCGGTATCGAGCCTGTGGCATGACGCCCCGGGCATTTCACGTAGATCAATCTGGAGCTGCCGATGAACGACCTGTTGCCACTTGCGCGAGATGTCGCCGAAGCGCTGAAAGCGCGGCGGGCGACCGTCGCTGTGGCTGAGTCCTCTACGGGAGGCCTGATCAGTGCCACGCTGCTGGCCGTACCTGGCGCATCGGCCTACTTCCTGGGCGGTGGGGTCATCTACACGGTCCCGGCGCGACGGGCATTGCTTGGCATCACCGACGAAACGATGCGTGGCCTGAAGCCGTTGTCGCTCGACTACGTTGGCTTGTGCGCGCGCACGGTGCGCGAAAAGCTTGGCGCGACCTGGGGTGTTGGCGAGCTGGGCGCTGCGGGGCCGACGGGCACGCGTTACGGCCATCCACCGGGGATTTCCGTACTGGCGGTGGACGGACCATTGCTGCTGACGCGGCCCGTTGAAACGGGTAGCAGCGATCGCGAAGCGAACATGAGGGCCTTCACGCGTGCGGCGCTGGAGTTGTTGCTTGAGGCGGTGAACAAAGCGGGCTGAACATGCGGCTGCGGTTCGAGCTGCTTGGGTTAGAGTCGCGGCCTCATCAAAGACCCTTCTCAATTCTTCTGGATTCAACGCATGACCGCGCCGACCGATAGCCGTCTGTTTCGCAACACTCTGGGGCAGTTCTGTACGGGTGTGGTCATCGTCACCGGGGCGCGTGGCGATGAGCCAGCGGGCTTTGCGGCGCAGTCGTTCACGTCCCTGTCGCTCGATCCACCGCTTGTGGCGGTATGCCCCGCGCGTACTTCCAGCAGCTGGCCGAAAGTGCGCGACTCAGGGCGCTTCTGCATCAACATTCTGGGCGTTGATCAACGCGCAGTGTGCGATGTGTTTGCCAAGACCGGCATCGACAAGTTCGCGAGCTTTGGCTGGCGGCGTGGTGTGACAGGGTCCCCGATCATCGACAACGTGCTTGCGTACATCGATTGCGAACTGCAGGACGAACACGATGCCGGTGACCATACGATTGCGGTCGGGCGTGTGCTGGATGTAGACATCCTCGACGCAGAACGCGCGCCGCTGTTGTTCTTTCGCGGCACTTATGGGTTGTTCCAAAGCGGCAGTTGAGCATTCCTTCGCTTGCACGCGCCCCGGCGCTGCTCGTTCCACTCGGTGTGGGTTGGTATCAGGGCTTCCGGACGTAGATTTCCGTTGCGGCCGTTTCTTTGCTTGGCAAGACGCCCGCAAGACCCATACCTTTGCGCTTCCTTTCCCCGCGAAGTGCTGACTCATGACGGCTCCACTGGACGACCTGACGGTCATCGAGATCGATAGTTACATGGCGGCGCCAAGCGCTGGCGCAATGCTTGCCGATCTCGGCGCGAGCGTGATCAAGATTGAGCCACTGTCGGGCGATCCGATGCGCGGCGGCGGTCGACCGCCGAAGATCGACACCGCGCAGAAGAGCTACGACTTCATGTTCGACGTGGACAATCGCGGCAAGTCATCGATCGCGATCGCGCTCGATCGTCCCGAGGGTGCAGCGCTGGTGCACAAGCTGGTCAGCAAGGCACAGATATTCATGTGCAATCTGCTGCCGCAGCGCCAACAGAAGTATGGTGTGGACGCCGACAGTTTGTTGAAGGTGCAGCCGCGCCTGGTGCACGCGACTTTCACGGGCTATGGCACAGATGGACCGGACGCTGGGCGTCCTGGCTACGATGTGACGGCGTTCTTCGGTCGTTCGGGTTTGTATGACTCGATGCGTGAGGGCGCCAACGGCACCGTGCCGATGGCTCGACCTGCACAAGGTGACCACACGGCCGGGCTCGCGCTGTTCGGCGCAATCATGACGGCCCTGCGGCAGGTGGATCGCACCGGTGTAGGCCAGGTCGTCGAAACTTCGCTGTTCGAGACTGCGGTGTGGACGCAGGCGTCGGACTTCGCAATCACTGCGGTGGATCGTGCACCTGTGCGGCAGCGCGCACGGCACGAGATGATCGTGACGACGGCCAATCGTTATCCCTGTGGAGACGGCAAGTGGTTTGTCATCAACATGCCTGATCCCGCGGCCTGGCCGCGCTTCTGCCGTGCAATCGGCGCAGACGTATTGCTCGACGATCCACGCCTGCAGGACAACCGCGGGCGCTTTCAGCACATGGCCGAGCTCGTGACAGCGATTGATGCCGCCCTGGCTGTGCGTACGCGCGACGAGTGGGGAGTGATCTTCGACGCTGCGGGTTTGATCTGGGGGGCCGTGCTCGGGCTGCACGAAGTTGCCAACGATGCTCAGGGCGAGGCGATCGGGTTGTTCCCAACCATCAACGATCCGGACATTGGTCCGTATAGATCGGTGCGCATCCCGATGCGCTTCCGTGGGCTGGACACGGCGCCGAAGCGCCGCGCACCGAAGATCGGTGAACAGACTCGCAGTGTGCTGAACAGTGCAGGCCTGTCTGACGCAGACGTGGACGCGCTGCTGCAGTCAGGCGTGGTCCGGGAGCCGCGCCCGCCCCAACCGCGGAGCGGTTGATCGGAAAGAAGGCCGCGCAGAGTCTGAATCGAATGGCGTCATGCGCCGTAGCTTGATCGTTCGGGAAGCACAAAATGGGTTGGTCGATGCAGCGCCCACCTGGCCTGACGTTTCACAACGCCGCGGCCAGCTTCAAGGGCTACACGCTGGTTACGCCCATCGGCGGCGACGTTGTGCTGCTGATCGATATGCAGGGTCGAGTCGTACATCGCTGGTTGTTCAGCGACGTTCGTCCGGAGTACGCCTTTCTGCTGGAAAACGGCAACCTGCTGTATCGCTCGCTGCCGAAAGCGAGCGTGGCACCGTTCAAACCCGCGTCGGAAGATGATCCGCCGATGCCGTTGCACGAGCGGGCACGCACGTTGCCATCGAACTATCTGTATCTGCGTGAAGCCGATTGGCATGGCAACACTGTGTGGCAGTACGAACACCCGCTGCTGCATCACGACTTTCACAAGACCTCTGACAACACCTATCTGGTATCGCGCTTTGTGCAGATGGAGAAATCAGCGTCAGATCGTGTGCGCGGCGACATGCGGGCAAAGCGTGGACATCACCCGCTGCTGACAGATGAATATGTGGAGGTGAACGCTGCAGGCGAGGAGATCTGGTCGGTCCGGCTTGACGAAGTGCTGGACCCGAAGTTGGATCCGATCGGCCCGCTGGAGCGGCGGATCGAATGGACACACACCAATGCGATCTGCACAGACGAGGCCAATGCGCGTGTGCTGTTCTCGTGCAAGAACATCAATCGTGTTGGCATCATCGACAAGGCGACGCGCAAGCTGACGTGGCGCTTTGGCCATCCCATCACGTCCGGGCAGCATCACGCCCGATGGTTGCCGAACGGCAACATTCACATCTTCGACAATGGTCTACGTCGCGAGGGGCTGCCGTTTTCACGGGTCATTGAGGTGAACCCGCTGACCGACGAAATCGTCTGGCAGTATCAGTCCAATCCGCCGTTTTCGTTCTTCAGCCCGAACGTCTCATCGGCAGATCGACTGGCCAACGGCAATACGCTGATCTGCGAAGGGCTGTCGGGCCGCGTGTTCGAGGTGAGCCGGGGTGGTGAACTCGTCTGGGAATGGAACAACCCATTCAGCAACACCATTCGTACAACGCAGATCACGCAGATGCTCTGGCGCGCACACCGCTATGCGCCCAGCCACCCTGCACTGCTGGGCCACGAGCCTGAACTCGACTTCCGGCTGTATATGTCGCTGAACCGAATGTACGGCCTCGTGCCCGATTGACGGCGGTCAGTGCGCCGCGCCAGGTACGGTCCAACCTGTCTTCTGGCCGGTTTGTTTGGCGATGTAGTCGCTGACAGCGGCTTCCGCCTCATTGCGGCGCGCGAACGGCCCGAGCGTAGTTGCTTCGCGCGTGCTGAAGAACCATCGCCCATCGAGCGTGAACAGCCGATCGCTTTGGAAAACGCTGCGTTCCGAATCATCGGTGACACGTCGTGTTGTCATCTCGTGGTGCCTTTCGCGTGCTCGACGCCATTCTGCTGGTGTGAACAGGCTGCTGGTATAAAGCGGTGCCTGTTGGTTGACTGGCCTCGCCTGTTGACTGCTCCTGCTGGTTGACTGGTCCGGCTGATCGATTGACGCAGCGCTCAGACCTCGTCGCTGCCGTCGTTCACGCCTTCGAACAGGAAGGTGCTGAGATAGCGTTCACCGGTATCGGGCAGCATGATCAGCATGACACTACCTTGTGCTGCTCGGGTTGCCACATCAAGAGCGGCTGTGAGTGTGCCGCCCGCCGATATGCCTACAAAAATACCTTCTTCGCGTGCGAGTCGAAGTGCGTTATCGCGCGATGTGACGTCGTCTACGGTAACGATCTCGTCGGCGATGCCCTTGTTCAGCACGCTGGGAATGAAGTCTGGGGTCCAGCCCTGAATCTTGTGTGGATTGAACGAACCGCCGGACAACAGCGCGGCCTGTTTCGGCTCGGCAGCGATGATCTGCACTTCCGGCCGCGCAAACTTGATGATTTCACCTGCGCCGGTGAGCGTGCCGCCAGTGCCCCAACCGGTGATCCAGTAATCCAGCCTGCGCCCGGCAAAGTCTTTGAGAATCTCCGGCCCGGTGGTGTTGCGGTGGTAGGCCGGGTTGGCAGGGTTCTCAAACTGTCGCGCCAGAAACCAGCCATTCGCTTTGGCAAGCTCTTCAGCTTTGCGCACCATGCCGCTACCGCGTTCAGACGCAGGCGTAAGCACGACCTTGGCACCGTACGCGCGCATGATCTTGCGACGCTCGATTGAGAAGGTCTCGACCATGGTGGCCACGAAAGGATGGCCGAACACTGCACAGACCATTGCGAGCGCAATGCCGGTGTTGCCTGACGTCGCCTCAACGACAGTCTGGCCCGGCTTCAGCGCGCCCGAGTCGCGAGCGTCCTTGATGATGGCGTAGGCCAGTCGGTCTTTCACAGATGCAGCAGGATTGAAGGACTCCACCTTCGCGTACATCTCGATGCCGGGTGGCGCAATGCGGTTCAGGCGCACGATGGGCGTATTGCCGATGGTGGCGAGAATGTCGTTGTAGATCACGATGCTGTCTCCGTCCGATGCGAGGTGAAGGTTGGGGCGAAGCCGAAGTGTCGTCGCGTGCTCGTCTGTCGAGCCTGATTGCGTGGGTTGCCGGCCGCGCGGCAGCGCGCTGACGCCGACCGCCATGGTGCGCGTGTAGACGGTAACGGTCGCACTTTGGTTTGACCAGTCGTCAGCTTGATCAGCATCCAGCTTGATCATGCTGCTTGACGCGCATCAGCCGGGCACGCCGGCGCGTTGCAGTGCGTCCAGCATGCGACGTATTGCGCTCAGGTCGGGCGTGTTGGCATCCAGAATAATGTCGGTGGCGCCCGCTTCGGCATACGCGTTGAACAGATCACGCAGCTCCTGCACCGTGCCGCGCGCTGTCCTGCGTTCGTCGACCGGCCGCTCCCAGGGTGTGTCGGTGATGGTGATCATGAGACGAACCGCAATGTTCAAAGGCCGCGTGGTCAGGTTTCGCAGCGTCTGCAGTCCACGTTGCAGGTCTGACGGTGAGACGCTGAGTGGGTGCCAGCCCTGGCCGAACCGCGCAACGCGCCGCAGCGCAGCATCGGTGTTGCCGCCGATCCACAGTGGCAGCTCCGACTGCATTGGTTTCGGCGCAAAGCGCAATCCGGAAAAGTTGAAGAACTGGCCGCTGAACGCCGGTGGATCCTGAGTCCACAGTGCGCGCATGGCGGCCAGCATTTCATCGGCGATGCGGCCGCGCTGCCGGAAGTCGACGCCCAGGGCCGCGTACTCGTCCGCAGCATTGCCCACGCCCAGCCCCAGCGTGACGCGTCCGCCCGACAGCGTATCCAGGCTCGCGACTGTCTTTGCCAGGCGCACAGGATGGTGCCAGGGCAGCACCAGCACAGATGTACCGAGGCGCACGCGGGCTGTTGCGACTGCTGTTGCCGTAAGCACGGTGAGCGCCTCGTGATAAGGCGCACCGTTCAGCCGTTGCTCAACGTAGCTTGCATGGAAGAGATGTTCACTGGCCCACACAGAGTCCAGCCCGCGTTGTTCTGCATCGGTGGCCAGCGCGACGAGATCGTCGATTCGCGCCACACCCTGATTGTTAGGAAGACTGAGTCCGAAACGCATGGTTGGCTCTCTGGCGCGTGGTCGTTGGCAAGTTGAGGTTTGCGGCACGGTGGAGTGTGCCGGTCCCTGTTGTGCCGGTTCCTGTTGTGCCGGTGGCGCAGCGAGTGTCTTCTGCTTTGCCGGCATCAACACTCGCACGGTCGTTGTGGTGGCGCCCCGGCAACGGGAGGAGTTTACGGATTGGTTGCATGCCCGCGAACAGACACGCAGCCGTAATCCACGTGGGCCTTATCACAGCTATTCTTTTCTCCGGCAGGTGGGTATATTCCGGCTGCCCCTCGCCACATCCGGTCGACTGCAGGGGCATTCGTCGCCGCTCCCTACGATCCGGCGTTCCTGTTGAACCGCCTTTCCGCGCCAACCCTGGTGTCGCGAAACGAAGGATTTCGTCTCGCAGCGAATACGAGGCTCACGGCTTGGACCGGCGCGGATTCATTCCACGCCGGCCAGTTACTGAACTGTCGGTCGCTTAACAGCCGATTGCTTACTTGAAGGACACTCATGTCATTTGAGTCCCTGGGCCTCCGTGCCGAGTTGCTGCGTGCCGTGCAAGAACACGGCTGTTCAGTGCCTACCGCCGTGCAGGCGTTTGCGATTCCTCTCATCCTCGCCGGGCGTGACGTCTGGGCATCAGCTCAGACAGGCAGCGGCAAAACGGCGGGCTTTGCCCTTCCGGTTTTGCAGTTGTTGCTGCCCGGTGCTGATGAATCCACCCCTGACAACAGCGCCCCGGCGACAGCCATGGCCGCTGTGCATGCCGGAGAGGACGACCAACGGATCGACGAGTCCCCGGCGCAGGTCGATGCAGTTCTTTCAGGCGAGCTGTTTCAGCCAGCCGTGGCTTTTGCTGTCGACGAAGCACTGACTTCGGATGTTTTGCCGGACACGGCGAGCTCAGCGGACGCTGCTGCCCCCGTGGGTGACCCCGAGCCCCCGCCGTACCCGATGTTCGGTGCGCGCCCATCTCAGCCCGGCAGCGCGTCAGGTGCAGCGCAGCCGGTGCCGCCTGTTTTTCCAAGCTTTGGCCGAGCACGTCCCGATGTGAAGGCGCGCGCCGAAGCTGCAATTGTCGAGCATGCACAACGGCATGACACGCCGGAGCCGGTCTCCGCCGGTCGGTCCGATGTCGCCAATCAGGTCAGTGCTGGCGCAAGTTCCGTTGGCGGTCAAGCGCCGCCGCCGCGGGCGCTGGTCCTTGTGCCAACGCGTGAGCTTTGCGCGCAAGTCACGGAAAGCGTTAGGGCCTACGGCAAGTACCTGCCGCTGCGTTGCGTGCAGATTTTCGGCGGCGTTGGGATGCAGCCGCAGGTCGTTGCGCTGAAGGCCGGTGTCGACATCATCGTTGCGACACCTGGGCGACTTCTCGACCATATTCAGCGCGGCAGTGTGGATCTGTCAGCGCTCAAGGTCCTGGTGCTGGATGAAGCTGATCGCATGCTCGATATGGGCTTCATCGACGTCATCAGGAAGGTCATCGGCGTACTGCCGGCAAGTCGTCAGAATCTGATCTTCAGTGCAAGCCCGAGCAGTTCAGTCGTGGCGCTTGCAGACGAGCTGCTGGTACAGCCGGAAGTGCTCAAGCTGGCTGCGAAAACACGACCGATTGACGCAGTCGAGCAGCATTTCTACGACGTTGAGCCGCCGCACAAGGCGGATGCGCTTGCCTTCCTGTTTCATGAGCGTGGCTGGCCGCAGGCGCTCATATTCACGCGCACCAAGCACGGCGCTGATCGGCTTGCGAAAAAGCTGTACCGCGCCGGTATCACGTCGGACTCAATTCACGGCAACAAAGGCCAGGGCGCGCGCACGCGTGCGTTGACGCGCTTCAAGGCCGCAGAGATTGCAGCGCTGGTCGCAACTGATGTGGCCGCCCGCGGCATCGATATCGAAGGGCTGCCCTTAGTGGTGAACTTCGACCTGCCGCATGTACCCGAGGATTTCATCCAGCGGATCGCCAGAACAGGCACCGATGAGCTTTCGGGTCAGGCTATTTCCCTCGTCTCGCAGGAAGAACAGCAGCAGTTGCGCGCCATCGAAGAACTGGTCGGGGCCGAGTATCGCGTCGAGCCGCTTGAAGGTTTTTTGCCGCGCGTGGTGCAGCCGCGTGAGCCGCGGCCCGAGCAAGCCGCACAACCGGTACGCGAAGTTGTTCAGCAACTGGATGCGAGCGGCGAAGAGTTTGAAGGCGCGGAGTTCGAAGCAGACGAAGAAGCAGCCGTCGTCGTTGGTCAGGCGGCGCCCGCAGGTGAAGCACGTGATGCGGGCCCACTTGATGCGGGCCCATTTGATGCAGGAAATGATGAGCGCGACGGCCGCGGTCGGCGCAGTCGCAGGCGTCGACGTGGCCGTGGTCGGACCGACGATGAGCCACGTGCACCCGTGAATCTGCTGCCAGGCGGCGGCATTCTGGATGCCTTCAGCGACGCAGACGATGACGAACGCCAGCCCGATTTCGATGGGCCGAACTTCCGCCCGCGCAGTGCACAGGACAGAGACTTCGAAGACGATGACGACGATGCACAACCTGCCTGGCTGAGCCAGCAGGCGGCCGCATTCGACCCTGTCGATGATGACGACTTCGTCGATGATGACGACGAAGACAACATCGGCAATCGCATCATCGACCCGCCGCAGGACTTCAAGGCGCGCTCACCATTTCCGGGGCCTGAACGTGGCCGCAATCGATCACAGCGCCCCGGCCAGGCCGGGCCGATGGGGCGTTCGAATGCGCCGGCGGCAGCGGGGCCGCGTCATTTCAGCCCGCGTGACGGCGCAGCGGGTCAGCGCGGTCCGGGCTACGCCGGCCAGTCGGCCGGGGCGGCAGGTGGCAGACGGCAGCAGACGCAGCGCCCGCGCCCAGGGGGGCAGGGCGGACAAGGCGGACAAGGACAGGGCGGTGGACAGCATCAGGCGCGTACCGATCGGGGCCAGGGCGAAGCCCGTCCGCCGTCGCAGGGCGGGCGCGACGCACCCGGCTTCGGGACCGGGCCTCGCGATGGATCAGGCGGTGGACCAGCCAGTGGACCAGGCAATGCTGCGGGTGATGCGCCGCGGCAGAACACGGCGCGATCCGAGGGTGGCAGGTCAGAGGGTCAGCGGTCACGGTCACGCCGCAATCGGCGCGGTGGTCAGCGCGGCGATGGTCAAGCAGTGCAGTCGTCCGGTGCGGGTCCAACGGCAGGCGCAGAAGGCGCCAACGGGAATACGCAGTCGCGTGGTCCCGATGGTGAAGCACGCGCCAGCCGACCACGCGGCGACGGCGCACCACGGCGGGGTCGTGGTGGTTCCCGCGATCGACCCCGTGGCCCCGCCAATGCCGGTGGTGATGCCATCGGAAACACGCTCGCAGCGGCGCCTGGCGACCCGAATGCGCGCGGCGCAGCCGGGGCGCGCGGTGGTAACCGCAACCGTGGCGGTGGCGGCGCTGCCGGTGGCAATCGCGGACGTCGACAAGGACAGGGACGCGCCGTGGACATCACGCGCGGCACTTCGCGCCGGCGCTTCGGCTTCCCAAGCGATTGGTCGAACAATCTGCCCAAGCAACCGCGCGAACGGCTGGACTCGGTGCCCGCGCCACTGCGCGCTTCATCCTGGGAAGGCGGGGCGCCGAGCAGCGACTCGTTGCGCAGGGTGGTTGTGACCCGTGCGGCGCCAAAGATCATCGAGCGCAAACGTGGCCGACGGTTGCTCACGCTCAAGCGCGACGATGAGTCGCCCAGCGGGGCCAGCGAATAATGAAACCGCGCGTGTAAGTTAAAGAAGTCCCGGCACCAGCAGCAAGCCGTAGATCGCACCCAGCAGCAGCACCAGCCACTGCAACAGGATGCCGCCCGCGCGAAATGGATTCGGCGCGGGCAGCTGCATGCCGATGGGGTGCAGCAATCGACTGACGACAAGCATGCCGGCCAGCGTAGCAACGGCCCAGCGCGGTGCGCCTACCATTTCGATGATCAACAACAGCACCAGGCTGAGCGGCACATATTCGGCGAAGTTCGCGAGCGATCGCGATGCAACGAACAAGCGAGGTGCACTCTTCTCTTCGCCCACCGCAAAGTTCTTTGAGCCATCGCGTGAACCATCGCCCAGGCTGATTCTGGTGCTGATTCGATGTCGGCTCACGTTGATGCACAGACCCAGAAAAACCAGCGCCAGGATGGCCGTCGCCGCGAGCGTGAGTACCGGAAAAATCATCGCCTGCCTCCAGGGTTGAAAGTAGCCCGAGTTGGAAAGTGGCTTTCATTGGGCAACGTGCTGGCGAACAACGCTCAATGCGCACTGCTGAGTTGCGCGTCGCGCGTGCGAATCTCCGCGGTCAGAGCCGACTTCGCCCACACGTAGGCAATCCCACCCATGGCGATGTTGGCAAATGCGGTGGCCGCGAATACACCGCCGTAGCCGAACAACTGGTTGCCCAGCCAGGCAACAGGCACGTACAGCACAAACATGCGGGCGATGGACATGATCAGTGTTGGCATGGGTTTGCCCAGCGCCATGAAGCAGGTGCTGGCGCACATTGCTACGCCCAGCATGCCGTAGCTGATAGGCACGAGCATGAGATACAGATGCGTGGCCTCGATCACTGCGGAATCGCTGTTGATCATGCTGACAAGCATGCTGCCGGTGAAGCCGAGTACCACGGCGGCAATCAGCGCGTAGTACAGAGAAAAGCGGTAGCACTCGCGCAAAGACTCGTTGATGCGGCTGTCCATGCGGCCGCCGAAGTTCTGACCAATGAATGGCGCGAGGCTGCCCGACAGAGACATGAGCACCATGGTCGCGAGTGATTCGATACGTGAGGCGATGCCCATCGCCGCCACGACGGCGGGCCCATGCTCTGACAGCATGCGAATTACGATTGCCATCGACACAGGTGCAATCAACTGGCTGAGTGATGACGGCACGCCGATGCGCAAAACCTCGCGCCAGCTCTCGCGCAGTGTCTTCAGCGTGCCGCCCGACAGCACCAGCAGCTTCATGCGTGGGCCGATCATGTAGATGCACAACACGAAGGTGGCAGCTCGCGAGATTACGAACGCCCACGGCGAGCCTTCGAAGCCGATGCCGTCGAAAACGCCAGGGATACCAAACATCAGAATGGGCGCGGTGACAACCTGAATCACAGATGAGGACGTCATGATCACACCCGGCGCACGTGCGCTGCCGGCGGCGCGCATGATGCTGGTGGCGACCATCGGCAACGCAAACAATGGCAAGCCGAAGAACCAGATATGCATGTAGCGCACGACCAGCGCCAGCATCTCGCCGTGCGCGCCGAGCGCGCGGAACATGGGTTCCGCATAGACGATGCCCGCGACGCCACACACGGTACTGATCAGCAGCACCAGCAGCAGCGCGTCTGTGGCGAGCCGACGTACGCGCGCGCGATTGCCGCCGCCCATGCTGCGAGCAATGATCGATGTCGCACCCATGCCGACGCCCATCGACAGGCTGACCATCACCATGACCACAGGAAACGAGAAGCTCACCGCTGCAAGCGGCGCGGTGCCGAGTTTGCCGACGTAGATCGTGTCGATCATCGACGCAATCATCATGGACGCCATACCCAGCAGCATGGGCACGGTGAGCCGCCAGAGATGTGCTCGGACCGGGCCCTCCGTCAGGCTGAGCCCGTGTCCACCCTGGCCGCCGCGTGCGTGCGCGCCGACGTTGCTGCGTGCACCGCCAATGGTCGCGCCGCCTGTTCCTTCGTCGGCCGGAGTCAGAGCCGCATTACCAGATTGCTCGCAATTGCTCCGCCAGTTGCCGGCCCTGTGCGATGCCGGCTTCAAGTGCGCCCATTCGGCGTCGCGCATCCATGAGATTTGGCCCGAACGCTTCGCGTGATGCAGCATCTGCAACGATGAGTTCCACGCGCGTGCCCTGACTGCGCAGTTGAGCAATCTCAGCATCGAGTGGATTGGCAGCAGATGCGCCGCGCGGTGCCAGCGCACTGGTCGGCATCACGGAGATGAGTACAACGACCTCGGCGTCACTGGCCAGGTCCGCATTGGTTGCAGAGCGCAGGCCGCCATCGTAGTAGCGCGTGCCGGCGATTGAGATACATGGATAGAAGCCCGGCACGGCACAGCTTGAGGCAACCGCGGCACCCAGGCTGACGTGATCCGCGTGGGTCCAGACCTTGAATGCGCCGGTGCCGGCATCGATTGCAGTGCAACGAAAGTCGCGTGCGGGCCACGGCGCTCCGGCAATTCGGCCGAATGTGGCGATGAATGCGTCTTCGCTGATGGAAGACGCTGCAAGCGCGTAGTCGCCGACGCGCACGCGCCAGGCCAGTTCGGCATCAGCGTCTGTAGGTTTGGCGGCCATCAGCGCCATGAAGCCGCGCATATCGGGGCCGGGCGCCTTGGCAGCGCGTTCTGTCTTCGGCGCGTCCGCCGTGTCCGATGGTTGAGCCTGTGTTTGCCCCAGATCACGGCTGGGCGCGCGTGCACTCTGCTGACGTTGGGCGGCTTCCAGATCCGCGCCGCTGCTGCCCAATGCCAGCTGGGCACCGACCACCGAGCCTGCGGACGTGCCGATGATGCGTTCTGCATCGCTCAGCCGAACGCCGCTGGCTTCGAGCCCGGCGATCAGGCCTGATTCCCAGGCAATGCCTACCGGGCCGCCACCGCCCAACACCAATGCGCGTTTTGTCACCTGTTGTTCTCCTCTTATTGAACGTGTGCAGAGCGTGCGTGTCAGCTGGCGAGCTTCTCCAGTACTTCCCAATGCAGGTCGCCAAATGCACCGTTGGGATTCACGGGTTGCACGCAGACATGCGTTGCGCCTGCGTCGTAGTGCTCCTGAATGCGCTGGCGGATGGCGGTGATGTCGCCCCAGGCAAAGGTTGCATCGATGAAGCGGTCGGAACCGCCGTCGGACAGATCGGCTTCGGTCATGCCCATGCGCAGCCAGTTGTTACGGTAGTTCGGCAGATTGATGTAGATCTTGGCCACACCGCGTGCCAACGAGCGTGCTTTGGTGGCATCGGTTTCCAGAATGATCTTCTGCTCGACGCACAGCATTTTGTCGGGGCCCAGGATTGCGCTGGCCATTCGGGTGTGTGCGGGTGATGTGAAGTACGGGTGAGCACCGTCACATGCTTCACGCGCCAGCTTGAGCATCTGCGGGCCAAGCGCAGCGATGACGCGGGTGGGTTTCAGGTCGCGCCCGGCGCCGGTGTAAGGCGACTTGTCCATCTTCTCGAGATAGCTGCGCATCGCAGGCAGCGGCGGTCCGTAGGTGAGACCGCGCAGCCCTTCAACGAGTGGTTTATGCGACACCCCAAGCCCGAGCAGAAATCTGTCGCCGGTTTGTTCTGCAAGCGTTTTCTGCCCCGCAAGCGTTACGCCGGGCTCGCGGTGATAGATGTTGGCAATGCCGGTGGCGAGGATCAGTTTGGTGGTGTTTGCAAGCAGCCAGCCCGCGTGCACAAAGGGGTGACGCCCGACTGTCTCCGGAATCCAGAGGGCCGAGTACCCCATCGACTCGATACGCTTCGCAGCTTCGGCGGCCGCTTGCGACGAAATTGAATCGAAGAAGTACCAGACGCCCAGTTTTCCAAGTTGCATGTTGATCTCCTGAAGCAGAGTGGAAGCAGAGTGGAAGCAGAGTTGAAGACATCCTGGCGCGTGGCTCAGCCGAAGACGGTGTGCCCTCGGCGCTTGCACAAAATCGATGTCCGCGCTGCATCGATGAGTGTGTTGGTCGGCCGTGTCACAGCATTTGCAGATGGTGGCGAGCGGTCGATCAGCAGAGGCGATCAGCGTAGGTGTAAGGGCGTTGGTGTAAGAGGGTTGGTCGAGCTGCGTCAGTTGAGAAATGCACAGCGGCAGTCGGTGGCGGCGATACCTGAACGTGAGCGAAGCCGCACGATAGCGCAATGTATAGTGCGGTCCGTCGACGCAGGGGGCTGAGTCTAATGGAGGCGTTGCCGAGTCGCACGCCACAGCGCCAGGCTTTCAGGCTGGACTTGCGGTATTGCAGTGTGCGCATCCCTGCACGGCTGACTCTCAGCAGTGTCGCCACCTGGATGCCTGGTAGTCACTAGACTTGCGTAGCTTGCGTCGCTGAGACCAGACAGCGCAGCTGGCGATTCGGGCTTGCCGCGGGCAGCGTTCGGCTGTTTCAGTGCCTTGCCGCTCAAGGCTGTTTCAGTGCCTTGCCGCTCAAGGCTGTTTCAGTGCCTTGCGGCTCAAGGCTGTGTCCCGCGAACCGTTGCCGTTCATATGAGGTCCACGTGGCCGTTTCTGATACCGCGAAAACTGACGGCCAGGGCCAATCGGGCCGCGCCGTCCAACAGACCGTGTGGGAACTGGCCTGGCCCTCCATGCTGAGCAACCTGCTGTTCTCGCTCGGCGGCATCATCGCCATGAAAGTGGTGGGCAACATCGGCGCCAGCGCAGTCGCGGCGGTGACATCGGGTAATCAGATTTTCTATGCACTGCAGGCCATCATGATGGCGATCAGCGCGGGCACCACTGCGCTGGTGGCTCGTGCCTGGGGTAGCGACGACCCGGACGAGGCGATTGCCATCACCAAAGCCTCGCTGCTTGTTGCCTGCGTTGCCGCCGTGGTGATGACCCTGCCCGGTGTGCTGTTTCCCACAACCATTGCCAAGGTGTTCGGACTCGACGCGCCAACGACTGCACTGGCGGGCGAGTACATCCTGTGGATGTCTGCGTTCAGTCTGGTGTTCGCGGTGAATGTCATTCTGGGTTCCGCGCTGCGCGCCGTGGGTGATGCACGCACGCCACTCTGGCTTGGCGTAGGCACCAACGTCATCTATCTCGCGTTGGTATTCGTGTTCGTGTACGGCGCTGGCCCTGTGCCGGCCATGGGCGTAGCAGGCGCCGCCATCGCCAATGGTGTTGCATTCACCGTGGCGGCCATTGTGCTCGTTGTGCTGTGGCGGCGTGGCTGGTTGGTGCTCGGCTGGAACGTCAAACCGTACTGGCAGAAGCAGCGCATTCGCGAACTGCTGAACATCGGCTATCCGGCCGGCATCGAGCAGATTGTTTTTCGCGTGGGCTTTTTCCTGTTTCTGGGCATCATCGGCACCTATTACGGCACGGCTGCTTTCGCCGCCTACGGGATCGGCGTCAATGTTCTTTCAGTGTGTTTCGTGGTGGGCTTCGGCTTCTCGATCGCCAGCTCCACGCTGGTCGGGCAGAACCTGGGCGCAGGTGATCCCGATGCAGCGACTCAAGCCGCATGGCGCTCGCTGCGCATGTCGCTGGTGGCCATGGCGGTGGTGGGCGCGCTGATCATCGCCTTTGCCCGGCCGTTGGCGGGCTTCATCACGCAGGATCAGGACGTGATCGACCACACCGTCGTGTTCATCTGGATTCTGGGTTTGATGATGCCGCTGATGGCCGTCGACTTCTCTATCGGGGGCGCACTGCGTGGTGCGGGAGACACGCGCTACCCATTGCGTGCAACGCTGGTGGGCCTGCTTGGGATGCGCTGTGGTCTGGCTGTGCTGTTTGCCTGGTTGGGCTTGGGTGTCGAATGGATCTACGGCGCGTTGATCGGCGACTACCTGGCCAAGGCGCTCATCCTCATCTATCGATTTCGTTCCGGACGCTGGCGCCGCATCTTCGAGCGGATGCGCCGCGACCGCGAGCGCGCTGACGCCGCCGGCTGAGCGCGCGTGGTACCGGAACTGCCGGACCTCACGGTGTATTGCGAAACGCTCGAGGCGCGCATTCAAGGTCGAATGCTCCGCGGCATGCGATTGCGCAGCGCGTTTGTGCTGCGCACAGTCGAACCACCTGTGAGTGCGTTGGCAGAACGCAAAGTGCTGGCAGTGCGGCGCCTCGCCAAGCAACTTGTGCTGGTGCTCGATGGCGAGATCTTCGTCGTCCTGCATCTGATGATTGCGGGGCGCCTGCATTGGAAGAAGCCGCGCGCCAGTATTGCCGGCAGGATGGACCTGGCAGCGTTTGATTTCGACGATGGGAGCCTGACCTTCACGGAAGTTGCCAGGAAGAAGCGCGCCTCGATTCATCTGGTAGCAGGGCGTGGGGCGTTGGCGCACTACGATCCCGGTGGCCTTGAGGTGCAAACGTTGGATGTCGCAACGTTCTGCGCCGTGCTCGCGGCCAGCGGGCACACCCTGAAGCGGGCGTTGACTGATCAGCGGGTCTTCGCGGGCATTGGCAACGCCTATTCCGACGAGATACTGCACCGGGCGCAGCTGTCTCCGTTCAAGCTGACCCGGAGTATCAGCACTGCCGACGCCTCCCGGCTGCACGCGGCCACGCAGGATGTCCTTGCCGAATGGACCCAGCGGTTGCGTGAGCAGAACGGCGATCGCTTTCCAGAGAAGGTCACTGCGTTCAGGCCCGAGATGGCCGTGCACGGCAGGTATGGCCAGCCGTGCAGGGCGTGTGGCGGCCCCGTGCAGCGCATCGTGTACGCGGAAAGCGAAGCCAACTACTGTGCCCGTTGCCAGACCGGCGGGCGGCTTCTGCAGGATCGTGCCTTGTCGAAGCTGCTGCACGAGAACTGGCCGAAAACACTGGATGAACTGGAGGGGCGTCGGTCTGGTTCGGTGGACACGCAGGCGGCTGTGTGAATCCGGCTCGCGCGAGCCTTAAGCGCTTTGCATGCGCAAACGCTGGCTCGGTTGCGGCGCTTCCAGCATCATTCACGCATCGCGGCGCTTCGCGGCGCGTCGGCATGCCATTCCGCACGTCCTTTCCGCACGACACAAACTGATGATGCAGGAGCAGTACGAGGATGAGTGAAGGTTCCGGTTTCAACACCGTTGAAGAAGCAGTCGCGGCCATTGCTGCAGGCGAAATGGTTGTCGTGGTGGACGATGAAGATCGTGAGAACGAGGGTGATCTGATCATGGCGGCCTCCAAGGCCTCGCCAGCGCAGGTCGCGTTCATCATTCGCCATACCAGTGGCATTCTGTGCACGCCAATGGAAGTGCAGCGTGCGCGGCAGTTGAATCTGGCGCCGATGGTGCATGACAACGATGCACCCCTGAGCACTGCATTCACGGTATCGGTTGATTATCGCCACGGGCTGACCACCGGCATCTCCGCGGAAGAGCGCTGCAATACGTCGATGGCACTGGCCAACAGCAATGTATCGGCAGACGACTTCGTACGTCCCGGGCATATGTTTCCGTTGGTGGCGAAGCCGGGTGGTGTGCTGGTGCGCTCGGGGCACACGGAGGCGGCCGTCGATCTCGCGCGTCTTGCGGGTCTGCCGCCGGTCGGTTTGATTTCTGAGATCGTCAACGACGATGGCACCGTGAAGCGCCTGCCCGAGTTGCGGCAGTTCGCCAAAGAGCACGGCTTCAAGCTGATTTCGATTGCTGATCTGATTGCCTACCGCCAGCAGCGCGAGCATCTGGTCGAGCGAATCAACGAATTCCGGGTGGATACGGTCGCAGGTTCTGCGAAGGCCTACACCTACCGCACCAAGTTCGAGGCAACGGAACATCTTGCGTTGGTGATTGGCGCGCCGGTGGGCCGCACACCGGCGTTGGTGCGCATCCATCGCGAACGCGTGATCGACGATGTTTTCGGTTCACAGGCAGGTTTCGATCAGAACCTGGTCGATGCGTCCCTGCAGCGTATTCGCGCGGCCGGGGGTGGCGTGTTCATTTACTTGCGTCGTGGCAACGGTATTGGTACCGGAGCCGCTGCCGAAAAGTCGAGTGAATCCGATCGGCTCAAGCAGTGGCTGGAGATCGGTATCGGTGCACAGATCCTCCGCGACCTGGGTGTGACGCATATCAAGCTGCTGGCCGGTCGACAGAACAAATACGTTGGCCTGCGCGGCTTTGGTATTGAGTTGGTCGATACCGAAACGTTGGCCTGAGCTTGCCTGGCGCTGGCGAACGCGAAACCTCTGCGGCGGGCAAGTCGCCGGTTGGTGATGAGGTAGCGATCGCCGGTGCCGCTACCGGGCGCCCGGTGCAGTTGTTCGGTCGCCCATTGACCATGCCTCCATTGAAGCTTCCGCCCTTGACTGTGGGCGTTGTTCGAGCGCTGGCAGTGCGCGTTGCCGGCATGGCGAGCGCCTTGCTGCTCTACGTGGTGCTGGCACGCAGTCTCGCCGTTGCCGAATTCGGCATCTACGCGCTGGTGTTGGGTTGGCTCAATCTGCTGGCGATGTTTGCAACCGCCGGTACTGCGAACACGACGTTGCGTTTTCTGCCTCAGTACAGCGTGCGCGGTGAGTTCGGTCTGGCATCCGGCTATCTGCGCTATGTGATGAGGTTGACCCTGGCCGTTGCGTTGCCGCTCACAGCGCTGGCAATCGGCTTTGTGTATCTACGCTTCGATGCGCGCACAGCGAGCGCCGCGGCTGTCATGCTGTTGGCCATTCCATTGGTTGCACTGATTGCGCAGCGGCAGGCCACGCTGCGCGTCAGTGGCAGCATTGTGTTTGCGCTGTTGCCTGAACAGGTGATCCGGCCACTGGCCACGGTCGGGCTGGTGTGTGTGTTCGGACTGCTGTGGGCGCCGCCTGATGCGCTGCAGGCTGCGCTCGCGCTGCTGCTCGCCACGCTCCTCAGCTATGTCGTTGGGCTGCGCCTGCTGGCGCGGGTGCCGTTGCCGTGGAGTGGTGCGGCGCCAGTCTACGATCGCCCCGTATGGCTGCGCGCAACGATCCAGCTGGGCATGTTCAGCTGGTTGTACGCGCTGCTGCGGCAGCAGGACCTTCTGCTGGTAGGTGCGCTTCTGGATGCGAAGAGCGCCGCGCACTATGCCGTGGCCTTGCGCTGCGCCGATATTGCGCTGTTCGTGCCGCTGGCGATGGACGTGCTGGTGACACCGTTGGTTTCCGAGCGCCATGCACAAGGCGATCGCATGGCGCTGGCGCTGCTCGTGCGTCGCAGTGCGCGTCTCGCGCCGCTGCTGACGCTGCCGGTAGCGTTTGCCCTGGCAGCGATATCGCCTTGGTTATTGCCATTGTTTGGCGATGCGTACATTGCGGCGCTGTCTGCGCTGCTGGTGTTGATCGCGGGCCAGGCGCTGGCCGTTTGCACGGGCTATGGTGCTTATCTTCTGACGATGACCGGGCATGAGCGTGTTGCACTCTGGATTCTGTTGGCGGCGATCGGCGTGCATCTGCTGTTGTGTGTGTTGCTGATTCCGCGCTTTGGCTTGATTGGCGCCGCGCTTGCGTGTTCAGCAGGCTCGTTGATCTGGCGGCTGGGCGCGGCCTTCGCTGCATGGCGTATGTTGGGTGTGAATGGGCTACCGTTTGGCCCACTTCTGCGCAACTGACGTGCTGCCAATGCGCATCGCCATCCTTGTAGGTCGATTGGAGGTCGGTGGGGCCGAACTGGCGATGATTGAGCTTGCGCGCGAACTGGCAGCGCGTGGTCATCGAGTGATGCTGTACACGCTGTTCGATCATGCAAATGCGCACGCCGTGCTCGCGCAATCTGCGCCGTCGCGGAGCGACGCCCGCACCGCGCCGCCGCCGGAAAGCCTGACACAGGACACCAAAGTCGAGGGCAGCTTCGACTATCACCCGTTGATCGGGCCGAAATCTGGCTCGTTGTTCGGCGTCGCCTGGCAACTGCTGTGCGCGACGTGGCGTTTGCGTGGCCTGTTGCGAAACCGCCGGGCGCACGTGCTGTACAGCGCGCTGAACATTGCCAACATGCTGGCATGGTTTGCCGTGCGTGGGCAGAACGTGCGACTGATCTGGTCGTTTCACGGCACTGACTCGCGGCGCAGCTGGGAAGATGCGACAGCCATGCGTGCGTGTGCGCTGCTGTCGCGACAGGTGCCGGTTGCCGTCGCTGTATCGGAAGCGGCGCGGCAGTACTTTCTGCAGGCCGGTGTTCGGCCACAGCAGTTTGTCGTGATTGCCAACGGGACCGATACGGCGCGCTTGCGCCCCGACGGGGTGGCGCGCGCACAACAGCGTGCGGCCTGGGACATTGGCGATGACACGGTGCTGGTTGGTGTGCTCGCGCGTGTCGCGCCGGTCAAGGCACCGGAGCGACTGATTGCTGCATTGCAGGTCGCCTGTGCACGTGTGCCACAGTTGCAGGCCGTCTGGGTTGGAGCCGGTCAGCCGGCCTATGTTGCCGCTGTCAAAGCGCACGCCCTCGCCGCCCGCCTCGAACACAAGCTGCGTTTTCTCGGGCCAAGTCAGCAAGTCCCCAGCGTGCTGAATGCGTTGGATGTGTTCGTCCTGCTGTCGCACTCGGAGGGTGCTCCGAAGTCGCTCGCAGAAGCGATGGCGACGGCGTTGCCCTGTGTCATCGACCGGCGTGCGGGCGCGGAGACGCTCGGCGATGCAGGCTGGGTATTGGACGGTGACGATGCGCAAGCGGTGGCCGAGGTCCTGGTGCAATTGGCAACGCAGCGTGAGCAACGCAGTGCTGCAGGACAACGCGCGCGGGCGCGAATCGAGGCAACGCTGACACTGCAACACACGGTCAACGCAACAGAAGCACTGTTTTCGGATGCTGAGTTGCCGCGCAGCGTCCACCGTCCTTCCGATGGCGCGTGATGTGGCAATGAGGCTGAGTCAACGAAGCCGGGTCCGAGAAGCTGGGTCAATGAAGAAGCGCGTCGTTCACATCATCAACAGCCTGGATGCGATTGGCGGCGCCGAACTGGCGCTCGTGCGTCTGCTGGAGCAGCGCACGCGCGGCGATGTAGATCACGAGGTGGTGACGTTGCTGGGCGCTGAACGTCTGGCCCCGCGCTTACGCGCAGTGGATGTGCAGGTAACGGCTGTTGCGCTGCGGGCGCCTGTACGGCTGTTGCGTCTGCTCACTGAACCGGCGCCTGCGCTGTACGTCGGGTGGTTGTACTACGGCAATCTGTTCG
>CAMAVY010000056.1 GCA_945861675.1 Klebsiella pneumoniae | reverse complement strand
ACGTGCAGCTCTGCGAGTGATGTGCCTGAAAAGGTGATGAGATCCATGCCGCAAGCAATACCGCATCGCCCAAGGGTTGTTCGGCAAAACGTGCTAACTCAATGGCCGCACTCGTGAATGGGGCGGAGGACAAATTGGCCCTGGTGCTCAGGCAGCGTGGCTTGCATGTTGCGGTGTGCTCGTTTGATCCGGCAGGGAACCCTTGACGCTCATGGTCCGACCCCTTGAGGTGTCGAATGGCCGTGCTGTTTTTGACAATGGGTTTTCTTGGCAATGGGCGCATTGATCGATCAGCGCATTCGTCAATCGACGCGCGTGATACGCGTGCGTAATACGTTTGAGCAATACGCGTGTGCAATGGGCGTGCCATCGTCTCGTACTGATCGTCGGGCCTCGGATCGAGTGGCTCTGTGCGCCGTTGTCGTGTCTGAACGTCGATGCAGTCGCCGGTTCGGGTGCGGCAACGCCGCGCTGCTCAGAAAGCATCACTTCGTGCGGTCTTCCCAATCCACCCAAGCAATCCCTTGCGCTTCGATGTAGCGGCTGACTGCTTCGCCAACGGTCGCGAAGAAGCGGTGCTCGCCGAGGCTGGAAAACAGCCCGAAGCGCTTGAGCTTGTCCTTGACCGGGTCCTTCATCTCAGCAAAGCACAGATCGATGCCCGCGTTGTGCAGCGTCGTGTCGAGTTCAGCCAACACATCTGCAGAGGTGACGTCCACGCTGGTGATCGGCTCTGCACCGACGACCAGCCAGCGCACAGGTGTTGGTGCACTGGCGACCGCGTCGAGCACGCGATCACGGAACAACTCTGCATTGGCGAAGAACAGTGGCGCATCCCAACGGAACAACACCAGGCCCGGCACGATGCGTGCGGCGGGATAGCGGAGGATGTCGTGGTAGCCCTTGACGCCGTCGACCCGCCCGAGCACGGCCGAGTGTGGTCGCCAGCCGTCCCAGAGAAACTCAATCACGGCGATCGCGATCGCGAGCCCAATGCCCGTGATGGCGCCGAACAACACAACGCCCGCCGTGCAGGCGATGGACAGCCAGAACTCCCATCGCTGAATGCGGTAGATGCGGCGCAGATCGGTGATCTCGAACAGCGCAATTGCAGATGCAATCACCACCGCGGCCAGCGCAGCATTGGGAAGGCTGGCCAGCAGATGCGGGGCCCACATCAAGAGACCCGCTACGGCCAAGGCGCCGACCACGCCTGCCGCTTGGGTCTGTGCGCCGGCAGCTTCGGCGACGGGTGTGCGCGAAGCGCTCGCGCTGATCGGGATGCCCTGAAACAAGCCGGCAGCCAGATTTGCAGCGCCCAGTGCCACCATCTCCTGGTTCGGATCCGGTGCATCGCCGACACGCGCCGCATAGGTGCGCGCCAGCACGCTGGTGTCGGCGAACGACACCAGCGCTGCCGCCAGGCCACCGAGCAACACCGGCACGATGTCGCCCGAATGGATCATGGGCAGCACCATGGCAGGCAGCCCCTGCGGTAACGACCCGAGCACCGGGACACCTGCCGTGTTGGCCAGGTTCAGTACCGCCACGAGCACGGCCGCGCCAACGACGGCCAGCAGGACACCGGGTATGCGCGTGTAGCGCTTCAGCAGCAGGATCGTCGCCAGTGTTCCGAGGCCAAGCGCCGACGTCACCCAGTTCGTGCGGTCGGCCAACAGTCCATCAAGGAATGCGCCGGTCGCGTCCGGCAAGCGCTGGCCGTCGGCCGAGAAGCCGAACAGCGCCGGCAACTGGCTGACCAGCACCGTGAGCGCAATGCCGTTCATGTAGCCTTAGCGGATGGGCTTGGACAGCAATTCGGTGATGAAGCCCATACGCGTTGCACCGGCCACCACGCACAGCGTGCCGGACACTAGTGCCATCATCCCGGCCAGGGCGATGGCGCGCTGCGGATCACCGCCTGACAGCGGCAGCACCACGCCCAGGATCAATGCGACCAGCGAGGAGTCTGGACCGAGCACGAGTACGCGGCTCGGCCCGAACAGCGCATAGGCCAGCAAGCCGAAGATGGTTGCGTACAAGCCGCTGATGGCTGGCACGCCGGCGGCGACTGCATAGGCAATGCCGACGGGCACCAGCACGGCCGTCAGCACCAGGCCCGCCACGAGGTCGTGGCGCAACCAACTGAGCTGGTAGCGCCGAACTGTTTGAATGCCCGGGAACCAGCGCTGCCAGCCGGCAACCGTGTGCGCTGGCTGTGGCCGATGCACCCGCCCTGTTGTGGGGGTGTCAGAGGGTGGGGATTGGTCGCTCACGGTCGGCCAGACGAGCCGATGTGGCGCAGGTTTGGGCCGCTTGGACGCGTGTTCTTTGCCATGACGCTGAGCTTGCTGAATGCCGGTGTCTGCAACAACAGCAGAAAGCCCCGCGCAAAAACAGCATCAGCGCCGATCAGCTGCGTGAACAGCGGTTCCGCCTACGGTTTGATCGTGAGTTCGTTGTGCACGGTGTGGGCACCGTCCGACGTGCGCGCGATATTGACCGCCGCATCGGTCTGTGCCGGACTTTCGACCATCCCGGTCAACCGCACATCGCCCTTATGCGTTGCGACGCCAATGTTGAAACCCTTGAGCACTTCATCCTGATGCAGGGTGGTCTTCACGTGCTCAGTGATGTTGCTGTCTGAAACATTGCCTGTTTCGGACACGCCGGCAGGCGCCGGGTTGATAACCTCCGGTGGCTTGCTGCAACCGCTTACCAGGACCATTGCTACCGCCAAGAGATGACTTCCAACGAGCTTTCTCGTGTGCTTCGGCCGCCTTTGCCAGGTCCGGTTGAATCTGCTCAAGTGTGACCATCGATGGTTGTGGGCTGCCCGTCCGTGCGATGTCCAACACTACGCCTGATGGCGCTGCGGAAGGCGACGCCGCGTGGGCAGTTGCTTCAAGCTATGCGGGTTGCCTGATCCGGGGAGTACTGCCGACGTGAATGTCGAAAACCAAGATCGTGTGCGGGCGCTTGCACCGACCCGCGCAGAGATGATCGCGCGTGCTGAGGCACTGCTGCCGCGTCTGCGCGAACGTGCGGCTGAAGCCGAGAAGAACAGGCGTCTGTCGGACGAGACGGTGGCCGAGTTCCGGGCTGCGGAGTTCCACAAGATTCTGCAACCGAAGCAGTTCGGTGGGCTTGATCTTGGCATCGATACAGCGGCGCAGTGCATTCGCACGCTCGCCAGCGGCTGCGGCTCCAGTGGTTGGATTGCCAATCTGTTCATCGTGCACAACTTCCAGATGGGCTTGTTCCCGCTCGAAGCCCAACAGGAGTACTGGGCTGCGGGCGACGATGCGTTGTGCTCGACAGTCTCGTTTGCACCACGCAGCGAAGCCGTGCAGGTCGACGGTGGCTATCGTGTGAGCGGGCATTGGAAGTTCTCGAGCGGTTGTGATTTCGCGAGCTGGTTCATCGTGCTGAAGCCCAGTGCCACGATGCTCGACTGGCTGCTCGTGCCGCGTGCTGACGTGACGCTGCAAGACGACTGGTTCGTCGCAGGGCTGTGTGGCACGGGCTCGAAGGACCTGCTGCTCAACGATGTGTTCGTGCCCGAGCATCGCGTGCTTTCGATCGTGGAGCTCGCCCGCGGCACGACGCCGGGTGCCCGCGCCAACGGCTCAGCCATGACGCGCCTTCCGTTCAGCTGGCCCGCTGTATGGGGCATTCCGGCGGCGCTGATCGGCATGGCCGAAGGCATGGCCGAGTGCGTGCGGCAGACACTGATCGGCAAGCGGGCGCTGTTCACGGGCGAAAAACAGATCGAGCGTGTGGCGAATCAGATCAAGCTCACGGGCGTGCTCACAGACATCCATGCGGCGCGCCTGGTCATGCAGCACCGGCTGGCAGAACTGGAGCAGTGGGCCGTCGCCGGTGGGCCGCCTTCACCGCTGGACGCATTTGCGTCGCAACGCGATGCGGCCTACGTGGCACGGATCACCGGTCGTGCTGCCAGCGATCTGGCGTTGATGGCGGGTGCAACCTCGGTATACCTCGACAATCCGATCCAACGCTTCCAGCGCGACATCAACGTAGGCATCACGCACGTCTCGCTGGTCTGGGAAGAGGCGGCCGAGAACTATGGCCGTGCCTTGTGGGCCTTGCCTGCAAAGGGACGGGGCTAGCAGACCGCGCGCGTGCGCTATACCTGATCTGGCCCGATGGGCCTGCCGCTTGCGACAGCGGCCGTTGTGGCTTTGCGCATCTTCTGGCCGTCGTAACCGATGCGAACCTGGGGCGTCACTTTCAATACCCGTCGATTGGGCGTGTTGTTCAACTGCACGAACAGACGCTGGGCCTCGGCGTCGCCGGGTCGCAGCCGTTGCGCAAGTTTCGGCAAGAACCACTCGATCGTTGCGCTGTCTCTCAGCACTGCGCAGTGTCCCTTCAGGGTGAGGCTTCGGCCAGCGGGATGATCTGCGCCCTTTCTTCTGATGGAGAGAGCTGGTGATGGACAGCGACACGCGCGGATCACGTGCGACGGCCTGCACGCGCACGCGCAGCGACGATACGCTGAGCCAGAAACAACCGTCGTCGTAGACGTAGGACATGATGACGCCCACTGGCCAGCCTGCGCGCGTGGACCACATGAAGGTGCATTCGTTCTGTGCCTCGATCAAGGCTTCCTGGTCGGCTGCCTCAAGGGTGTAACTCTTGACGTTGTCGTAGTTGAAAGGTGCGTCTGTCATGGGTGTGACCTGTTGTCGTGATGGCGTCATGCGCACGCAGAAATGAAGCGAAACTGCACGAGGTACACGCGTACCCCAGGCCCGTGTTTGGCGACCTTCAGCAGTTCGGCCACGCTGCTGAATCCGGATTCACGCGCGAGTTTCTGAGTGATGTCGCCGATACCGATTTCCTGGATCGCCTCGACCTCGATATGCCCGTCTTCCATGCGATAGCGATGCCCGACCTGCACGCGCGGACGCTGCCAGATGCGGACGCTGGTGGTGATCTCGCCATTGCGCACCGGCTCACGCAGACGGCGGGTGAATTGCATGGGATATCCTCGGCGCAGCGCGCTATGGGTTCTTCATAGCCGCATGCGCTGACGCGTGTCCACCTGCGGGTTCTGGGCGACGCGCGGGCGCGTCCTTCCTCTGGAGAGCGAGCATGCCGATTGAACTGATAGTGCTGTTGGGTTTGATTCTGCTCAACGGCCTGTTTGCAATGTCCGAGATTGCGCTTGTGACAGCGCGTAAGTCGCGCCTGCGGCTGCTCGCGGATCAGGGCGATGGCGGCGCAGGTGTGGCACTGCAGCTGAATGCTGAGCCGACGCGGCTGCTTTCAACGGTACAAGTCGGCATCACGTCCATCGGTGTGTTCTCCGGCATTGTTGGTGAGGCGGCATTGGCACCGCCGTTGCTGGAGCTGCTGCGCGGCTTCGGCGTCGATCGGGAAGTATCGTTAGTGCTTGCCACTGTGCTGGTGGTGGTATTGGTCACCTACTTCGCCATTGTGTTCGGCGAACTGGTGCCGAAGCGCCTCGGACAGATCTCGCCTGAAACCATTGCTCGCCGGGTTGCCATCCCGATTCGCGGCATGGCCATCGCAACCAAGCCGTTTGTGCAGTTGCTGACGGGCTCAACACAGCTGATTCTGCGGATCATCGGCGTGCGTGATGGCACCAACCATGCGGTTACTGAAGAAGACATCCACGCGCTGATGCGGGAAGGTTCCGAGTCCGGCGTCATCGATGATGCTGAGCGCGCGATCGTGCGCAATGTGTTCCGTCTGGATGACCGACAGATCGCTTCGCTGATGACCTCCCGTACGGAGATCGTCTACGTAGACCTTGAGCAGTCCGATGCGGAGAACCTGCAGAAGGTCCTTGCGTCGAACCATTCGCGTTTTCCGGTGGTACGCGCAGGGCTCGCTGGTCTGGTGGGCACGGTCAGCGCGCGTCAGTTGCTGCGGCAGCTTGCGGAAGGGCGGCGCCTCGACTTCGCCGCTGATATCAGCGCTGCAGTCTGCCTGCCGGCGTCGTTGAACGGCATGGAGCTGCTGGAGAACTTTCGTGCCTCCGCCGTGCACATGGCGTTGGTGGTCGACGAATACGGAGAGGTCAAAGGTCTGGTGACGCCGCACGATCTGCTCGAAGCCATCGCCGGCGAGTTTCGTTCACCGGGTGACGACGACAGCTGGGCGGTGCAGCGTGAGGATGGCTCGTGGTTGCTCGATGGGTTGATTCCGGTGCCGGAGCTGAAGGACAGGCTCGGCCTTGCAGCCGTGCCCGAAGAAGAGCTGGGGCGATACAACACGCTGGCGGGCATGATCATTCTGTTGCTGGCTCGGCTGCCGCGGACAGCAGACGTCGTGCGCTGGGGTGGTTGGCGACTCGAGATCGTCGACATGGATGGGCGACGAATCGACAAGGTCCTGGCCCAGCACGAGTTTGCCGAGGGGCCAAGTTTGAGTGATCTGCCTTAGGTGCGAGCGCGAGTGCGGGTGCAGTACGTCAAGCCTGCAGTCGGATCGCAACCTCGGTGATCCAATTCGTTGGGTCCGGTTCGACCGATGGATCGCTGATGTAGAACTCCAGATGTGCGCCGTCGGATGAGCGACCGTCGATGGGTGCGGCCGCGATCCGCTGCTCATTGAGCCAGTCGTGCAGCGCGATGTTGGCTGAATGGACGTTGGCGAAGTCACCAATGTGCGTGAGTACTGCGTAGCGCCCGGCGGGCAACAGATCAGGCGCAACGCGTGCGTCTCCATCGACTTTGGTTGCCACGGGCACGCCCACGTCCACGGTCATGCCGTCGCCGTGCCCCATCGACACGTAGCGGAAGAATGGCGGGCCGCATGGGGCAATGCCTCTGGCCGCCAGCCACCCGAACAGCTCGGGCAGCAATGGGGGCAAGCGCGCGCCGATCTCAGGCTGACGCACATCATCAACGGTAATGCGGACACAGGTTTGAGCTGCGCGCGTCTCGAAGCGCGGCGGGAGTTCGACTGGCATGGGAAGTTCCTCTTGATTGCGATTCGCTGAATCGTCCCACGCGGGACGGGGCCCGGCCTGATCGAGCTTGCGCTGACACCCACCGCGTGCACTGCAGACGCGCGCATTGCAGACGCGCGCATCTGGCAGCAACATGCCGACCGCTTGCTGCGCCTGACCGATTCAGCGCAGCCGCTGCATGACAACTGACGCGCGACAAGAGAGGGAGAGACCTGATCCATGGTGCGACTCAATGGCACGTTTGACGACCGCGAGCAGATCCGTGAGCTGTATGCCCGCTACGCGAACTACGCAGACGCCGTTCGCACGGACGAGTGGGTGGCGTTGTTCACCAGCGACGGTGTGTTCGAGAGTCCGATCTACGGCACGTTTGCCGGTCCAGCCGCGCTGACACAGTTCATGGGTCAATACAGCGCATCGTGGAAGGGCGGCGGCGTGCGGCACATGATCGTCAACGTCAGCTTCGACATTCACGGCGATGAAGCAACCGGCACGTGTGGCCTCATCTATTTCAAGGTGCACGACGGCAAGAGCGAGTACCAGCTGACGGGTGGATACAACGACCGGCTGCGCAAGGTTGCCGGTGAATGGTTGTTTACACATCGCAAGGTGTACATCGATGGCTGACGTACGTGCGGCGCATGCAACATTGGTGCTTGCCGTCCCTGAGCATGGTCCTGAGCGTATTGCCGAACAACGTTGAACCTGGATTCAGCAGAACAATGAACGAACAGCTACAGACCCGCTTCATTGAAGCCAACGGTCAGGCGTTTGAAACACTGACGGCGGGCAGCGGTGAACGCGTGGCGCTCTGCCTGCACGGCTTTCCGGAACATGCCTGTTCCTGGCGCTTTCAGATGCAGCACCTCGCAGGACTTGGATTCGAAGTGTGGGCGCCCAATCTGCGTGGCTATGGCCGCAGCTCGCGGCCACCGCGCATGCGCGACTACAGTATTGAACTGCTCATGCAGGATGTCGCCGGGTTGATCGACGCTGCCGGTGGCCGACCGGTGACGCTGCTTGCGCATGATTGGGGGGCCGTGATCGCGTGGTATTTCGCGATGCGCCGACTGCGCCCCCTGGAGCGGCTGGTCATCATCAACGTGCCGCATCCTGCGGTCATGGCGCGCGAAGTTCGTGACAGCGGCCGGCAACGTCGAAAGTCCTGGTATGTGCTGTTTTTTCAGCTGCCGTTCATTCCGGAACTGCTGATGGGACGCGACAACGGCCACGTGCTGGCGCGCATGATGCGCGACACGGCAAGCCATCCTGAACGATTCGACAACGCGACACTGCAGACGCTGGCCGAGAACATTGGTCGGCCGGGTGGGCTGACCGCAATGATCAACTACTACCGTGCGCTGGTGTTCGGCGGGGGATCGCGGCGGCAGGCGCGCATTGGCTACCCGAAGATTCAGACCCCAACACTCATGTTGTGGGGCGAGCAGGACATGGCGCTCGAGAAGAGCTGTACCTACGGCACCGAAGCCTATGTCAGCGACTTGACGGTGCGTTACCTGCCAGGCATCTCGCACTGGGCACAGCAGGACGACCCGGACAACGTGAATGCAATGCTGTCAGGCTTCCTGAGTGGCGCCGCTGTACCGCATGCACCGGGCACGGACGCACTTACGGGAGATATTGGTTGATGATCTCGTGAAGCTTGCCGCTGTCGGCAAGCTGCGCAAGCCATAGATCAAGGTAGAGCTTGAGTGCCGTGTCGCGGGGCATGAACACGGCCTTGTCGAGCTTGTTCAGCGTCTTTCCGTCGAGCGCGCGGCACAGCGCTGGATTGTGCTGGGTCTGCCAGCGGATCTCGGCCCCATCGGTGAACATCGCGTCGCCTTCGCCACGCGTGAGGGCGGCGAAGATGCCCAGGTTGTCCGGCATCAGCTTTATGGTGGCGTGCTTGATCGTGTCGCGGACGAACTGTTCGTTGCTGCCGCCAGGATTCACCAGCACGACAACGCCAGGTTGATCTATGCCGTCGAGACGCGTGAAGCGCGTGGCACTGCTACAGCGCGCGATGGCGCTCTTGCCATCCTGAAAGTAGGGCGTTGAGAAGAAGCCCTGCTGTTGCCGCCCGAGTGTGCGTGTGACGCCGCCCATGGCGATGTCGAAATCGCCGCGCGCAAGGTCGTTCGAGAGTGCGGACCAGCTGGTTGGCACCAGTTGCAGTTGCACCTTCAGCGCGGCAGCAAGATCTGTCGCCAGCTCGACGTCGATGCCACGCAGCGCCTTCGCTGGCGCTGCATCACTGAAGGCGTAGGGCGCGTAGTCGCCCGGCATGCCGACTCTGAGCCAGCCACGATTGCGGATGTGGTCAAGTGTTGAGTGAGCGAGGTCCGGCGCAATACGGGTGACCCCGACCAGCGCGTGCAGCACTGCGTCGACCTGTGATTCGTCGACGCGGAGTGCACGCAGGCGGGCAGCGATGGCCTCGCGTGCCGCGTCATCGTGTTGTTCGGTGCGTGACAGTGCGCAGGCGATCAGCAGCGCATCTGTGGCTGTGTCGATGGCCGGGCGCGTCTTGTTGGCGAGATCGGGCACGGCGGTTGTGGGCGCGCCTGATTTCTTCCACTCGCCGTGCCACGACGTTTGAATGCTCTTTGCTGCGGCAATCACAGCGCTACCCAGCGCACGCGTACTTTCCTGCGTCAACCCGAGCGCTTCGCCCCGTTGCGCCATCCGCTGCAATACAAGTTGTTCTCTGCTGCGATCCTCGATCGGCTCGTTGTGCGCGAACTTGAAGTGCGCCACATCGCGCATCAGCACCAGGCGTTGCTCGAGTGCTGCGGCAATGCCAGGCGCGGCCGCAGCGTGTGCAGGGAGCGCAGCGCAAACATTGGCGATGATGGCCAGGATCACGGTGAGGCATCGAGCTGTCACTCGTCGTCTCCTTCCGCGGCGCCCACCATCTTGTACTTGCGCAGGTAGCCGCGCAGCTGGTCATAGGTCAGACCGAGCAGCGGTGCAGCTTTGCGTTGGTTGAATTGTGCGTGTTCGAGCGCGCGTTGCAGCAGCGCGCGTTCGTAGTCGCTGACGACATCCTTGAGCTTCAACGGGTACTCATCGGGCGGTTCGCTGAAGGTGGACTTTGCCTTCGCGAGCACGGGCGCGCGTGGCCGATGCGCCGAATCGAACGGATCGATGATCAACGTATCCAGGCTCTTGTCGGGGTCGGTTGAGCGATAGACGCTGCGTTCGACCACGTTCTTGAGTTCGCGCACATTGCCCGGCCATGGATGCGCAACCAGTTGCTCGAGCGCACTCGCAGAAAAGCCGGCGAAGTATTCGCGTCCGAGCGACAGTGACATGTTCATCGCGAATTGCTGAGCAAGCAGCAGGATGTCTTCGGGTCGCGCACGCAGCGGCGGCAATGTGATGACGTCGAATGCAAGGCGGTCGAGCAGGTCCGCGCGGAACTTACCCTCTGCAGCCATGCTCGGCAGGTCGACGTTGGTTGCCGCGACCAGGCGCACGTCAACAGTCATGGATTTGTTGCCGCCCAGGCGTTCGAACTCGCCGTACTCGATCACGCGCAGGATCTTTTCCTGCACCAGCGGCGACGTGGTGGCCAGTTCATCCAGGAACAATGTGCCGCCGTGTGCGCGTTCGAAGCGACCGGCATGCGTACGGGCGGCACCAGTGAATGCGCCTGCCTCGTGGCCGAACAATTCAGACTCCAGCAGGTTCTCGCTGATCGCGGCACAGTTGAGCTTGACGAAGGTCGTGTCCCAACGTGGCGACAGGTAGTGCACGCGGGCTGCAATCAGTTCTTTGCCGGTCCCGCGTTCGCCGACGATCAACACGGGTTTGTTGAGTGGCGCAATCTGCGACACCTCGTCGAGCACACGCATGAACTCGGGCGATTCGCCCAGCAGGCGATCTTGATCTGCGGCCATGGTGAAATTTGCCGACTGTTGGTTCAGGTGTCGCGATGCTATGCGCAGGGGTGCATGGCGGCAATCCATAAGCTTCTGTAATTGAAGGCGTTTTCTTTCGCATGATTTGCGCTGCAGTGCTGGCACAGGTCGTGAATAACGCTATCCGGGCGAGTGCGGCCGACCAACCTGGTCGGTCTTCCGGGCCAACTGACAAGTCACGAATCGCTGGAGGTTCAGATGGGTATTTTTTCTCGGCTCTCGGACATCGTGAACTCGAACATCACGGCACTGCTGGATCGGGCAGAGGACCCGGAGAAGCTTGTGCGGCTGATCATTCAGGAGATGGAAGAGACGCTGGTCGAGGTGCGAACCACATCCGCACGTGCGATTGCGGACCGCAAGGAACTGGGACGGCGGCGCGATTGGCTGACGCGTGAGGTGACCGAGTGGGAGCGCAAGGCGCGTGTTGCGCTGGGCAAGGAACGCGAGGATCTGGCCCGATCGGCGTTGGTCGAGAAAGGCCGGATCGCCGGTGAGCTGACGCAGATCGACACCGAGATTGAGCAGCTGGGTCTGTCGCTCGAGAAATTGAGTGAAGACATCGGCGCCCTGCAGCAGAAGATTGCCGATGCGCGTTCCAGGCAGAAGTCCATCGTGCTGCGCGGCAAGACTGCGCAAAGTCGATTGGGCGTACGCCGGCATCTGGGCCACGGTGGCGTCGATGAGGCGATGCAGAAATTCGATCACTACGAACGCAAGATGGATGATCTGGAGGGGCAGGTGGAAGCCTACGATCTGGGTCGGCGAACCCTTGCGGATCAGATCGACGAGTTGGAAACGGGCGAGGAGATCGACGCCGAACTGGCTCGCCTCAAGCGCTCGGTCGCGGGTGACGCTCCACAGCAATAACAGGCACGGCGACGACCGGCGGAGGCGAAGATGGACGGCGTAGTAGTAGCGTTTTTTGTGCCTGTCGTAGTGTTTCTGGTCATCGTTGCGCCGATCTGGCTGGTGTTGCACTACCGCAGCAAGGGGCGCGCCGTCGCTGGGTTGCAAGCCGGCGAGCAACAGGAGCTTGAACTGTTGCTCGCCCGGGCGGAGCAGATGTCTGAGCGTGTGGATGTCCTTGAGGGCATCCTCGATGCGCAGGTCTCAGGCTGGCGGGAGCGTCAACCGTGAGGCGCTTCAAGCGGTACGAGCAGGTTGGCAGCGCGAGATTGGCGGCGCGCCCGCGGTCGACGTCCCTGGCGCCACGGTCCCTGCCAGCGAAGTGTCTGCTGCCTCGGTCAAAGGAGGTGTGTGATGTCCGCTCATGACAATTCGACGCCACCGCCACCGCCGCTTCATCGACCCGGTGGAAGCCAGCCGCCACCGGAACTTCAGCAGGCACTCGGTGAATTGGAGTCTGCGGTGCGTAAGCTCGCCGGCACGGCGCAGCGTGAGATTTCGGATCGTGCGGCGGATGTGCTCAACGACACGGCGGGGCGCCTGCGCCGTTCGCAGCGCCGGGAGTTGCGGCGGGCGGAACGTGATCGCCGTCGGCATGGTGGATACGCAGCATACGGAAGCCCTGCAGACGACGCGGAGGGTCCGGCAGGCGGTGAGGATGCGGCGCGCGGCGAAGGCGCTTACTTCGGGCGCCGCAGCCGCCGTAAACGTATGTACCGAGTGCCGCACGAGGGCGTTGTTGCTGGCGTGTGCGCAGGACTCGCGCGGCGAATGGGCCTCGAGACCTGGGTGGTGCGCTGCTTTGCGGTCAGCGGGCTCGTGTTCATGCCGCAGATTGTTTTCCCTGGCTACTGGGTCATGTGTCTGGTCATGCGTCGTGCAACCCCCGACGAGGCAGACGTCGCCTATGGCATCAGTCGCGGTTCGTCGGGTCGGGCGCCCATCGCAGGTTTCGATCGCGGTGCCAGCGTGCGGGATCGATTGCGCGAGGCGCGCAGTACCTTCGAGGCCGTCGAGCAGCGATTGCGGCGGATGGAAGGCTACGTGACGTCGAGCAGGTACGAGCTGGACCGGGAAATGAACAAGATCGATCGCTGACCGCCGGCGGCCAGTCGGCGGGCAGGCAGATCAGACGGATTCGCCAATCGATTCGGTGTACTCGCGAAGGAGGTCAAGTGGAGTTTTTCGAGTTCGTCATAACGATCCTATGTCTGGTCTTCGGCTTCATTCTGCTGCTGAACGTGGTGCGCAGCCGAGGCGCGCGAAGAGACTCGCGCGATGCCTCCGTAACAAAGACTGAACTGCAGGCGTTGCGTGAGCGCGTTGAAGCGCTGGAGGCGATCGTGACGGACAAACGGGCACAATTGGCGCGGGAAATCGACTCGCTGGATGCACCACCGCAGCGGCGCACCGGCTAAGCGGGGTTGCCAGCCAGATTCTGCGCGCGTGCTGGCGCGCAGACATCGTCAGCCAGATCGAGGTCTGGTGAGCGAGCGTGGTTGGGCTGCGGCTAGCGAAGCAGATCAGGACGGTCGGTAAATATCCCGTCGACGCCCCACTCCTTCAGGCGCTCCGACTCATGTGCGTCATTGACCGTGTACACCAGCAGCCGGTAGCCGAGGTCATGTGCGTCATCGATCAGTTCCCGGCTGGCGATCTGGCGCGACACGTTCACTGACCAGCTATCCAGCTCTTCGGCAACTGCAAACAGCGTTCTGCTCATTCGGCTGAACAGCGGTGCGAGCGGCAACACAGTGTTGTGCCGGCGGATCTCCCGCAGTTCTTCGTGGTGAAACGAAGACACGAGCACCGCCCGGTCGTCTGTGGTCTGCTCCATGAAGCGCAGCACGGCAGCGCCGGTGCCCGGCCCCTTGAGTTCGATATTGATGCCGATCTCGTGCGGGATGGCGTCGAACACCTCCTGCAGCGTTGGGACGACTTCGCCTTCCCCGGCATCGAGGCTGCGCAGGTCGGCCAAGGTCTTGCCCGCGACTGGGCCTTTGCCGTTCGTAGTACGATCCACGGTCTCGTCGTGGATCACGACCAGCGTGCCTTCGACCACGTAGACGTCCAGTTCAATTGCACTGACGCCTAGCTCAACGGCGCGCTGAAACGAGCGCAGCGTGTTTTCAGGCTCAAGGCCGGCTGCGCCGCGATGGCCGATGAGCAGAAAGGGTTCGTCAAACATGGAATTGGGCGCCCATGGAGGCGATGGTGCTTTGGCCGTTGAAAAGGTGCAATGGGGAGTCCGCCTGGAAACGTGTATTGCCGACTGAGTGAATTTAGCTGTGTTGCGCGTGTACGTAAGCACGAACTGGGGCGTTAGTAATCATGGCCAGTCCATTTTGTGTCGAGCTCAGCACGGTGTGCTTGGTCTGCTGCCTTAGCCTGATGATATTGATGCCACATTCCGGCGACGATAAGAACCTCGAAGGAGAGCGTGTCTGAATGGCCTATGAGGTCTTATATCGCAAGTACCGGCCCCGCGACTTTGCCGGGTTGGTCGGTCAGGAGCACGTGCGCAAAGCGCTTGAGCACGCGCTTGAGCACGATCGTCTGCACCACGCCTACCTGTTCACCGGCACGCGGGGCGTTGGCAAGACCACGATTGCCCGCATTCTTGCCCGCTGTCTGAACTGTGAAGTCGGCGTGGGGCTGCACCCCTGCGGTGTCTGCGCCAGTTGCACCGAGATCGACAGCGGCCGGTTCATCGACCTGATCGAAGTGGACGCTGCGTCCCGGACCAAGGTCGAAGACACGCGGGAGCTGCTGGATAACGTGCAGTACCCGCCGGTCCGTGGCCGCTACAAGGTGTACCTCATCGACGAGGTACACATGCTTTCCAACAGTTCATTCAATGCGCTGCTGAAGACGCTGGAAGAGCCACCGCCCAGGGTGGTGTTCCTGCTGGCGACCACCGAACCCAAGCGCTTGCCTGTCACGGTGCTGTCGCGCTGCCTGCAGTTCAGTCTGAAGAGCTACCGTCCCGAACAGATATCGGGCCATCTGCGCGACGTGCTGCAGAAAGAGGCGATCAGTTTCGACGACGGCGCCCTTCGGCTGATCGCGCGCGCCGCGCGCGGCAGCATGCGCGATGCCTTGTCGTTGTCCGATCAGGCAATTGCCCATGGCGGCGGGTCGCTCTCGGCTTCGGCGGTGGAACTGCTGCTTGGCACCATCGATCTGAATGAACTTGCGCGCCTGGGGCGAGCCATTGCCGATGCTGATGCCAGCGCATTGCTTGCGGTCAGCGCCGCGCTGGCGGACGCTGGCGCCGATTTCGATGCGGCGTTGCAGCGGCTGTCTGCGCTCTGGCACGCGGTCGCGGTAGTGCAGACGGGCGTGCCACTTGCAGACGACAGTGATGAGTCGGCGCTGGCGACAGAACTCGGGCAACGGCTCGATCCAGAACTGACCCAGCTGCTGTATCAGATTTCCGTGATTGGCTTGCGTGACCTGCAGCTGGCGCCGGAGCCGCGCATTGGCTTCGAGATGGCGTTGCTGCGCATGCTGGCGTTTGCGCCCGTGGCGGCGCCCGCTGCGGGCTCGCGGCCAGAGAGTCCGAGCAGCACGATCGCAACCACGGCTTCGATCACATCCGCACCGGCGCGTGTGGCGGCGCGCGATGTCGCCTACGACGGCGCCGGGCAGGCGCGCCGCGCTGCACCCGTATCGGCGTCGGCACAGTCTTTGCCCGCGGTGCGAATGTCACCGCAGATCTGGTTGGAGTCCGCAATGACGCTGCCGCTTACGGGCATTGCTCGCGACATCGCATTGAACCTCGTGCCACGACAGCTTGACGGCCCCGTGTGGGACTTCGAGCTGGATTCGGGCCGCATGTCGTTGCTGTCCGATGAGCATGTTGAGGCCATCACGCGGGCGATCTCTGTGGGCCTTGGGTTTTCCCCCAGCTTGAACATCAGTCCTGCTGTTCGGGGCGGCGATACGGCTGCGGCAAAGCACGCTCGTGAGGAAGGCGAGCGGCGTGCAACATTGTTGGCGTCGGTGCGCGCGGACCCTGTTGTGCGTGCGCTGCAGGATCGGTTCGGAGCAAGCATCGACGAGTCGACTCTGCGTCCGAACTGATGCGCGTGGCTGGATGAACCACCGAGTGTGCAGCGCAGCCGCGCGGCGTATGAAGATGAGTGCAGTATGAATAGTGCGATCTGTGAGTTGCGAGGCATCAATACGTGAAGCTACCGTTCGGCGATCTCATGAAGCAGGCACAAGGGCTGCAGGCGCGCATGGAGCAGTTGCAGCAGGAACTGGCAAATATCGAAGTGACGGGCGAATCCGGCGGTGGGATTGTCGCTGTCACGATGAACGGTCAACACATGGTGCGTACTGTGCGCATCGATCCGACGGTGTATTCCGACGACCGTGAAGTGCTTGAGGATCTGCTCGCGGCAGCGTGCAACGACGCAGTTCGGAAGATTGATGGCGAACGTCAACGCCGAATGGGTGATCTGGCAGGCGGCCTGCCGCTGCCGCCCGGATTCAAGTTTCCGTTTGGCGCATGAGCAACATCAGCCCCTCCGTAGATCTGTTGATCGATGCGTTGCGTGTGTTGCCGGGCGTGGGACCGAAAACAGCGCAGCGCATGGCGTTCTATCTGCTTGAGCGCAATCGCAACGGTGCCGCACGCCTCGCCGAGCGCGTCACACAGGCGCTCGAACGCGTACAACGCTGCGAGCGCTGCCGCAACCTCGCCGACGAGCGAGTGTGTGCAATCTGTCTGGATCCGCGTCGTGCCGATGGGCCGCTGTGTGTCGTCGAAACGCCTGCAGATGTTGCTGCGATTGAAGCGGCACACGGACATCGCGGTTGTTACTTCGTGCTGCACGGCCATCTCTCGCCCATCGATGGCGTGGGTCCGGAAATGCTCGGCTTGGACGTGTTGTTCGCACAGGTCGAACGGACCGCGCGCGGCGAAGTCATCATTGCAACCAACCCGACAATTGAAGGCGAGGCGACGGCGCACTACATCGCGACTGGATTGCAGCATCTCCCGGTGACGTTGACGCGCATCGCGCATGGCGTGCCACTGGGCGGCGAGCTTGAGTATCTCGATGGCGCAACATTGACGCGCGCCCTAGCGGCTCGGCGCCCGCTGTGAGCCGGACTGAATGGGTCGATACGGCGGCAGCACTTGCCGAGGCCACATCGGGTTGGTCTGGCAGGTCGATCGGTTTTGACAGCGAGTTCATTCGGGTTCGCACCTTCTTTCCTGAAGCGGCGCTGTATCAGGCAGCAGACGGCGAGCGCGTGTACCTGATGGACCCGCTGCCATTGTCACGCGAAGAACTGCAACCGCTTGCGGCTGCGTTGGTATCGCCACAGACGCTGTTTTTGATGCACGCATGCAGCGAGGATCTGGAGCTGCTGCGCTATCACCTTGACGTTGTACCCGCACGTCTGTTCGACACGCAGATCGCCATGGCGTTGGTGTCGCCGGAGTCGAGCCTTGGATATCAGGCGCTGGTGCGCACGTTGCTGGGTGTCGAGGTCGACAAAAGTGAGACGCGCTCCGACTGGCAGCAGCGCCCGCTGAGTGCTGCGCAGTTTGAGTACGCCGCGATCGACGTTGTGCATCTGCAGCCGATCCACGCCATTTTGCAGGACAAGCTCGCGCAGCTGGGTCGCAGCGATTGGCTGTTGGAAGAAATGCGCAATGTGCTTGCCGCAGCGGCCACAACGCGGCGACCAGATGAGTACTACCGCAGCGTGCGTGATGCCTGGCGCCTGGACGGCGCTGAGCTGGCGGTCTTTCGCGCGCTGTGCAGCTGGCGCGAGACCACCGCACAACAACGCAATCGACCGCGATCCCGCGTCATTCCGGATCCGGTGCTGATGGAGATGGTGCGCGAACACCTGCATCGACGACGCGATCTCGAAGGGCTGTTGCGTCCGCCACTTTCCGAGAAGTGGGCGCCGGAACTTGAGCAGGTCATTGCGCAGGCATTGCAGCTGGACGCAACACAATGGCCAGAACCCGTTGCGCCGCCGCCGGCACCGGAACTCAGTGAAATCATCAAGGTGATGCGTGCGAGCGTTGTCACGCTTGCAGCGCAGCTTTCGATTTCCGAGTCGGTGCTGGCCTCGCGGCGCTTGCTCGAGACGCTGGTGCGATCGTGCATGAACGACGGTGGCGACCTGCCGCTCGAATGGTGTGGTTGGCGACGCTCGGTTGCGCTGCCGGCATTGCTACCCATTATCCGGCAGCCACGCTGGCGCTTGAGATCACCTGAATGAAACGTCTTCTTGCAACGATCTACCGCAGCCCGCGCATTGCCGAGATGTATCTCTACGTCGATCGCACCGAAGGGCTGAAGCGCGTGCCGGAAGTCCTGATGCAGCGCTTCGGTACGCCCGAGCAGGTGTCGATGTTGCTGCTTACGTCGGAACGGCGGCTGGCGCGGGTCAGTGCGGTTGATGTCATTGCGCAGATTGAGCAGGTTGGATTCTTCCTCCAGTTGCCGCCCCCGCCCGTCGAGCGTGCGCCGTCGGGTGTGCGTGCAGACCACGTCGCAGGTACGACGCGAGGGCGGACCCGGACGAACGGTGTCATCGACGATCATGAGACCGGATATGACAACGCCTGAATCCAGCGGTGGCACGTCCGCGACGCGCTTCTGGGAGTCCAAATCCCTCGAGGAGATGAACACGCAGGAGTGGGAATCACTGTGCGATGGCTGTGCTCGCTGCTGTCTCCTGAAACTCGAAGATGATGAGACTGCCGAGGTGGTGTACACGCGGGTGGTGTGCCATCTGCTCGACACCCAGCGCTGCCGCTGTCGCAAGTACGAGCAGCGGCATGAACTGGTGCCGGACTGCGTGGTGCTCACGCCCGCCGAAGCGCGCTCATTCGCCTGGTTGCCACAGTCGTGTGCGTATCGCACATTGGCCGAGGGCAGGCCGTTGGCGGATTGGCATCCGCTGGTATCGGGCGATCCGAAATCGGTGCATCGGGCAGGAATTTCTGTACGGGGAAAGGTTGTTTCGGAGCGCCATGTGCATCCGGACGATCTGCAGGATCAGATCATCAAGTGGGTTCAGCAATGAGTGCGTTTGGCGGGTTTGAGGTTTGGCTGATCTACCTCATTGCGGCGGCGATGACCTGGTTTGCCTGGTATCGGATCTGTGCACGCATCGGCTGGACGACCCTGCGCGATCTGTTGCGCGTGGTTGCGTTGGCCGGATTGTTTGCGCCTGCAGCGGTGCCCGGGTACACGGACTATCTCGCGCCGGCCTGGCTGGTGCTGTTGTTCGAGGGCGTGCTGCGGACGGAGGGCAATCCACTCCCAGCTGCGATCGTGCTGCTGGTCGTGATCGTTGTGCTGATGGCGATCGTGGCGGCCTGGCGGTACTTCCGCGCAACGCCCGAGTCCGATCGCGCGCGTGCGGCCTGAGTTGTTCCTGCACGTGCGCTGCGGGGCGCGGGTTCAGCGCTCTGCTATTACTGAAGCAGAGGGATTCGCTCGTGCTCAACCGCGGAACAAGGACAGTTACACACCGTAGAGGCCTCTGGTCCGTGTATGGACTGGTCTTGGCGGCCGTGTTGCACCTGTGTGTTTCTGTGCCGGCGACAGCGCAGGACGCTGGGCGCGCGGCGCCCGAGCCGAAGGTGGCAGCAAGTGTCGCAGCACACCCGGCTGCAGGTGCCCACGCCGGTGCACGCGCACACACAACTGCTGCGAGTCGTGCTGCCGACGCCGGACACGCTGAGTCCGATGTTGCGCCCGTCGGGCCGCCCATCCCGGTGCGTCTGGTTGCCGAGCCAATTGGCGCGAGCACGGTTGTTCAGCGTTTCCGACTGGCGCCGAAGGTCACTGAGTTCATGGTCGTCGTGTATGGCCCAAGTCTGGCGGGCGTGCAGCTCCGGACTCCGGCCGGTCAACTGGTCACTGCGGACAACATCTGGCGGGTCGGGCGTTGGCAGACGGGTTCGAGCGTCAGCGTGATCAGCCTCGACTGGTCGTCCGCCGGCGAGTGGATGGTCCTGGCGCCGGCGCCCGTGCCTGTGTCGGTGGTTGTCGATCCGATGCTGGTTCCACTGCAGACGCCAGAAAGCGTCGAGCCTGGACAGCCCACCGTACTGCGCTGGCAGCTGCAGGCCGGAGGACGTGCGCTCGATCTGACGAGACTGGCGGAAATCGTGGTGGTGTCGGCGCGTGTGGTCGACGAGGCAGGCACCGCAACGCCGCTGGCGTACGCGCTCGAACCGAACGGCGTTGTCAGGGTGACCGTGCCACCGCACGGCCCGGGCATTTACAACGTCGAGACGGACATCTGGCTGGCCACAACGGGCCAGCACGTACTGCATCGGCTGGCCGTTGCGCCGCCGGTGAAGCTGCAGATCATGGGTCGCCATGCGGCACCGACGGTGGTGGTGCGGGTACAGGACACCGGCTTGCAGCGGGAGGCAACGCGCGCCGCGCTGCGGGTGACCAGCAGTGAAGGTGCCGCCCGGACAATCCTGGGCAAGCGCCAGGTAGACGGCAGCTTTCGCATTGAAGTCCCGGCAAAATCGATGGGTTCGGCGCCCGGCAGGGCGAAACTCGTGTTGAGCATCGACGGATTGAGCAAGGCGGGCCAGCCCTGGCGGACGCCACCCAGGCTGCTCGAGCGAGGTGTGTCGGGCGGTACCGCGTTTGGCGCGCGTGCGAATCTCCCGCAGGCGGGTGCAGCAGTGCACGGTGCGCAAGGAAAGGACCCTGTGGCCGTGCGGGCATCGAACCATGCGGCCCCGGACGGCGATCACGCAGGGCAGGAAGCCGCATCGCTCGATGAGGGGCTCGCGGTGTTTCTGCTTGCCAGCCCTGCTGCAAATGCGCCAGACATCTGGCACTACGCGGGGCTGGGTCTGGCGAATCTCGTGCTCGTGGGGCTGATCTGGCGTCGGCACAAGCTGCGTGTGACGTTGCGGCTGCAGCAGTTGGCCGAAACCGCGACTGCTGGCGCCACGCCGGACATCAGCGAAAGCGATGCCCAACGGACCGCGGGGGCGGGGCAAGACAATCCCTCGGGTGCTACTTCCGCTGCGCCTACGGGCGTGGCGCCGAGCTTTTACGACGCATCCGTTACGCCCGGGGTCGGCGCGATCGAACCGCTTGAACTGGATGCGCTGGCGGACCTTGCTGAGCTCGCCGAAGCACAATCTGAGGCTCGAAGCCAGCGCAGTCCCACGCAACCCGATGTAGACGTGGCCGCCTGATTCCTTGATCGTCTGGAGCAGCGGTGTTTAAAGTACCAGCTCTTCTAGATAGCTAATCCCATTCACAGCTTCGGGCGCATGGCGGGCATTCATGATCTTTGACAGTACCGATACCTACATTTCTACCGACGAACTCAGTATGGCGGTGGATGCCGCAGCCAAGCTCGAACGGCCCCTGCTTATCAAAGGCGAGCCGGGCACCGGTAAAACCATGCTGGCCTACGAGGTCGCCAAGGTCATGAAGGCGCCCTTGATCACCTGGCACGTGAAGTCCACGACCAAGGCACAACAAGGGCTCTACGAGTACGACGCGGTCACCCGGCTGCGCGATTCGCAGCTCGGCGACGAGCGCGTCAAGGACATCGCCAACTACATCAAGAAGGGCAAGATGTGGGAGGCCTTCGAGGCAGACCAACGTGTCGTGTTGCTGATCGATGAAATCGACAAGGCCGACATCGAGTTCCCCAATGACCTGTTGCAGGAACTCGATCGCATGGAGTTCTTTGTCTACGAGCTGGGGCGCACCATCAAAGCCAACATACGGCCGATTGTGGTCATCACGTCGAACAACGAGAAAGAACTGCCCGACGCGTTCCTGCGTCGTTGCTTCTTCCACTACATCAACTTCCCGGACCGCGAGACGATGCAACAGATCGTCGACGTGCACTATCCAGGGATCAAACAGGAACTGGTGAAGGAAGCGATGGAGATCTTCTTCGATATCCGCAAAGTGCCGGGTCTCAAGAAGAAGCCCTCCACATCGGAACTCATCGATTGGCTGAAGCTGCTTATGGCAGACGATATTCCAGACGAGATTCTCACCAATCGCGATCCGTCGAAGGCCATTCCGCCGCTGTATGGTGCGCTGGTGAAGAACGAGCAGGACGTGCATCTGCTTGAGCGTCTTGCGTTCATGAACCGTCGCAACAGCCGCGGTTGACAGGGCATATCCGGTTTGGGCTTCCCGTCCTGGTGTTGCTGCCAGGATGCGAAGTCTGGTTCACAGGTGGAGACGATGAAAATCGGTTCCGCTCGTTCAGTTGGAGGTGTGGCGCATGCTGATCAATTTTTTCCTGACGCTGCGGAAGTACAAGGTTCCGGCGACCGTTCGGGAACTCATGGACCTGCTCGAAGGCTTGAAGCAGCGCCTCGTTTACTCTGACGTGGATGACTTCTATCTGCTCAGCCGTACAACGCTGTGCAAAGACGAGAAGAACTACGACAAGTTCGATCGTGCGTTCGCGGCCTATTTCAAAGGCCTGGAAGACCTGCATGGCATGCTCGAGGCCATGATCCCTGAGGAATGGCTGCGCCGTGAGTTCGAAAAGTCGCTGACGCCGGAAGAGCTCGAGCAGATCAAATCGCTGGGCGGTCTGGAAAAGCTGATTGAGAAGTTTCGCGAAGCCAAAGAAGCCGAAGCCAAGCGCAAAGCAGAAGAAGGCAAGAAGGGCAAAGACGGTCAGCGTGGCGATGAAGAGCGCAAGGGCCAGGAAGGTCCTGGTGGCATGGGCCAGGGCAAGAAGAAGAAGGCCAAGCGCGTCTGGGATGACCGCCAGTACAAGAACCTCGACGACTCCGTTGAACTCGGCACGCGCAACATCAAGATGGCGCTGCGGCGCCTGCGCAAGTTCGCGCGTACCGGCAAGGAAAGCGAGCTCGATATCGACGACACCATTCGTGCAACTGCGCACAACGGCGGCATGTTGGATATCAAGATGCGGCCCGAGCGGAAGAACACCGTCAAAGTACTGACGTTCTTCGATATCGGCGGCTCAATGGATGCGCACGTCAAGGTGTGCGAGGAACTGTTCTCGGCGTCGAAGACAGAGTTCAAACATCAGGAGAGCTTCTACTTCCACAACTTCCTGTACGAGTCGTTGTGGAAGGACAACAAGCGCCGCACCAACGAGCGCGTGCCTACCTGGGATCTGCTGCGCAAGTACGGGCGTGACTACAAGATTGTGATCGTCGGCGATGCGACGATGGCGCCCTACGAGATCACCCATGCGGGTGGCAGTGTTGAGCACTGGAATGAGGAACCCGGCGCACTCTGGATCAAGCGCTTCACAGAGATTTTCGACAAGGTCGTGTGGATCAATCCCACGCCGAAGGAAACCTGGGAGTACTCGACCTCGGTGGGCATCGTGCGCGAGCTTGTGGATGGGCACATGTTCCCGCTGACGATCCGCGGTCTCGAAGAAAGCATGGGCTTCCTGTCGAAGAAGTAGCTTCCGCGACGGAGCGCGGCAAGGGTTGCGCGCTCGCGCGTTGCGAGCTTTCGTCTGCCAGCGCTGCACTGGCAGGCGCGGC
>CAMAVY010000055.1 GCA_945861675.1 Klebsiella pneumoniae | reverse complement strand
CGGGCTGCGGCAAGACCACCCTGCTGCGCATTCTGGCGGGCCTTGTGCAGCCGGATGCTGGCCGCGTGCTGATCGACGGCGTCGATGTGGCGGCCATGCCGCCGCACCTGCGCCCGGTGAACATGATGTTCCAACGCTATGCGCTGTTTCCGCACATGAACGTGGAAGACAACATCGGCTATGGGCTGAAGCAGGCCGGCAGCGCGCGCGCAGAACGCCAGCAGCGCGTGCTCGAACTGCTGGCGTTGGTGCGCCTGGACGGCCTCGGCAAACGCAAGCCCGAGCAACTCTCCGGCGGGCAGCAGCAGCGTGTCGCACTGGCCAGGGCGCTGGCACGCCGCCCGCAGGTGCTGTTGCTCGACGAACCACTGGCAGCGCTTGATCGACGTCTGCGCGAATCCACTGCCGTGGAACTCAAGCGGCTGCAACGCGAAACGCAGACCACCTTCATCATGGTCACCCACGATCAGGATGAAGCGATGACACTGTCCGATCGCGTGGCTGTGATGTTCGACGGCCAGCTGGCGCAGGTCGCCACGCCCGAGCAGGTCTACGAACACCCCAATACCCGTGCGGTGGCGCACTTCATCGGTGACGTGAACCTCATGCAGGCGCGCGTACTCAGCGTGGCCGATGCCGCAATTCATCTCAAGGTCGGCAGCGGCAACTTTGCCGTCACACGCAACGGCCGTTCCTGGGACACGCACAGCGGTGTCACGCTCGGCGTCAGACCCGAGCGCCTCGACCTGCGCCTCGACTTGTCCGAAGTCTGCGGGCCGAACTGTCTGCCTGCGCTGGTGCATTCGGTGTCGTATCACGGCGATGTCTCGGTGTATCACCTGTCGACCGACGACGGCACACAGCTGCTGGCCAAGACACCCAACAATGGCGCCCGGGCGCGACCTACCGTCGGCATGCGGGTGTGGGCAGAGTTCGATCCCGACGATGCCTTCCTGGTCGATGCCTGAGGTCGTCATGTTGTACGTAACGCTCGGCGGCCGCGCGTGAAACTCTACCGCTGGCTCGGGCTCGTGCCAGTCGCATGGCTGCTGATCTTTGCCGTGCTGCCCTATGCCGTACTCGGAAAAGTGTCGATCGCGCAGATCAATGATGTGGGTGTGCCGCCATTTACGCCGCTCTATGACGCCGCCGGCATACACGCAAGCGCCGACAACTTTCGCCTGCTTGCCAGCGATACGTTGTACTTCGACGCGTATGGCACATCGCTGCGCATCGCCGCCCTGGCCACGTTGCTGTGTCTGCTGATCGGCTACCCGCTGGCCTACGCCATTGCCCGTGCGCCACAGCGCTGGCGGCTGCCGTTGCTGATGGCGGTGGTGCTGCCGTTCTGGACCAGCTTCCTGATTCGCGTGTACGCCTGGATAGGTCTGCTGAAAGCGAACGGCACCGTCAATCAGGTGCTGCAGGTCCTGGGACTCATCGACGCGCCGCTGCAGCTTCTCTACACCGACTTCGCCGTGGTGCTGGGCATTGCCTACGCCTACCTGCCATTCATGGTGCTGCCCGTGTACGCGGTGCTGGCGCGCCTGGACATTGCGCTGCTCGAGGCGGCTTCAGACCTGGGCGCAACGCAATGGCGTCGCTTCATCTCGATCACGCTGCCACTGTCGATGCCCGGCATCATTGCCGGCGCGCTGCTGGTGTTCATTCCTGCGGTCGGCGAGTTCGTGATCCCCGATCTGCTGGGCGGGCCGGACACGCTGATGATCGGCAAAGTGCTGTGGAACGAGTTCTTCCTGAATGGCGATTGGCCCGTGGCCAGCGCAGTCGCGGTCGCCATGATGATTGTGCTGGTCTTGCCGTTGCTGCTGTTCGATCGCTATGCCAACGATCATCTGGCCAATGATCGCCACCAGAGCGGGGCTGCCGGCTGATGTTCCCGCGCGCCACTGCACTGCTGTTTGGCTATGCCTTCATGTACCTGCCGCTGTTGCTGGTAGTGCTGTACTCGTTCAACGCGTCGCGCCTGGTGACCGTGTGGGCGGGTTTCTCGCTGCACTGGTACACCGCGCTGTGGCACAACGAAGCACTGCTGTCGGCGCTGTGGTTGTCGCTGCGCATCGCCGCGATCAGTGCCAGTGTCGCCACGGTGCTGGGCACGTGCGCGTCGTTTCTGCTGGTGCGCGTGAGCGGCGGCGTGCTGCGTCTGTTCGTCGCGGTCTGTGTAGCAGGGTTGCTCGTGGTGCCGGAGGTCATTCTGGGTTTCGCAGAACTGCTGACGTTTGTTTCGCTGGAGCACTGGCTCGGCTGGCCGCACGGGCGCGGCGTCGACACCATCACCATCGCGCACATCACGCTGTCCATGGCGTTCGTCACCGTGGTCGTACGGTCGCGGCTCGGCAACATCGACCCCGCGTTCGAGGAGGCAGCAGAGGACCTCGGCGCCACACCGGTGCGCGTGCTCGTCAGCATCACGCTGCCGCTGCTGGCACCGGCACTGGCCGCTGGCTGGTTGCTCGCCTTTACGCTCTCGTTGGACGATCTGGTCCTGGCCAGCTTTACCTCAGGACCTGCCAGTACCACGCTACCGATGGTCGTGTACTCGAGCGTACGACTCGGTGTCAGCCCACAGATCAATGCGCTGGCGTCCCTGCTGATTGCGTTCGTTGCTGTTGGCATTGCACTCGCAACCTGGCTGCTTATGCGGGTTACGCGCGCCAGGCCGTTAGGCGCCCCGTCGAATGCGCCGCGCGCATAGGCCAGCACCGCTGCAGACACAGCCCCCAACAGACACTGCCCCCAACAGACCCAGTGCTACCATCACCGCCGTTCAAAACTCGACGATGATCCGGATGCCAAGCTGGTTCAGCACCCGCCTCCTGTATCCCCGCCTGCCTCTCCTGCTGTGTCGGACCCTGTTGCTGTGTGCCGTGGTGCTGGCACCGGCCAGCGGGCCGAAACTGCTGGCCTCGCCCGCTGCAACACTGCCACCACCTGGTGGGTCCACACGGATTTCCAGCCGTGCAACACGGAGCGAAAGCAGACAGCGCGCTGCCGACAACGCCGATGCCAGGCCGACCGACAGCCGCACGGCGGCCAACGGCGACGAACTGCCGATCATCGGCGCGCCGCTCGCAAACGACGAGCCGGAGATGCGTTACACCATCATCGCGCCCGAGGGTAAGCCCGTCGGACCTGTGCCCAAGGTCCGACCGCGCGACGACTCTGAACTCAGCGAAGCGCAACGCCAATACACGAGTTGGGCCTACGACGTGCTGGCGTCACTGCGCTTCCGCAAGGGCGAGCAGGCACTGGCCGACGGTGTTGCAAAAGTCAATCCCGGTGCCGGCTACGAGTACCTGAACAGCGAAGACGCAACGCGCGTACTCAATGAAGTGTGGGGCAATCCAGACGGTGCCGCCGTGCTCGGAATGATCACGCCCGAACATCAGACACCGTTCGATGCGAACAGCTGGGGCATCGTGTTGCGTTTTGACGCCATCGGCCATGTGGCCGACGGGGCGCGGGAACGCAGCGACTTTCCTGCCTTGATCACGCCACTCAAGGCTCAGGCCGAACGGCTGAACGTTGCGCGCGCAGCGGCAGGCTATCCCAAAGCGGAGATTCTCGGCTGGGCGTCGCTGCCGCACTACGACCTTGCAAGGCATGTGTTGCAGTGGAGCACGATCCTGCAGATCGAGGGCAACCAGGCACGCACGCTGAACTATGAAGTGCGGTTGCTCGGGCGGCGCGGCGTGCTGTCGTTGAGCATCGTCGCGAACGCCAACCAGTTCCCTGAAATTCAGCAGCAGATTCCGACCATCGTAGACATGGTGCGCTGGCGTCCTGACGCCGACTACGACGCCTACAACGAAGACGTCGATATGCGCGCGGTCGGAGAACTCGACAGCCTGATCACCCGCTTGCCGCCGGCAGAAAAATCCACCAGGGATTCGCCCTGGTGGTTGCTGCTGCTACTGCCGGTCGGCGCAATCACGTTCTGGTTGCGCAAACACATCGCGAACGGGCAGGCAGCGCAGCACGGGCCAGCGGGCCGCGCGCCGACTGCACACAGGCCTGGCTAGCCTGTGTCCTGCACACGACATTGCGCACGACGGTCGGGGCTCTGGCTCGGCGTGTCTGTGCTGCTGCTCGTAAGCGGCTGCATGAGCACGCCCACCGACACACAAGCGCCGACCAAAAAACAGACGACACCAGATCGAGCGGGGCCTGGGCAGACGCCGCCGCCGAAGCCCCCAGGCATTCCCGCAGAGTTTGCCCGCCCGATCGACTATGCCCGCACCATAGGCAGCCTGCTCTACCGGCATGAGCGCGCGGCGGAACGTGCGAACGCGGTGCTGCATGCCCGCAACGCCACAGCGCCCCCGGACGACCTCGGCTGGGTCACGGAACAGGTCGATGGCCAGGGCACGCTGCAGGTGACGTTTGTAGCGGGCCCCCAGCGCGAACCAGGACGCTGGCAGGCCTGGAGCCGCGTGCTCGTCCGAGCAGCGTCCGCTGCAACGGCGCCATCAACGGATGCCACGGCAGCCGGCGCAGATCAGTTGTTGACCCAGACCCTGCCCGCACTGTCGCCATTCGAGCGCAACAAGCTCAGCGCACGCCTCACCGCCCTCGCCGCTGAGGCTTCCGGCTGCGGCACCAACATGCGCGTGGTCGTCATCGCCTGGCGACGCGCGGGACAGGACATCTTTCTCGCCTATCGCTTGAGCGACAGCGCAAACACACAGCAGGTGCTGCTGGGGAGCCAGCACGAGTTCGTGCTCGACGCCCGTGGCCAGAGGCTGTTGCAACTGAACACCAGTGAACCTGGCTGCAGCACAATCCCGCGTGGCGCACATGGCGCCACACTTGCCCGCAGCAGTGCAACGCAAACCACACCCACACTGTTCGATGTCTATGTGTCACTGCGTGAGGCGCGGCCCATGCAACTGACGACGCTCCTGAACAACCTGCGCTGGCAGGTCGATGGCGACGGTGTGCGCCTGCGCAGCAGCAGCAGCAGCACTGATTCAGCACAAGCGAGCGAGGCACCATGAGTACGCTTGTCATTGGTGTGTTCATGAGCGCGATTGGCGCCAGCTACTTCCTGTATGGCCGCAAACAGAAGCACGTCATCGCGCTGCTCTCGGGCATCATGTTGTGCATTCTGCCGTTTGCTATCGACGATCCACTCTGGCTTGGCGTGTCCGCGGTGGCTGCATTGGCCGCACCCTTCGTCATCAGGATCTGAACGCATGCCGGTAAGCTCAGCGCACCGCGCCCAACCTCCTGCAAGCGCCGCAGAGCGCGCCCGGCGCATGCGCTGGCTGCTGTTGTTCAGCGTGCTGTTCATTGGCATGGCATGCGATCAATGGACCAAGTCGATCGCACGCAACGTATTGGTCGAGGGCCAGACGCACACCTGCTGCGCCGACCTGCTGCGCATTCAACTCGTGTACAACGATGGCGCCTTTCTCAGCCTGGGCGGCTCGCTGCCCAAGCACATGCGCGACTGGTTGTTCCGCGGCGGCGTGCTGTTGTTGGTGCTGGGCATGCTGGTGTATGTGCTGCGCGCACCTGATCCATCCACCCTGGTCGTGATTGCGCTCGCACTGTGCATCGCCGGCGGCGGCAGCAATCTCGTGGACCGCTGGGCCTACGACGGCAGCGTGCTCGACTTCCTGAATCTGGGCATTGGCCCGTTACGCACGGGCATCTTCAATGTGGCCGACATGTACATCATGGTCGGCGCCGGCCTGCTGCTGTTGTCGGAGTATCACGCGGCGCGCAGCGCGCGCACGGGCACGCCCTGAGCACGACGCGAACACCGCGTCGCAGTCCCCTACTGGTACAGATTCACCAGCATCTTCCCAGTGTTCAGGCCGGTGAACAGCCCGATCAGCGCCGCCGGTGCACGCTCGATGCCGACCAGCACCGTCTCCTCGTACTTCATGCGGCCATCCTTCAGCCAGCCGGTCATATCGCTGACGAAGGCTTCCTGCAGATGCGGAAAATCCGACACCACAAAGCCACGCATCGTCATGCGGCCGTAGATCATGTTCGACAGCGTGGTCACGCCGCTCGATACCGCACCGAAGTTGTTGTACGCGGAGATCATGCCGCACAGCGCAATGCGCCCGCGCAGATTCATGCGTGGCAGCGCCGCATCGAGATGATCGCCACCCACGTTGTCGAAGTAGACGTCGATGCCGTTCGGCGCCGCGGCCTTCAGCGCCTTGCGGATCGGCTGTTGCTTGTAGTTGATCACCGCATCCAGGTTCAGCTGATTGCGCAACCACGCGCACTTGTCTTCGCTGCCTGCGCTGCCAATGGTGTAGCAGCCTTTGATTTTCGCAATCTGCGCGGCGACCGAGCCGACCGCGCCAGCTGCTGCTGAGACGAACACATGCTCGCCATCCTGCAACGCGCCAATCTCGAGCAGACCACCATAGGCAGTCAGCCCCGTGCCGCCCAGTGCGTGCATGTACACCGTCAATGGCAGCGCGGGATCCGCGTGCAGCGTGGTCAGGCCCTGACCATCGGACACGAAGAATTCGCGGAAGCCCATCCGGCTCTGCACGATGTCGCCTTCGCGAAACGCCGGATGCTGAGACTGCAGCACACGACCCAATGCGCCGCCCGTCATGGCTTTGTTCAACGGCGTCTGGCCATTGGTCAGCGGTGGTCGCATGGCCGGGTCCACCGACATGTAGAGGTTCTGCACCTGTACCTGACCGGGCCCGGCATCGGGCACATCAACCGAGCGCAACGCAAACTGGTCCTCAGTCGGCAACCCGTCCGGGCGACCCACCAGATGCACTTCTCTGCTGAAGACAGGCATGTTGCAGACCTCAAGGTACAAACAGGATCGGAACTGTAAACAACCATGCTATGACCAACTAACTGCTCATCGGATGGATGCAAAGCAGCCAGCAGATGCGCACCATGCCGCAACTCAACCGGTCAACTTGGAGCGCATCAGATGGGACTACTCGACGGCATTCTCGGCACGGTCATCAACGCAGCGATGGGCGCCGACAAAGGCCCGGCTGGCCAGAATCCGCTGAGCAGCATTCTTGCCGGCCTGACGGGCGGCAATCAGGCACAAGGCAGCGGCATGCTCGGTGCGGTGCTCGGCATGGTGCAGAGCCAGGGCCGACTCGATGGCCTGGTAGGCATGCTGCGCCAGAACGGCCTGGGTGAGCAGGTCGACTCCTGGGTCGGCACAGGCGCCATCAAAGCGGTGGGCGCAGATCAGCTCACCAGCGCACTTGGTGCCGGCCGACAGCGGTGACCTGTTGAAGCAGACCCTGTCCGCATTGACCGGTGGCAATCGCTAACGATCACTGCGCGTCCGTATCGGGTGCTGGCTCCGCTGGGCCCGATCTGTCGGCGGTAACGCTGAGCGCCAACAGGATGAACGCATACTCCTCTGCCGCCTCCTCAAGCTGAACAAAGCGGCCCGACCTGCCGCCGTGGCCGGCTTCCATGTGTGTCTTCAACAACAGCACGTTGTCGTCGGTCTTCGTGGCGCGCAGCTTCGCCACCCACTTCGCAGGCTCCCAGTACGTCACGCGCGGATCGTGCAGACCCGCCGTCACCAGCATCGGCGGGTAGTCCGCTGGCACGACGTTGTCGTAGGGCGAATAGCCAAGCAGCTGTGCGTAAACCTGCGCGTCCAGAATCGGATTGCCCCACTCCGGCCATTCAATCGGCGTCAGCGGCAGGCTTTCATCGAGCATCGTGTTCAACACGTCGACAAATGGCACATGGGCAACGGCAGCGCCCCACAACGCAGGCTGCATGTTCAACACGGCGGCCATCAGCGTGCCGCCGGCACTGCCACCTGAAATGCTGATGCGCCCCGCCTTTGCCATGCCACTGGCAACAAGGTGGCGGGCAACGTCAACGAAATCGCGGAAAGTGTTTTCGCGATGTTCGAGTTTGCCGTCCTCGTACCAACTGCGCCCCAGTTCATCGCCGCCACGCACGTGGGCAATCGCGAAAGCAAAGCCGCGATCCAGCAGCGACAGACGTGACGCAGAGAACATCGGCGATTCGCCCATCCCGTAGGCGCCATAGCCATACAGATGCAGCAACCCCAGTGCGGCATCGCGATCGCGGCGATACACGATCGACACCGGCACAGCGCTGCCGTCACGCGCGCTGACCCACTGCCGCTCGCTGGTGTACAGGCTGGCGTCATAGCCCGACGGGATTTCCTGCACTTTGCGCGTCATGAGTGTGCGCGTGGGCAACGCGTAATCGAACACGGTGACCGGCGTGACCAGCGACGTGTAGCCAATGCGCAGCAGCTCGACGTCAGGTTCTGCGTTGGCACCAAGACCTGCGACGTACACCGCTTCTGGAAACGCAACGTGATGCTCGCGCTCAGCACTGACGAAGTCGCCGCGCGCCGCGCCCGCCGCCAGTTCCCGGATACGGATCTGATCCTGGCCGCGCTGCCGCTCCTGCAGCACCAGCGCATTGCCGAAGCTGGTATGCCCGCGCAGGTAACAGTCGTCCGAAGGCGCAACGAGCTCCTGCCAGTTCGCCTCAATCGGTGCGTGCACCGGCGCGCGCACCAGGCGGAAATTGCGATGCCTGTCGTTGGTTCGGATGTAGAACCAGTCGCCGGCATGATCCACGTCGTACTCATGGTTGGCGCGCCGCGGCGCAATCAACCTGAGCTCTGCAAGCGGATCGTGCATCGGCAACAGCCGAATCTCACTGGTGACGTGATCTCCCGCACCGATGACGATCCACTCGTCAGACTGCGTGGTGTCCAGGCCCAGAAAGAACGAGTCGTCTGGCTCCTCGAACAGCACGCGATCGGTGCTGGGGTCGGTGCCGAGACGATGCGCCAGCACCTGGTACGGCCGCCACTGCTCGTTCAAGCGGATGTACAGCAGATGCAGATTGTCGCCAGCGAACACCGGCGAACCACCACAATCAGGAATCGAAATCGGCAACAGCTCGTCAGAGTCCAGGCGCTTGATGCGGATCCGGAAGCGCTCGCCGCCCGTCACATCCTCTGCCCAGGCGAGAAACTTCTGATCAGGTGAGATGTCGTAGCCGCCCAGCCGAAAATACGGTTGGCCTTCTGCCAGCGCCGGTTCATCAAGCAGCAACTGCTCGGCGCCACCATGCACAGATTGTCGATACCAGCATCGATACTGCGCACCGGCTGCAAAGCGCGAGTGATACAGATAGCCACGGTCACGATATGGATAGGTCGATTCATCCTGCTTCTGTCGACCTTCGAGTTCCTTGTACAACGCATCGATCAACGCACGATGCGGTGCCAGCGCAGATTCGCAGTAACGGTTCTCTTCACCGAGGTAGGCAAGCACATCGGCATCCTCCACCTGCGGATAGCCCGGGTCCTTCAACCATGCATAAGGGTCTTCATGCACCTGACCATGCCAGGTCTGGCGATTTACGCGCCGTGCAGCCTGCGGGGGCTGCTGTTCAATGTGGAGCTTGCCGCTATGAGCCATGAGCATGCGTTCCGGTTAACGAAGATTCGAGAAGACGTCCAAGCTCAGCAGCTGCCCTGCGCAAGCAGCCCCGCGTCAGCAGCACCGCGTAAGCTACGCGAAGAGTAAACCGCCGCACCACGCGGCAACGTCTCGCACACCGCAACCAGGATGAACAACGCGTAAATGAAGCTCTCTCTCGCCACGCTTACGCAATTGTCTCTTGCACAACTCACTGGGCCGCAACTCGCTGATACCCAGCTGACGGGAGCTCGACTCGCTGCGACCATGCGCACTGGAAACAAGCTGTCCGGGCGCTCGTCCGCCAAAGGGCAGGCATCCTATCCTGGCCCGGTGCAGCTTGCCCTCGAACTGCCGGCACAGGACCTGCGCGCGGTCGCCGAAGCGCGCATGACCACACTGTGGTTGCGCGCAGTTGCACAACTGTCTGCGCGTGCGGCTGGCCGCAAGTCCAAGGTCAAGCTGCGTCAACTCCCCCACCTGGCGTTCTACCGCGGCCGTAGCGATGCAGGACGTGCGCTGCTGCTCGAAGAGCGCATCGAGATCAATGAAGACCTGCTTGAACGTTACCCAGACGCCATGCTCGAGGAGACCATCGCCCACGAACTGGCGCATCTGCTGGTCTACCGGCTGTTCGGCCGTCGCGCATCGGCCCACGGTCAGGAGTGGCAGGCCATCATGCGGCAGTGGTTTCAGGTCGAGCCGCAGCGCACGCACAACTTCGATCTGAACGGACTCGGTGTGCGCCGGCAGCAGCGCTTCGCCTACTACTGCGGCTGTCGGCCACACGAGCTCAGTGCGGTCCGCCATCGGCGTGCCTTGCGAGGTGTCGACTATCGCTGCGTCGCGTGCCAAGGTCGCCTGCAAAGAGGCTTGGGGCCCTGAGCTACGGCAGCCGCCGTGACGGCCAGCTAGTCATGTCGCCACTGAACAACAGCACAGGAAACACGTTCCATGTCGTATGAAAAGCTCGCCTTCGTCAGCAGCCGAAGCGAAAACGCGCTCGCCGCCTGCGCTGAGTTGAAGGCGATGTACCCGAACGTGGCACCCGAGGAAGCCGACGTCATCGTGGCGCTGGGCGGCGACGGCTACATGCTTGAAGCCATGCACCGGACCATGCGGCGTGGCACGCCCATCTACGGCATGAACCGTGGCACCGTGGGCTTTCTGCTGAACACCTATCGCGAAGAGGACCTCATGCAGCGCCTTGAGCAGGCGCAGGTTGCCGTGCTGCATCCGCTGAAGATGGTGGTGATTTCCGACTCCGGCTCCGAACAGCAGGCCTATGCAATCAACGAGGTGTCACTGCTGCGCCAGACGCGTCAGGCAGCCAATCTGCGCCTGCTGGTCGATGGCAAGGAACGCATCCCCAAACTCATGTGCGACGGCTGTCTGCTGGCCACACCTGCGGGCAGCACGGCGTACAACCTGTCGGCGCATGGACCCATTCTGCCGATTGGCTCCGGCGTGCTGGCCCTGACGCCCATCAGCGCATTCAGGCCGCGGCGCTGGCGCGGCGCTGTACTGCCGCGTCACGCACAAGTCACATTTGAGGTGCTGGACCACTACAAGCGTCCGGTGTCTGCAGTCGCTGATGCCACGGAAGTACGCAACGTCGTCGAGGTGCGCGTACACGAAGACAGTGATACCTCGATCCGATTGTTGTTCGACCCTGAGCACAATCTGGAAGAGCGCATCCTGAACGAGCAGTTCATTCCATAGCTGGCCGTGATTGGCCCGGACGAACGGGGCGCATCAGCCAAACAGCTGCTGTGCCCGCAGCGTCAAGCCTTCGGTAACGCTGGCAAAGTGATCGCTGTCGATCACCTCCACCTCTGGCAGTAGTTCGGCGATGGCCGCACGAACAAACGTCGAACGCGCCATGCCACCCGTCAGATAGACGGCGTCGGGCCGCGCGTTGTCCAGCATCAGCACCTCGCTGACCAGCCCCTTGAGGTGCGTCAGCAAGCGCGCGCTGGCGGTCAGAAACAACGCACGCTGCACCTGCACCTGCAGGTCGGGTTCAATGAAGCCAAGCTCAGCAGTCGCGGCCTCGTGTTCCGACAGCGCAATCTTGGCCAGTTCTGCCGACCGCACCAGTCGATACGTCAGCCTGCGGTCGCGCAGCGCAAGCAGCCGGGCCAGCACATCGGGCTGCCGCGCGGTGTGCACGTAACCCAGCAACCGCTCGCGTTGCGCAGCGCTGTAGAAGCGCTGCTGGCAATTCACGTCGTTGATCGACACGGCATCCATGCACACAATGTTCGGCACCGGCAGGCCATTCGTCAGCTGTCTGCCAAGACCGAACTGCGGCATCAACCCGTGAAAGGCCAGCGCCTGATCGTAGTCGTTGCCGCCCATGCGTTCACCGCTGTGGCCCAGCACATCTTCCGTGCGGTCGATCTTGTGCCTGCGTTTCGGGCCGATACGCACGAATGAGCAATCGGTCGTGCCCCCGCCGATGTCGACCACCAGCACCAACCGCTCGCGCGCCAGCCGGGCTTCCAGTTCCATCGCGGCGGCCATCGGCTCAAACAGAAACTGTACGTCGCGCACACCGTTGATACGTGCGGCACGTTCGACCATCGACAGTGCGCGTGCATTGTCTGGCGCCCCACCGGCGCCCTGAAAGTTCACCGGCCGGCCAATCACCAGTTGCTCAATCGGCTGGCCTGCGGCCTGGTGCGCCAGCTCAATGATGTTGGCCATCATCGCGGCAACGATATCGACAAAGCGCTCCTGCACTTCTTCGTTCAGCCCACGGGCGCCAAGAAAACTCTTCGGGCTCTTCACGTAGAAGCCCTCTTCCGGTGCCGCGAAGTGGGCCTCCATCGCGCGCGAACCAAACAACACTTCGCCGGATCGCTGCAGCCTCAGTGCGCGTTCGCGATAGCGCGCTGCCAAGGCGTCCGCGTCTGCAGATGCACCATCAGCCGCAACAGCGTCTGCGGTTTCCGCCGGACGCGCGCGCTCGGCAGGCTCGGTGCGGCGCGGGTCGAGCTGACGCACCACCAGATCCTGGCGCATGGCCCACATCGTCGAAGGGATCAGCGTGCGTCGATCTTCAAGCGGCACCAGCTGCGCCTGGCCGCCCGCAATCAAACCGATCGAGCAATTGGACGTGCCATAGTCGAGTCCGGCGAACATCTGGCTCCCACGCCTTCGGCGGACGAAGGGCGAAAAAAAGGCCGCGAAGTGTAGGGGAACGCAGCGCCCGTCGACAGACGCAATCTGGCGCAAGCGTGCTTACGTGAGCCTGCTTACGTGAGAATGGCAATTCGCTCAACGCGCCAGGCGGTTCAGACCACGAAGGCACGCGCTCAGCTGTGCAACTGCAAAGTCGCCTGACCCGGTGAGGTGACTTCGCCAGCGGCGTTTCTGACCCACAGCTCCACTGTGACCTGGCGCGTGTCAACGGCCACGCCAAGCACCTGACCACCCGACACCAGTGTTTCGCCGAGATAGCAGGCGCGCCTGTTGCTGTATTGGAAGCGCTGCAACCTGCCGAACTCACCCACCCAGTTGACGACACATTGCGCCAGCCAGTCGCCCTGCAATGGCCCGTCGATGACAATGCCCGGATGCCGCTCGACGTCCGTGGTGTACGGCGCGTCGTAGTGAATTCGATGCGCGTTCCATACCGCAGCGTTGTACAGAAACAGGCTGACGTTGGTCGGGCAATGTTCACGCGTCGGTAACAGATCGCCGACCTTCAACTCAGCGATGCGCATATCTACCTCGCAATCCCAATCTGTCGTTCTTCCAGCACGGGCAATCCTTCAGCGTCGACCACGCGCAGTTCACGCACGGTGAAGATGAGTGGCCCCTGGACGCCCTGCTTCTCATACATGTCAACGATGCGTTGGCTGCCGGTCAGCACATCACCTGGGCGAATCGGCCGATGCTGCACAAGCTCCGTACCACCGGCCATCACACGCGTGAGCGGCAGTTTCGGTCCAGCACCGCGTGCACGCGGCAGGCCGTCCGCGCCCAGTTCGGACAACGGCCGCGGTACCCCGAACAGGTTGAACAGAAACATGGGTGGCGCTTCATCGCCATCCAGGTATTTGCGCTGCAGCTGCTCGGTTGCGATGGCGTACTTGACGATATCGCGTCGACTCACCGTGACGGTCACGGGCTCGGAAGTGCGGCCAATCCAGGCGCGGTGCTCGTGGGTCAGCAAGCTGCTGGACGATGGATCCTGCACGCGCCGCACTCCTGCTTGTCTCCGGGTCCCACAAGCATGCGGCTTGCGCATCAACGCTGACAACCGCGCCGCACATTCTGTGACGCGACGCTCAGACAAAAGCCGTGCAGACAAAAAACGCCTGGGCACACCTGCGCCCCGAAGCGCCGGCTGTGCAACCATGCAGACCTCCCAGTCTGGCGGTCGGCCCTGCCCGCGGGAACTCAACACCGCAACTGGAGCGGCCATGGCGCACGCATTCCCAGCACCACTGTTCCTTAAGCTGCCGCCGGCGCGCGGCAGTGTTCGGCTGGCGATCTACGAGCAGGGCCCGAGTGACGGCATTCCTGTGCTGCTGCTGCATGGCTTTCCGGAACTTGCGTACTCCTGGCGGCTGCAACTGCCGGCACTGGCGGCGGCCGGTTATCGGGCCATCGCCATTGAACAACGGGGCTACGGCGAATCCGACAAGCCGACTGCCGTGACCGATTACGACATCATCCAGCTCACGGGCGACGTGTGCGCCGTGCTCGATGCATTGCACATCGAGCGGGCGGTGATCGTGGGCCATGACTGGGGCGCCATCGTCACCTGGTATATGGCGCAACTGCATCCGGAGCGGATGCTGGGTCTGGCTGCGTTATCCGTGCCTTATCAGGAGCGCGGCCCAAGCGAGCCAGTCGGCTTCTGGGAAAGCCGGCTCGGCCCGGATTTCTACATCGTGCATTTCAATCGCCAACCGGGCGTCGCGGACGAAGCCTTTGCACGCAATCCAGGCAACCTGTTGCGCAATCTCTACCGCCGCAATCAGTGGCACGCGCCCGCGGCGGCACGCAGTCCAAAGCCGGGCATGGCCATGATCAATCTGGTGGACGCGACTGATCAGCCAGGCGAACTCATCATGAGCGAAACCGAGCTGCAGGTATTTGTTGCGGCCTTCACACGCGGCGGTTTCACCGGCCCCATCAACTGGTACCGCAATTTCACACGCAACTACGATCTGCTGGCGCACTGCGATCCATACGTGCGCATGCCCGCACTCATGATCCATGGCGAGTTCGACATGGTGCCGCCCAACCCGCGCATTACTGAATTCGTGCACGATCTGGAGCAGCACACGTTGCCCTGCGGACACTGGATTCAGCAGGAAGAACCATCTGCAACGAACAATCTGCTGATCGCCTGGTTGAACAGCAGGGTGAACAGAAGGTTCGCGCATGCCTAGCACCTACACGCGAAAATCGACGGCCCATGAACCGCTGGTCGCAGCGGGTCACCGCAAAGCCACGCGGGAGTCGTCGCGCCGCGAGCGGGCCAAAGACTCGCGGCGAACCAGCATCGTGAATGCCGCACGCAAGTTGATCCTGGACACCGGTGAAACCGGCTTCCAGATGCGCGCACTTGCTGATGAAGCGGGGCTGAGCCTGGTGACGCCCTACAACCTGTTCGGGTCGAAGCAGGCCATCATGATTGCGCTGCTCGCGCGCGAAGTGGGCCAGTACGAAACACTGCTCATGCGCTTACGCGGCGACGCGTTGGACCGACTGTTCAATGCCGCGACCCTGGCGCGGCGGTTGTACGCGCGCGAACCCGACTTTCACCGCATCGTGCTGTCGGCGGCGTATCAGGATGGCGGCCGTGAATTCCGCGCCAGTTTTCGCGCACCGCGTGGTGCGTTCTGGCAGCGTCTGGTCATCACGGCCGTCGATGCCGGCATGCTGCAGGACTCGCTACCGGTAGAACCGTTCTCGAGCAACCTGGCCTACATCCTGCTGTCCGCCATTCTTGAATGGGTGTCCGGAGAGATCACGCTGCTGGAAATGGAAGCACGGGTGCATTACGGCTTTGCACTGGCGCTGTTGCCGGTGGTCACCGACGCCCACACAGAGCGGCTGCGCCAACTGCTTGTTCAATTCACGATCGCAGTGAAGCGTTGGGATCGCGGCCTTCCGGATGCCGACGTGGATGCCGAGGTAGAAACTGATTCAGATCTCGCTCGCGCTGCGAAACCTGCAGCGCTGCCTGCCGTGAAAAGCGTTCGCGCAAGGAAGCGCGCTGCGACCGCGCCTGTGCCCGTGGCACCGCCGGTGGAGCCGGTGGAGCCGGTGGAGCCGGTGACGCCGCCGGTAGAAGTGGCAGCACGCACGGCACGTGTACGCCGGACTGGACGCAACAAGCCCACAGGCTGAGTTGCGCGTCGACAATCAGTGCACGTGCGCTCAGCGCGCCCAGGCTCAGCGCGGCGAGCGCCCATACACAAGACCGAAGCCTTGTGAGCGATACGCAAGCAACTCGAGCAGCGAGTCAGACGCGGCATCAAGCACCGCCGGCTCAAGCGACAGGAACCAGTTCTCCTGCGTGCGATAGATCGGCGTTGAATAGAACGGAAACACCGCCGCACGGTGCGTCGACTTCGTAGTGTTCGCGCCAGCGCGGTGCCAGATACGACTCTCGAACGCGACAACACTGCCGGCTTTGGCCTCGATCGGCAGCATGGCCACGGACGCATCTGCTGCAGTAGGTGCGCGATTGAGGCGATGGCTGCCAACCACCACCTCGGTGGCGCCATTTGCGGCAGTGAAGTCGTCGATGCACCAGACCACGTTCACGCCTTGCGCAGCTGCGGGCCAAGGCTCAGGCACGAAGATCTGATCCGCATGCAGTACACCTGCGACCGCGCCCGGCCCGGTCACGTTGGCGGAGATGTTCGACAGCAACGCGGGCCAGCCCAAGGTGGCGCGCACCAGCTGCAACGCCACAGGGTGCTCGGCCAGTGCGGAAAACACCGGATCGCGATTCAGCAGATTCCATACGCGTACGTTGCGTTCATCGCGATCGAGACCAAAGCCATGCTGCGCGCGACCCGCCGCCTGATCCTCGTCGACGGCGCGATAGATCACCGCCCGCGCATGCGCAAGCATCTCCTGATCCAGGACATCCTCGATGATGCACAGACCGCAGGTCTGCAGATGCGCCAGCGCTTCTGGCACATCACGCGCGGGGGCCGGCAGTTTCTGCGCGGGTATCTGCGGCGCGGCCCGCGTCACAGGCGCGCACTCAGCAGTTCGCCGGCAACACGCGTGTTGCCCGCAGGCCCCAGCCCAAGCAGCTCAACCAGTTCGGACGACGCCTGCGCCTGCGTTGCACTCGACAGCGTCGCATTCCAGTTCGCCTGTGGACGCAGGAAGTCCACGCAGTAGTAGCCGAACAGGAGCGCCCGTTCAGCAGCTTCGGTGACGTTGGCGCCCGAGGTGTGCCAAACACGCCCATCCATCGCGACGATGGCACCGCGCTTGGCCAGCATCGGCTGCAGATGCGCGTGCGGCTGCGCGGGCAGCAGTTCGCGCCGCGCACACAAATGACTACCAGGCAGAAACAACGTTGCACCGTTCTCCAGGTACACATCATCCAGGCACCAGATGATGTTCATGCTCCATGGCGCAAACCATGGCTCGGGCACCACCAGCGCCTGGTCTGAATGCAGCGACATCGAGCGGCTGCCCGGGCGCGCAATGTTGGCGGTGAAGTTCGAAATGCTGATGTGCTGGCCAAGCAGCGCACGCACGATGCGCAACGCGACCGGATGGACGATGAGCTCGCGGAACACAGGGTCCATGTCGAGCAGATTGAACACCCGCACATTCGCGGCATTGGGATCGAGCACGGGCATGAAGGTGGGCACGCCGCGCCGCTCGCTTTCGCTGGCTGCGTCAAGCAGCGCGGCACGCACACGCGTCGTCTCCGCGTCACTCAGCACGTCGGGCACAACGCCGACGCCGTCGGCATGCAGCGCAGTCAGCGCAGCCGCAATGGCCTGCGTTTCCGTTTGCGTCTGCGCAGACGCAATCACCACTCCGAGCCCGCCTGACGCAGCTTGAGAAAGCGTGGATGCCGGAACGGCTCGCCTTCGCTGAGGTTGCTTTGCACCTCCGGATAGAACGGACCGGCGCGCCCCGGTCGCGCAGCAAAGCGCGCGTCCGGACCGAAGAACCGCAGTGTCAATGTGCGACGCACGGGGTTCAGGGTGTCGGTGGGTCCGCCCCCGTGCAGAGTCGCCGGGTGAAACACCACGACGTCGCCGGGTTGCACGGCATACGAGACGATATCGAACGCGTCGCGCTGCGCCTCAATGTGCGGCAAGCGCGGCAACTGATCGGACTCGAAGATCGGCAGCGTGGGATCGGCCACATCGAAACGCGATGTGTTGAACAGCGGCCCATTGTGTGAACTGCGCACGAACTCCAATGAAAGCTCGGCGGGAATGGCTTCGAAGGTAATCCACATGACGAGCAGATGTGTGCCATCGACCGTCAGGTACGAGCTGTCCTGATGCCAGGGCGTGCGTGCGCTTCCGCCGGCGGTCTTGTGGAACACCTGCTCGTACATGAACCACACGTCCTGCTCGCCCCACAGCGAAGCCGTCAGGTCGGCCAGCGGTGACTGCAGCAGCGCAGACTGGTACTGAGTCAGGGCCTTGGGATTGCACAGGTCCTGCCAACCATCATCACGCCCCGGCACAAGCGGGGACGCCAGCGGCCCGGGGTTGGCCATGCTCCATTCCCAGGCTTGTCGAAAACGCGTCAGCCAGGGTTCGGGCAGCACACCCGGAAGATGCGCGACCCCGTCGCGGCGAAAGCGCTCAACTGCATCCCGCGCAAGCTGTGTTGCCATGTTGCCCCCCCGGCATGTCTGCCTATCAAGCCGCCACCCCACCGCTTACCAGCGACATCACAATGGCGATGATGCTTCCGATCGCCATGACCATGGTCGGCAATGCCGTCAGCGCAAAGCCCGTGCTGCGCGATGCGGGATTGGCAACATAGCTGCGTGCATAGACAAAGCGCCCCACGATGAACACCGCAACCGCGCCTGCGGCCCACATATCGCCGACGCACCAGGCGAACAGAAATGCTGACGGCACCATCATGACCAGCTGTTCGAGCGTGTTCATATGCACGCGGAAATAGCGCTCGAACTCCGGGTGGCCAGTGGTCGCCGGCGCTTCTACGCCGTACTTGCCGCGGGCCATGCCCACCTGTAATCCGAATGCAAAGTACTCCAGCAGTGCCACCAGCACCGCCAACCCGGTCAACGCCATACATACGCCCTCGATCTATTGTCGGTCAGCCCCAGCGCGGCCTGCGCAAGCTTCAGTGCTACTCAGACCGCAGCCATGAACTGTGCGCTGGCCTGCGCGATAAGGGAACCATCGTCGATGCGCCACATGTAGCCAACGGTCTCGGTCAGGCGGCCACGTCGCCGGCGGACCTCGCCCTGCAGACGTACGCCCACCGCAATCGGCAATGCCTGCCGGTAGCGGATGTCCGCCCGCGCCGTATACGCACGTTCGCCGCGCAACCAGATGCCATTGGCCATCACATCGTCGAGCAGGCTGTAGACGATGCCGCCATGCGTCACACCGTCGTAGCCGGCGTGACGCGCGTCGGGCGTGAACTCCGCGAGGCATAACTCGCCCTCCAGACGGAACCGCACGTGCAGGCCAATCGGGTTTGCGCTGCCGCAGACAAAACAGCCGTTCGCGCTCACGTACATGTACTCCTGTTCAAGATGGCTGGACACGCCGACCGGCCTTGCGTATCTGAATTGACGGCGCGACGCCTGCCGACCACGCCGCGCCTTATCGCAGGTGAAGCCCGCTATGATCCGGCGATGGTCAACCTGCCCAACATCCGCGATCGCCTGCAGGCGCACGCGCCGCCAGTGCTGCCGCCACCCGCAGGCGAACGCAGGGCAGCGGTCGCTGTGATTCTGCGTGACCAACACAACGGGCCGGAAATCCTGTTCATTCGTCGTGCCGAGCGCAATGGCGACCCGTGGTCTGGGCATATGGCGTTCCCCGGCGGTCATGTCGACGACACCGATGCTTCGCTTGAACACACCGCCATGCGCGAGACGCTTGAGGAGATCGGCCTCGACCTGCAGCAGCACGGCCGACTGATCGGCCGCGTGGTGCATCAGGACGCTTCTCCGCCGAGTCGGCCCAACGGCATGCTGGTGGCGCCGTTCGTCTTCGAGTTACACAACACACCCGCGTTGCAGATGAGCGACGAGGTCGCTGACGTTGTATGGACACCGTTGGTGCCGATGGTCCAGGGCGTGCATCACACTCGAAAACCGCGCCAGGGCCGCATCGGTTACGGCGATTTTCCCGGCTACGTGATCAGCGGCGAACACTTCGTGTGGGGGCTTACCTACCGCATGCTGCAGACCTTCTTCGAGGTCGTGCAGCCAGGCTGGCAACCGCCGAAAGACTGAGCCGGTGACTGTGCCAGTCGACCGCCTCGGTTGAGCGCCTCAGGACGACTCGAACCGATAGTCGTGGTAACTCGCAATCGCGAGGCCTGCGGCCACGCTGGTGAACGGATCGTGTTCAACCACACGCCCGCCAAAGCGACTTTCCAGAATCAGGCGCACTGCTGGGATCAGCGACGATCCACCCGTGCGGATCACACGATCGATTTCGGACGGCGCCAGCCCCGACAGTTGCACGGTGCGGTCGACGGCTTCAGCGACGCGTTGCAGCAGGTCCGCGATCATCGCTTCGAAGCGCGCGCGGGTCAGCGTGACGCGCACATCCAGTTCCGGCACATCGAAGAGTGTTTCTTCGGCGAACGACAGCCGCACCTTTGCGTCGCGCACCGACTGAAACAGCAGGTACCCGTAGTTGTGCTGAATGATGTCGCGCAGACGCCGGAACTTCATGCCCGCCTCGCCGGGCTGATGCACACAGTCGAGCACCGGTGTGAGATAGCGATTCTGATTCAGCAGGTATGTCACCGCCCAGTTCAGCAACATGGGCTCGAACTCCTCGAACGGAAACAGCGTGTCGATCTCCTCACGATCGAAACCCTTGCGCTTCCAGCGTTCGCCTTTGCCCAACATGGGAAACAACAGCTCGGCAAACAGCCGCTGATCGATGTGATCACCGCCGATGGGCACGCCATGCGTGGCCAGCACTTTGAACCCTGCGCCCGCGCGGCGCAGCACGCACAGATCCAATGTGCCGCCCCCGAAATCAATCGTCAGCATGGTGTCGCCGTCGCCACCTGACTGCAGATAGCTGAGCGTCGCCGCGACCGGTTCCGGATAGAAGCGCTGATGACCAAAACCTGCATAGCCACAAGCTTCGCCCAATCGCTCGAGTGCCACGCGGTTCTTCTGTGCATCGCGGCCCTCGTAATGTACGGGGTGCCCGACATGCGGCCGATCGACGCCCTGCGAGACCTCGGTCTGCAACCGTTTGCGCATATGCAGCAGCACCGGCGTTATCAAAGCAACCAGCCGATACAGCTGATTGAAAACAGTGAGCCGACGAATGTTCGGGTCACCCAGCAGACGCTTCACCCCCCGAAACAGGCGCCCCTGCAGACCGATGTCGACAGGTTGGCCATAGATGGCCTGCTCGAACGTGTCCGGCGCATCCCGTGTGCTGTCGTTGCCATCGCCAACGGCCCAGCTGGTTTTACCGATGACCTCAGCGACCAGCTCCACGCGACGACCCGCATTGTCGCGGACGTATTGATCGATCGCAGCCTGGCCCACCTTGGCCTGGAACTCGCGATCGATGTAGGTCGCGGTCGGCATGATGTCCTGGTCTTTCTCCAGCCGGAGCAGGCGCACCCGTTCACCATCGAACAGCGCAACCGCCGAATTGCTGGTTCCAAAATCAACACCAATACCAACCATGAACTCTGCTCTGTCAGCGGTCTGCAAAATGGATGGGCTACTTCTTCCGGAAGATGCTGCGGGAAGATGCTGCGGAAAGGTTCAGCAGGTCAGCGACGCGGCACGCGGCGCAAACGGCTCAGACCAGTCGCAGTTGAATGAACTGCCGGCTGCCGATGCGACCCGCGAGGCGCGCACCGAGATCCAGCACAAACAGCTGCCAGCCGTACTTCCTGCGTAACGCGGCATGCGCCAGGGCAATCTCGTCGTGGCTGGCGGTGAGCGTGCCCGTCACCTCCCACCACTCAGAGCTCACTTTGCCGCGGACATCACAGGCTGCGATTCGGCCGCGCCCGGTACGCCGCAGGCGTTTGACCTTACCGACCTCAGGCGCGCTGAACAGCACCACCGCATCGCCAAGACGTGCAAACCAGACAGGCGTAAGTACCTCTGTGCCATCGCGCTTGCTGGTGGCCAGAGACAGATAGGCAGCATTGCCGAGCCAGGTCGGCCCAGAAGACGGTGGGGTCATGACGGAATACTGCCTCAGCCGCAGCGCCGCTGTCAGCTCATCATGACTGGCCGCGACGCGTTTGAACGCGATTGCGCGGCATGATTGCCGCCTCAGAGCCATCCAACGCACGTTGGCGGCCGGAGCGCCGCAGCCTGCGCAAACTTGTTCCGGCCGGCCCAAACCGCAGCTGTCAGCGTTTATCCTGCGCGCCCCTCAGCTGACACCACGCGCCCATGCGGTATGTGATTTATGGCGCCGGCGGTATTGGCGGCACCATTGCCGCCACGCTGCACATGGCGGACGTTCCGGTGTGCGTCATCGCCCGCGGACCGCATCTGTTGGCGCTTCAGGCCGCGGGGCTGCAGTTCATTATGCCCAGCCAGACACAACGACTACTGCTCAGTGCGTTTGCTGATCCAACACAGGCCGACATTCAGGCGGAAGACGTGGTCATCCTGGCGATGAAGAGCCAGCACACGGCTGCCGCATTGACTGCACTGCGTGCAGCGACCGATGCGGAGCCGGCCATCGTCTGCGCACAGAACGGCGTCGACAACGAGCGCCAGGCGCTGCGCACGTTCGCCCGCGTCTACGGCATGGAGGTCGTCATGCCTGCCACACACCTGCATCCGGGTGAGGTCGAGGTGCATACCGAGCAGGTCTACGGCCTGCTGGATCTTGGCCGCTATCCGTCCGAGCTGAATCGCGAGGCAACGGACGCAAGCGACCCGTTGGCCATCCGCATCGCGGCCGACCTGTCACACGCAGGCTTCAGCAGCGTGGCCCGACCAGACATCATGGCGTGGAAGTACCGCAAGCTGGTGCGCAACCTCGGCAACGGCGTAGAAGTGCTGATCGGCGACTCCGCCGCAACGCGCGACATCGTGCGCATGCTGCGCGGCGAAGCCACCGCGGTGTACGCGGCGGCGGGTATCCATGCCGTTGACGATGCGCGCTACCGCGTGCGCACAGATCAGCTGGATCGCAGTCTGAATTCCAATCAGCGACGCCGCGGAAGCTCGACCTTGCAGAGCGTGCTGCGCCAGGCTGACAGCGTGGAGACCGACTACCTCAATGGCGAGATCGTGCTGCTGGGGCGCCTGCACGGCGTGCCAACGCCCGTGAACGCACACATCCAGGCGCTCACCGCCCACTGCGCGCGCAATCAACGCGGCGATGCATCGTTTGCACCCGGCAGCCTCGACGGCGTGCAGCTGCTGCAGACAGTGCGTGCTCTGCTGCAGGCCGCTACCGAGCCTGCCGCATGAGCGACAACATCATTCGCCTGCCGAACGCCAAGGCACGGCGCAAGATCAAGGCACGCAACGTCACGCTGTGCCGCCACGGCTACCACAAGTGGGAGGTGGTCGACACGCCGTTCGACGTGGCCTCGGGAAAGTTGATCTCGCGCTATCGCTGCATACGCTGCGGCACCGAGCGCACTGAGGCGCGCTGATGCGCGCCGGGAGGGGCGTGTCACACACATCGCATCAATTGCCGCAGGAGGCACTGCATGGAATTCGAGCTACACCCGAAACTCGCCGCAGACTGCATTCCAGTCTGCGAACTGCCCGTCAGCACATTGCTGCTGATGAACGATGCACGCTATCCCTGGTGCATTCTGGTGCCGCGCGTGGCAGGCGTGCGCGAGCTGCATGCGCTGGCGCCCGCGCAAGGCAATCAGGTGTGG
>CAMAVY010000054.1 GCA_945861675.1 Klebsiella pneumoniae | reverse complement strand
ATCTTGATCCGGAATGCTGCGGATTTGCGTGCGGGCTTGACGAATCGTGCCCGATTGTTGTCGCTGCTTGGCGACACTATCGTGATGCGATTTGTCGCTTGATAGCGACAAGGGCTGACGACACACTGCGCCGCGTTGCTATCGATTCGACTGCAATTTCCACCGCCAGACCTCACTTCAGGAGAGACATCGCATGGCCTTCTACGAACTACGCCAATATAAAGTGCTGCCGGGCAGGATGGACGCTTTCGTTGCCTTGATGGAAGCGGAGATCATTCCCTTTCAGGTGGCCAATGGCATGGTCATCACGGGCTCGTTTCGTGGCGAGACCGACAGCAGCGTGTACGTGTGGATGCGTCGTTTCGAAAGTGAGGCGCAGCGCGAGGCGCAGTACAAGGCGGTGTACGAGTCTGCGCAGTGGAAGACGGTGATTGCCCCGCGCATACCTGAGTTGCTGGATACATCCGGCATTGTGGTGACGCGGCTGACGCCGACCGCGATCTCAGTCGCGCAGTAGTGGGTGAGCGGCGTCGCTTCCGGCTATTGGCAGTGAATCCACTGCCAGTTGTGGTCGGCGGGATGCAGCTTCCATGTGTAGTGATCGGCAGCCAGCGTGCCCCAATACAGCGTGCCTGCGTTGCGCCAGCCATCCACGATGATGCCGTTGGCGATCGGACCATCGTGTGCCGAGAGCATGGCGCTGTTGTGTTCGTGCAGCGCGCTGCCTTCGTTGGCGACCACCCAGTGCACATCCAGCGTCTTGAGCTGTAACGCGTGCAGGCGCTTGCCCGTGTCTTCGGCCCAGTGACAGCACAGGCCGCGATCGCGCAGGCCTGTGTTCACCAGAATGTTGTGCAGTTCAGGGGGCGGCCCGACCATTCGATATGACGCGCGTAACTCGGCGGTGACAGCGTACGCAGTGAGCGCCGCAATGCGCGCCTCTGACGGATCTACACGGGGGCCGAGTGCAGAAAGCGCAGCGGTGAGCGCAGCGATGCCGGCGTCAGACGGTGCTTGCAGGGGGGCCGCCGTACAACCGCTGATCGTGCAGCCGAGCAGCGCGATGGGCAGCCATTTGAGCAGCACGGGTTCAGCGGGGCGCATGACGTTGTCGTTGTGCCCGCCGGGTACTGCCCGCCTGCTGCTGCCTGTCTGTGTGTCGGCATCGCGGTCGAGCACCAGCCCCGTGTAGATGTGTGTGCCCGGCATGCCCTGTCCGAGGCGGGTGTACCTGAGCACGGGGCGGTGAAGGTGGGACGCGCTGATGATGGCGCAGCCCGGCGCCGCACGGTGCGCTCACCGGTCTCGCGGCGGTAGCGCCCGATGCTGAAGAGGGCCCAAACTCCGGCACCTCGCAGCGACGGTCGGCTGACCGAATCGCATGGCTGCCGATTTCCGAATCGCACGTGTTCGCAATAGCAGAATCGCCCAGCACAACCTGATCCACCACTTTGATTTGCACTCAATAACCACAGCCCCATTCAACAGAAAACTAGCCAACAGAAAAGAGGAGCCCCCATGGATTTCAAAATCCCACAGGACCTGCAGGATTACCTGGACGAACTGGACCGTTTCATTGCCAAGGAGATTCAGCCCCTTCAGGACCGCGACGACAACAATCGCTTCTTCGATCATCGGCGCGAACATGCGCGCACCGACTGGGACAATAACGGTTTGCCGCGCGCGGATTGGGAAGCCCTGCTTGCCGAGGCCCGTCAGAAGGCCGATGAAGCCGGCCACCTGCGCTTTGCCTGGCCCAAGGAGTACGGCGGCAAGGGCGGTTCCAATCTCTGGATGGCGGTGATTCGTGAGCACCTTGCAGCGAAAGGCCTGGGGTTGTTCAACGACCTGCAGACCGAGCACTCCATTGTCGGCAACAACCCGTTCATCGTGATGTTCAAGGAATTCGCCACGCCTGATCAGTTCAGCCGCTATGGCGATGACGTGCTGAAGGGGCGACTGCGCACTGGCTTTGGCTTGACCGAGCCGAACCACGGTTCCGATGCCACGTTCATGGAAACGCGCGCGGTGCCGCAGGAGCGCAACGGCAAGAGCGGGTGGTTGATCAACGGCGAAAAGATGTGGACCACGGGCATGCACCATGCCAACTACATCATGACGTTCGCGCGCACCGATGGTAAGGACGGCGACGCGCGCGGCATCACCTGCTTCATCGTGCCGGCCGACGCGCCCGGGGTGAAGATCGAGGAGTACCTGTGGACATTCAACATGCCCACCGATCACCCGCGCGTGTCACTGACCAACGTGTGGATTCCGGAAGACTTCTATTGGGGTGAGATTGGCGGCGGTCTGGCCATTGGCCAGAGCTTCGTACATCAGAACCGCATTCGTCAGGCGGCGTCGTCGTTAGGCGCGGCGGTGTATTGCATCAATGAAAGCGTGCATTACGCGCGCGAGCGCAAGCCGTTCGGCAAGCCGCTTTCGAACAACCAGGCCATTCAATGGCCGCTCATCGAACTGCACACCCAGGCACAGATGCTGCGCCTGCTGATTCGTGAGACTGCGGTGGCGATGGATGAAATGCCACACAAGGAAGTTGAGCGGCAGCTGTCGGATCGTGTGTCGATGTGCAACTACATCGGCAATCGGTTGTGCTGCGACGCCGCGGATCGGGCGATGCAGACGCACGGCGGCATGGGCTACTCGCGGCACAAGGCGTTCGAGCACATCTATCGCCACCACCGTCGCTATCGCATCACCGAGGGTTCGGAAGAGATTCAGATGCGTAAGGTGGGCGCCTGGTTGTTCGGCTATGCCGGCCCGAAGAAGAATGACTTCACGCAGTTGTATGGCCCGGCAAAGATCTGAGCCCGTCGTTGTTTTCGGGAAGGTCCGAGCGTTGGCTTAGGTCCTGGCGACGGACGATCATCCGATACCCCGCTACCTGCCACCCGCCTTAGCAGCGGCGGGTGCGGTACGGCAGGGTTCCTGTGGCCCTCGGCGCTGTGTCGAGGGCCATTTTTTATGCGCGTTTTTGTGCGGAAAGCACGTAGGCATGCGCCTGGCGCGCATCGGCCTGCGTAGAATGCCGCCTCCCTGGCTAGCACTCTGGCCGCCGCCATTTCATGCTGGCATCGCACGCGAGCATTGCACTGCGGCCATCTGCCCTTTCCTGCGAGTTCAGCACCCGAGAGCACCCACACCATGTCGACAGCGTCCACCGATCTGGCTGCATTCCGCGCGGAAGTCCGTGCCTGGATCAAGCACAACTTTCCGCAATCACTGGTCGGTCGGTCAGCCGAGATTCTGCTGGCAACCAGCGGTCGCAATGACATGCCCGAAGACGTGCGCCTGTGGGTGCAGCGCCTGGGTGAACAGGGCTGGGGCGCGCCGACCTGGCCGCGTGAATATGGTGGTGCCGGCTTGGGCGGTGCACAGGTGCAGGTGCTGCAGGACGAACTCATCGAAGCCGATGCGTTCAATCCCATTCCCTACATGACCGGCATGGGCGTGACCATGGTGGGGCCTACGATCCTGGAGTACGGCACCGAGCAGCAGAAGGAACAGCACCTGCCTTCCATCGCGAACGGGAATATCCGTTGGTGCCTGGGATTGTCCGAGCCGAATGCCGGCTCCGATCTTGCCGGCCTGACAGCGCGCGCCGAACTCAAGGGCGACAGTTGGGTGCTCAACGGGCAGAAGATCTGGACGTCCGGTGCCGACATTTCGCAGTGGTGCGGTGCACTGGTGCGAACCGACTCGCAGGTCGCCAAGCGCGATGGCATCAGCTTCCTGCTGTTGCCCATGGATCAAGCCGGCGTGCGCACCCGTCCCATTCCGTTGATTGCGGGCGCCTCGCCATTCTGCGAGACGTTCTTCACCGATGCGCTGGCCGCCAAGCAGGACCTGCTGGGCCCGCTGAACAAAGGCTGGACTGTGGTGAAGCGCCTGCTGCAGCACGAGCGCGCCAGCCAGACCGGCGGGCGCACTGCGGGTGCTGCGAACGAAGAGCGTTTTCAGGACATGGCGAAGCGCTGCGTGGGCACCGACAGTGCGGGCCGGTTGGATGATGCCGACCTGCGTGCGCGCATGACGCAACACCTGATGGATACGCAGGCGCACTCGCTGACGGCCGCGCGCATCGTGGCAGAGGCGAAGGGCAAGATCGAAGTCAGCGCGGCGGCGTCGATCCTCAAGAACTCTGCGACCACGGTGGCACAGACACGTGCAGAGCTGACGCTTGAACTGCTGGGCCATCAGGGGCTGGGCTGGGAAGGCGAGGGCTTCAGCAAGGATGAACGCGCTGCCGTGCGCAACTGGCTCTCAGGCAAGGCCATGTCGATCTATGGCGGGTCCTACGAGGTGCAGAACAACATCATCGCGAAGAACATTCTCGGGCTGCCGGAGACCACCCAGCGCGGCTGACGCGCTTACCCGGCCCGAGAAACGTTTTTCAATGACCTATTCCCTGGCAACAGTTCATCTGTTGCCAGGAAAACAGCAGGACCCCGCGCAATGGCAGCACTGACGACAGAACAGAGCATGATCAAGGATCAGGCCACGGCCTGGATGACCGAGCAGGCGCCGGTGCAGCAGTTCCGCAAGATGCGCGACAGCGGTGTGGCCTCGCGCTTCGAGCAATCGACCTGGAAGGGCATGGTGGAAATGGGTTGGACCGGCATGATCGTGCCGGAACAGTACGGTGGTTCCGATCTGGGTTACCTCACATTCGGCATTGTGCTGGAGCAGGTGGGGCGCCAACTGACGGCGTCGCCGCTGTTCGCGTCTGCGCTGGTGGGCGCCTCTGCCATCCTGTTGGCGGGTAGCGAAGCGCAGAAGCAGGCCTGGCTGCCGAAGATTGTCGATGGCAGCGCAATCTTCACGCTGGCCATCGATGAAGGCACGCGGCATGCGCCGGCGCGCACGGCCCTGCAGGCCACGGCGACCGCCAACGGCTACCGCCTGAATGGCGTCAAGTCGTTCGTGCTGGAAGGCGCGGCCGCAACGCAGCTGATTGTTGTTGCACGCAGCAGCGCTCAACCGGGCGATACCGGTGGCATCAGCATGTTCATCGTGCCTGCGGATGCGACTGGCATCACGCGTCATGCGCTCAGCACGGTCGACAGCCGCGGCTACGCCAACATTGAATTCAACAACGTGGATGTGGGCGCTGATGCACTGCTGGGTCAACTGGACCAGGGCTACGCCGTGTTGGACCAGATTCTCGATCGTGCGCGGGCGGGCCTCGGAGCAGAGATGCTGGGCACGGCGTCGCGCGCCTTCGACATGACGCTCGACTACCTGAAGACACGGGTGCAGTTCGGCCAGCTGATTGGCTCGTTCCAGGCGCTGAGTCACCGGGCCGCGGGACACTTCACGCAGATGGAACTCAATCGATCCTGTGTGGAAGCCGCACTGCAGGCGATTGATTCGGCGGCCAGCGATGGGTCGGACGCCAGACACGTGGCGCAGTTGTGCTCGTTGTCCAAGGCCAGAACCGGCGCGTTTCTGTACCAGATGTCCAACGATCTGATTCAGATTCACGGCGGCATCGGCATGACCGACGAGTTCGATGCAGGCTTCTACCTGAAGCGTGCGCGTGCGCTGGAGGCGACCTACGGCAATCAGGCCTTCCACCGTGATCGCTATGCAGCGCTGCTGGGTTACTAGCTGGTCAATCAGCTGGAGGGTGATTCGGTGCCGGGCGCCTGCAGGGTGCGCTTGAAGGTTTCCTGAATCATCCAGGCGTCGTAGCTGGCGCGATGGCGCTGCAGGTTCATGTGCTTCAGTACGTCGTCCTTGGTTGCGTGCCAGCGCGCCATCTGCTCTTCCGACAGAATCAGTTCGATCGGGCTGACGCGAAACTTCATCTCTGTGCGCGCTGCGTAGAACAGCGTGGTCAGCCAGGGCCGATCGACCACCCAGCCGTCTGTGTACAGCGTGCGGCCCTCAAGCAGCTTGTTGAGTTGCGCGGTGACCTCGTGCATGGGACGGCCATAGGTTTCGAGGATGTCGCGCGATACGCGGTGCACCTTCTCCGCACCTTCGTCCCAATGCGTCCAGTCTGGCGCCGGCATGATCAGGGCGCAGTACTTCTGGCCGTCGGCAAGTGCAACACCAATCTCGATCGGGTAGCTCAATGCGCCGAAGCCCGAGGCTTCAACATCGATGATGAGTGGATTGGTTTCCTTGGCCACGTTGTGTCTCGATCGGGTTCGGCTGTTGCTGGAGGGGTGTAGCTGGCGGACTGGTGTTGGTCGGCTGCAGGTCGAGGTCTGCGGTGACGTTCAGCGCCACAGCACATATCCCTGGCTGATGGCTTCCTGACCGGCACCGTTTCTGACCCGGAAGCGCACGCCATCTGCGGCTTGGCGATAAATCTCCAGTTGCAGCATGTCGGGCACCGGCACCATGGCTGCAAAGCGACCACCAAGGCGAGTGACTGATGCAGTTTTCATGTCGGAAGCAATTTCCCCGCCAAGGCAACGTTGCACGATGGCTGAGACGGCGAGTGCCAGCGTTGCCGTGCCGTGCAGAATGATGTCAGGCAGGCCTGCGGCCAGTGCAACGGCGCGGTCGCTGTGGATCGGATTCCAGATGTGCGCGCACTCGCTGTAGATGTGCGCCGCACCGGGCGCCACCGTCAACGGAATCACCAGGGCGCAGGGCGATGTGCCTGCATCGGTTGGCAGCGCCGGCGGTTCCGCAATCCGGCGGGCGTCGCCGTCGATGGCCACGCCACGCATGATGCGCAGCTGCCAGGTGGTGCAGACCAGCTGACCTGCAGCGTCGCGCGTCTCGATTCGAGCCGTCTGCGCCGCACCAGGTTTGCGCGCTTCCAGCCCCACCACTTCCGCGCTGGTGCGCAGCACATCGCCGGCACGGATCGGCCGTTCGATATGCAGATCGTGCGCGGCATGAACGCCGCGGGCGCGCTCAGCCGGCGAGAGCTGGCTGAGCGCGGGCAATGTGCTGGTCGCCTGCACCGATGGCCATTCGACACACACGGGAAACACAGGGTGCGCAATGAGCGCCGCATAGGTTGCCGTGTCCAGCATGCGCGGATTCATGTCTCCGAGCGCGGCCGCGTAGGCCATGATCCAGCGTGCGTCGACGTTGTGTTCCACCTCGGCGGTGCGTTGGCCAACGACCGAGTTGCTGATGGGCATGGGCTATGCGCTCCTGCAGTTCGCTCCGGCGTGGAGCAGTGTTAGAACGCCGAGTAGCCACCATCGGCAACGAGCTGCGCGCCGGTGACGAAGATCGATGCATCGCAGGCCAGGAACGCGATCACTGGCGCAATGTCGCCCGCCTGACCCATGCGCCCGATCGGCATCTTCTGCAGCCAGTACGCCATGACCTCTTCCATCTGCAGCGGCGCGCCGTCGTGGCCGAGCATCGGCGCATGACTTGCGCCCAGATTGGTTGCGCAGGGTCCCGGGTGTACGGAGTTCACGCGGATACCACTGCTTGCGAGCTCATGCCCGACCGCACGCGACAACATGGCAATCGCACCTTTCGATGCGCTGTATGCGGCGTAACGATCGCCGGCAACCTGTCCGTACACCGACGAGATGTTGATGATCGAGGGCTTCGTGCCATGCGTTGCGCTGGTGTGCTGCAGCAGTGGGATGAAGGTCTGCATACCAATGTAAGGGCCCTCCACGTTGATGCGGTACTGCAGCCGCAGGTCATCAAGCGGCGACTCCATGAAACTGCGCGCCAGCATGATGCCGGCGTTGTTGACGAGCACATCGAGGCGCGCGAAAGCGGCTTGTGTGCGGTCGCGGACGCTGTGCCAGTCGGCCTCGCTGGTGACATCGAGGCGTTCCGCGAGGTGGCCCGTGCCGGACAGTGCTGCAACGGTTGCGCTGGCCGCGGCCAGGTCGATGTCTGTACCCAGCACCGTCGCACCCAGCTCAGCCAGTACGCCGCAGGTGGCGCGGCCGATGCCCGAGCCTGCGCCGGTAATCAGGGCAACGCGCCCGGTCAGGTCGAACAGTTGGCTCATGCTGTTTGCAGTCCTGGGCTTGATCAGCCCTGGCGGGAGGAGCGTCGAGTATCGCCGTCTCGCTCGTCGCAAAGCTACGCTGTGACGCTTCTGCAAAGGTTCGTGCATTCGGCGAAATCATCGCGCAGGCTTTCGGCTTGGAACCCGCAGCGGCGGGCGCATGCAGAAGACAGAGCGCAGGACCATCAGTGAAGCGACGACAATCAGGCAGCGAAGGCGGCCATTCGAGTACAGCCGGAATCATCGATGCGATGACGCAGGTCAGGCGCCCGCCGGCCGATGCCGAGTTCGATGCCGCACTGTTCGGCTACATCGACGGCGCGATGCAGCGCGGCGCCGTGCAGATTGAGCGGGTGTCGTTTGGCGCGCGCAGCATCGAGTTCGAATTCACGCGCTGCAAGCTGACCTGCTACACGCAGATCGAGTGGATCGACGTGTCCGGCAAACGGCGTCTGATCGATGTCGAACATGCGGACCATTCCGCCAAGCACACCTCGAAGGAAGGTGCCCTCGTGCGACTGCTGGGCCGGCGAGCGACAGCAGCGCGGCTGTTGCCCGAAGGTGTTCAGATCGACATCGAGCAGGGCGGCACGCTGCACTTCTCGCGCATCGACGGCGGGGTAAGTTTTGAACTGTTGACAGCGCAGTTCGGGCCAGCAATGTATTGAACGCGACGAATGACTGACGCAGGTCAAAGTTGAGTCGCGGTGATCGACATGGCCTCGGCGATAGAGAGCGATGCACCTGGTCGTTCCAACCCCAGAGAAATCAGTCATGGCCACAAAGCGACTTGCGCCTGTTGTATTGCCGCGCCCAGTTCCGCGAACTACGTCGATTGATGCAGGCGTTGTGGCGGCGCTGCGCTCTTTGCCGGCCGCAGTGCGGCGGCTCGACATCCCCGGGGTGAGCTCAGTTCAGCCGCGTTTTCGGCCGAGCTGTCGGGAACGCGCATCAACCGCAAGCTGCTCACCGGCTTAGATCGCGTGAGTCCAGCCGCGCGGGCTCAGCTTGAGGTTGGGCTGCGTGATCGGAAACTGCAGGAAGCGCTGCGCTATTGGCAGCGCTGCGAACATCCGGAACATGTAACGCGCATCGAGTACACAGTCGAGATCATCGAAAGCCAGAGCCCTGGCGTGGACCACGCGGAAGCCAATCGCATCAACGATGCGGGTGACATGGTCGGTCGCTACTTCAGACCGGGCGAATTCGGTACTGGATTTCTGCGCACCGCATCGGGTGTGTTGCATCCGCTGGACATGAATCGTCCGATGTCCATCAATCAGTCCGGCATCATCGTTGGCTACAACCAGGTGCGCGCGGCCGATGGGCTTGAGTACCTGCATGCCATGATGTGTCGTGTCGTGTCGTGTCGTGTCGTCCCCGGCGCAAGCAGTGCGCTGCCATGGCCCACGGCATGCGGCGCTGCGCTGGCGATCAATAGTGAGAACCGCATTGTCGGTGTCACCAGCCAGTCTGGTTCGATCGCAGCGTTCGACCAGGGACTACTCGTTGATCTGACCAGCGCCAACAAGTTGGCAGATATTGTGATGCCGACACCCTGCGTGCTCAGCACGGCGCCCTATGGCCTCAACGATGCTGGTTACAACCCATACCTCGGCGGGCTCGTTGTTGGCGACTTCTACGACAACGCGATGACGCGTCAAGGTTTCGAGTTCGACGACAACGGCTATCGCGCCGTCACTCGCAGTGGCGCGCGTGCTGTTCATCTTCGTGGGGTGAACAATCGCCGCGAAGTGGTGGGCTTCGAGGTTGTGCCCAATCCAGCGGATCAAATGCACAAGAAGTCGATCAGCCAGGGCTTGCTGTGTCGCTGTGGCCAGCCGTTCAGTTACAGCCAGCTGGGCGATGCTGCAACTACGCTGGTCGACGCACCTGAGTTCAATGGCATCAACCAGGGTTCGCAGATCGTCGGTAGCTTTGCCGGTAAACGCGGCGTGACACGCGGTTTCGTCGCTACGCCCAAGGTGAGCTGAGAGCATCGTCAGTCTGACCATATGCATGCGCAAGGGTGCGGCCGGACGGCTGTCACGATCGGTCGAAGGGGCGGCCGACATTCCGGCTCGCGGAGCCAACGCTGGGCCCGATTCGTACGCCTCGTCGGTGGGTGATCGCGCGAGAATGGGTAGACAGTGGTTGAACTGATTGCGTCTACTGGCAGGCGGTGGGGACACCGTGAACCAAGCACGTGGCCGCATCCCGCACTGACACTGCGCAACACGCTACCTGAACGTCGATAACTCCTCGAGCATCACCATGCAACCTCTCATTCTGTACGGCGTCCCGTTTTCGCAACCGGTGCGCGCCGTGATGTGGCTGCTGCTGTTCAAGCGCATGCCATTCGAAATGGTGCTTATCAATCCAGGTTCGAAAGGCGAGACGGGCAGCCGGCACCCTTCGTTCCTGGCGAAGAATCCGGGCGGCACGATTCCCACCATCGAGGAGCCCGGCACGGGCTTCTTGCTGGGCGAGGCGCACGCGATCCTGTGCTACCTGTGCAACACCCACGGCTGGGCAGATGTGTATCCAAGCGAGCCCAAACGCCGCGCGATGGTCGACTGGTATCTGCACTATCACCATCGCAACGTGCGCGATGCCTCCATAGGACTCGTCGCGCCGAACATCCGCAAGGACCTGAACATCCCCGAGGCAACGCAAGTCGCGGCGCGTGCAACGCTGACCCATGCGTTGCGCACGTTGGATTCGGATTGGCTGGCGAAGTCGCGTTATCTGACTGGCAGCGAACTCTCGCTGGCCGACTTCGCCGCCTACGTCGAGATCGGTCAACTGCAGCCGTGCTTCACGAATCTGTTCGATTTCGCGCCGTTTCCGAATGTCGGTCGTTGGCTGGAACAGATGAAGTTGGTCGGTGCGCATGACGTGGTGCACACCGTGCTGACCGAGCTTGGCGACATCAGCAGCGAACCGCCGAGCATCGACAGAATCAAGTCGGCAAACAGGGCCGCGCTTGGCGCACTGCGCAGTCAATTGGAGCAATTCGTACGCTGACCCAGGCTCAGTTTGCCGCGCTGAAGGCTCAGCTTGCCGCGCTGAAGTAGGCGCGCATGTCCCAGGTCGGCCAGCGTTCCTGCGACAGCCGCAGCGTGCGCTCAGTCCAGAACGGCGCGCCGGGTGCAGGCACGCCCAGGCACGCAAGCTGCTCCGGTGTCGCGTGTTCGAACAGGATGTGCCAGGGCCGGTTCGCGGCCTGTTGCCACACATGGAAACCGATCATCTCGTTGCCCACCGCCTTGTAGCCCACCGTCATGGTGAAGCGATGGCCGTTGGGCGCAGTGAGATTGGTGCCGCGGTGAAACGTGTCGATGCCGTGCGCGACCAGCGTGCCCGCAGGGCCGGCCGCAGATCGCTCCAAGTGCTTCAGCGCAAGCTGTTCATCCTTGTTGGCTGCCGTGACTGCGCCGGGTCCAAGCACCGTCGACGCATCTGACTTCGTCACATAGTGCAATGCGCCGTGGGCGTTGCTGACATCGGTGAGATAGAAGATGAAATCGACGGTGCGCGCCGCTTGATCGTCGCTCGGCACGGTCAGCGTGTGGTTGCCGAAATCGCAATGGAAGCCCTGGTCGTAGTCGGCCTCGCCGGTGTACTTCGCCCAGGTGTGCGACTGGTACAGGTGTACCTGCGGTACGCCAAGCAGCGCCTGCGCGAAGGCGATCAGCGCGGGATGCAGCGAAATCAGGTTGATTGCCGGCGACGCGTTGTAGGGCAGGCTGTCGATGTTCCGGAATTGCCCTGGATCGAACACGCCGATACTGCCGGGCTTCTTGCGATTGAGTTCGCTGCCAATGCCTTCGCCTTTGCCACGCTCCGCGTAGAGCTGCTCGAAGTCGGCAACGATGGGCGCGATTTCGGCTGCGGTGAAAAAGCCGGGGATGATGGTGAAGCCATCCTTGCGCCACGCTTGCACGTGAGCTTTATTGAATCGGCGTTCTTGAGTGGCGGACATGGTTGGGGCTCCAGCGCGAACTGCGATCGACGCATGCAATGCTATCGGCGATGGTCCGGCGACGGTACCCGCGGCTGAGTATGCAAGCGATCGAGGGCGCTTGAAGATTTGGGCGCGACGGCCACGCTGCGCGCATGGTTGCGGTTTCGCAGCAGTGCGGCGCGCATCAGGGTCGACACGACGTGGGCTACCGAAGGCGGAGATGAACAGGCGTGCATCACCTGGGGAACTGTCATTCTGTCGGTCTGGCTCGTGAGTAACGACGTGACGCCCACCGACGAGCGACCTGCCTTGCTGGCGTCGGAGTCCGGGTCTGCTGCGCAAGCAATCGCGCCGCACATCGTGGCTGCACGAACGGCGTTGGTGCTGCTGATTGCGCTAGTGCTCCTGCTGTTGGCGGCCTTCGCGGTCGCACCAGCACTCGTCGCCGCGGCGCTTGCAGAGCTGCAATCGCGTGCGCTGCGATTTGACGGCCCGCGCATTGGCACTTACGCGCTGTTGCTTGGCAGCGCCCTTGCGATCGACTTCACGGTGCTTGGGTGGAGCGGTTCGGCCATCCGCCAGTTGTTCGTTGGGAGCCGAACCGCGCGAACGGACATCGTGATCGCCGCGCTGCACATTCTTGGATGGGCATCGATCGTTGTGGCGATCATCAGTCTAGGCGCATCGTTTGCGCTTGATCTGATTGCCAAGCGCGGCTTTTCATTCAATCTCGTACAGCCGTTTCCACTTTGGGCCCAGGTGCTGGTCGTGTTCATCGTGGTCGACTTCATCGACTACTGGTATCACCGTGCGTCGCACACGCTGGCGTTCCTGTGGGAGGCGCACAAGTACCATCACTCGGCAACGTCCTTCACGGTGCTGACCGGCAACAGAACGCATGCCCTTGAGGAACTGACGCGCAAAGTGCTTTCCGTCATTCCGCTCGCGATGCTGGGCACGCCACCGGAGATGCTGGTTGGGGTACGGGTAGTGCTATCACTAATCGATCTGCTGCAGCACTCAATGGTGCCCTGGACCTATGGTTGGTTGGGCAGATGGCTCTTTTACTCGCCGGTGGGACACCGGATCCATCACTCCGCGATGCCCGAGCACTGGGACCTGAACTACGGCAACATTCTTGTGATCTGGGACCGATTGTTCGGCACCTGGTACAGCGGTACGACCGTCAATGCACAGGTTGACGTCAGCGCCAATCCGTACAACACGTCATCAGTGCATGTTGAGTATCTTGTCTGCATTGCTCAGTACGCGCAGGCATTCATGCGCTCCGTGCGGCACGGTCAATGGCGAACACAGCCGGCCGCTATGAGGGTTTCGAAAGGGTGAGAGGAACGTCGAGCTGCCTGTCGTTGAGCAACGTCAGTCCTCGGAGCGTGCTGCGAATCGGACGTGCTTCGGCGTCGACCTTGTGCCTCAATTCCCCCAGCACCTGAATGGGCAGGAGGTCATGCGATGAGTGCGGCTACGTGGCGATGAATACGACGAACGACGACGAACTCATCAATGGCATCGAAGCGCTGCTGACGCCGCTGCTGACGACCATGGAGATGCTGGGGCAGGTGGCGCGACATCTGCACCCACCGAATGCGCAGCAACTTGCGACCTGGCTGTCGCCGCAGCAGGCCGTGGTCGGTGAGCCGGCCGCGCGATTGCGCGCGGCGTTGCCACCGGGCGATGCGCAATCGGGCGCCGCTGCCGTGTCGCGGCGGCTGCTGGAAGTGGCCGATGAAGTGATGGCCGCGCTGCTGGGCTTTCACGCGGGTGCCGACGCGCCCGACCCCATGCCGATGTATCGCGCGCTGCGCCGGCAGACCCAGGCGCTGGCATTGCTCTACCCGCTTGTACCGGTATTGCTGCCGGTCAGTCAGTTGTTCGTCGAACCTGCGCTGCGGGGCAACGCTGTACTGCTGCGTCAACTCGCGGCTGCGGGTGCGCACGAGCCTGACCCGGAGCGACCGCTGGGCGTGGTCAATGCCGGCAACGAGCGTGACGAGCGCGGTGGCTTCACGCTGTATGTGCCTGAAAACTATGATGCAAGCCGTGAGTGGCCGTTGATCATTGCCTGCCATGGCGGCAGCGGTCACGGCGCCGACTTTCTATGGAGCTGGTTGCGCGAGGCACGTACGCGGGGCTGCCTGCTGCTGGCGCCGACCTCGATCGACCGCACCTGGTCGATCATCGAGCCGGGCGATCAGGACGCGCCGAACCTCAAGGGCATGATCGACTTCGTCGGCGAGCGCTACCGCATCGACAGCAGTCGGGTGCTGCTGACGGGGATGTCCGACGGCGGTACCTATACGTTGCTGGCGGGGTTGTCCGGTGCGCTGCCGGTCACGCATCTGGCGCCGTTCTCCGGCGTGCTGCATCCGTTCCTGTACGACAACGGCGGCATTCTGCGCGCCGCAGGCATGCCCATCTATCTGGTGCACGGCGTGCTGGACTGGATGTTCCCGGTGGACCGCGCGCGGCTTGGCGCCGAATTGCTCACGAAGGCGGGTGCGCAGTTGACCTATCGCGAGATCGAGGATCTGTCGCACACGTACGCGCGCGATGAAAACGAACGCGTGCTCGACTGGTTGGGCGTGCCTGCGCCTGCTGCTACGCCCTGAGCCCGGAGCGCCAGAGGGGCATGCTTGAGTCGGATGCCTGACAGGCCCTGACCGGCCCCTTGAATCAGTCGTTGCGGATCCGCGCCGCGGCGCGCACGGCTTTGGTCAGCGCATCCATGGTGCCGGTGAAGAAGTGATCTGCACCCGCCAGCTTGGTCAGCGTGACACTTTGCGGGCGGCCGGCCATCCAGGCATTCAGTGCATCCCAGTCGATGTACTCGTCGGCATCGCCGGCAATGATGTGCACGGGAATGTTCGGCATCTCGCCTTCGAAATCCATTCTTCCGAAGGGCGGTGCGATGAGGAACAGGCGGTCCAGATCGTCGGTCTCCTGGCCTGTTCTCCAGGCGATGTTGGCGCCAAAGGAGTAGCCCGCCAGCCACAGCTCGTTGGTGTGGTGGATGTTGCCGCGCGCCCAACCGAGCGCCGCGACAGCGTCCTGGGTTTCGCCACGGCCATTGTCGAACTCACCCTGGGAACTGCCGACGCCGCGGAAATTGAAGCGCAGGCAATCGATGCCTTCCGCGAGGAACACGTCGCCCACGGTGTCGAGCACAGTGTCCTGCATGGTGCCGCCGAATTGGGGATGCGGGTGGCAGAGCACGGCCGCGCGTTCGGTGTTTCGACTGGCGCGCGCCAGCAGGCCTTCGAGTCGCCCAGCGCTTCCAGTGATGGTGACGGGTTTACTCACGCCTTTCTCCCGGTGTTGCAACGTGGCCCGCGGGACGAAACACACGGCGGCCGAATGGTAGCGACCGGCGCCCGGCAAGACGAGCGCTAATGTGCGTGCGGGCTGCGGAATTTGTCGTCGCGCGATCTGGCGGCTGCGATTCACGGGCCGGCCGCGGTGCGCTTTCCTTGCCAAGACACCTCTGATTTATCCGCTCCCGCTTCTAAATCAGGTCGGAGCGCAGAGCGCTCCTCGCATTTCTCCTGCACTTCATGCATGAAAAATGGCGGCACATCCATGTGCCGCACGGAAAACTCCGATAAATCAGAGTTTCCCTAACCGCGTGCGAGGGCGTGCGTCAGCGGCATCGCGGGTCGCGAGTTGTCCGTCTTCTGCGCGCTGTCGTTCGGATTCGTCACGCCGCCAAAGCGGCGTTGCCGGCTGGCGTACTCATCCAGTGCGGTTTGCAGTGCGGCCTCGTCGAAGTCCGGCCAGAACGTTTCGCTGAAGTACAGCTCGGCGTATGCGCATTCCCACAGAAAGAAGTCCGACAGCCGTTGCTCGCCGCCGGTGCGCACCAGCAGGTCGATATCCGGCACATCGGCGCTGGAATGTATGGCCTCGTTGAGCAGGTGACGGAAGCGATCACGATCGTCGTCAGCGCCAACATGCTGTGCTGCTGCGACGATCGCGTCGCGCGCAGAGTAGTCGACGGCCAGACGCAGCATCATGCGTTTGCCGTGTTGTGTTGCGTGCTCGGCTTTCACGATCGCGGCCTGTGTTTCTTTACGCAGCCGATCTCGGCGGCCCACAACCTGCAGCCGAATGTCGTTCTCGGTGAGCTGCTTCACTTCATAGCGAAGATAGCGATCGAGAATGCCGAACAGTGTGGTGACCTCATCCTGGCCGCGCCGCCAGTTGTCAGAGGAGAACGCATACAGCGTGAGGTAGGGCACGTCTGCACGTGCAACCGCCTGCGTGATGCGTCGCGCGGTCTCGACCCCGGCGCGATGGCCCGCCGAGCGCGGCCGCCCGCGTTGCTGTGCCCAGCGACCATTGCCGTCCATGATGATTGCGAGATGCTGTGGACGGCCGCTCATGAGTTGCGCCCCTTAATCTGTTCGATCAGTGATTCCATGTGCCCGAGGTAGCGTTCGAAGCCATGCCGACCGCGCTCGGTCAGGCTGAACTCTGTGCGCGGCTTGCGGCCCAGAAAGCGCTTGCGGCAGACGATGTATCCGGCGTCCTCGAGCTTGCGTGCATGCACGCTCAGGTTGCCGTCGGTCAGTTCGAGCGCGGACTTCAGGTCAGCGAACGCGAGTCGTTCGTTTACTGCCAGTGCCGCAAGAATGCCGAGGCGAACGCGTTCGTTGACAAGCCTCAGGAAGTCGGCGTTGCCATCGTCGAGCAGGTAGCCGGGCAGCGCTTGCAGCGGTGTGCCTGCTGGCGGCATGCCTGTTCGCGGCATGCCTGGTCGAGGAATGGGTGCCGACGCCGATTTCGTGATGGGTATGGCACTGGGACGGACGTCGGTCCCGGCCATACGGCTTGCGACACGCGCAATGGCCGAACGGCTTGTAGAAGGTGCGCGGGCCGGGCCCGGCGATTGCGCGGGCGCAAGTGCGCCATCGATGCGACGAGGTTTGCGTTCAGCCGCCATGATGCTTCCAGATGATGTAGCCGAAGAGAATGTGCAGGCCACCGAATGCCAGCACCATGATTTCCGTGCTGTGCTGTGGCATCAGCAGATTGAAGACGCCGCAGCCGAGGAACATTGCGCCCATGACCGGCACGGGACGGATCGAATAGGCGCCCGCCGCCAGGACGCCGATGCCGTAGGTTGTCATCCAGGCGCCGCGGACCAGTTCCAGCATGTTGTGTTGATACAGCGCCACCGTAAGCGCGCCTGCGGCGACACCGGACGGCGCCAGTGCCAGGAGAAACTTTCGGCCGGGCCCGTGCCAGAGCGTCAGTTTCAACCGCCGCGCTTTCAGATTCATGGCAAGCAGCCCGATGGGCAGTGCCACGAGTGCATTCAGCATCCAACCGATGAGCCGCGCATCGCGATCAATGCCGAGTGCGAGCTGAATTGACCACGTGAGCACTGCGCTGCAACCGATCACCACAAGCCCGGCACCCGGTACTGCGGTAAAGGAAGCAGCGTGCGTGATCGTGTCGCGGATGTACTCGATCTGGGCCGCGGCGCGTTCGTAAATCGGCTGAGTCACAGTTCCGCTTCAGGTCCGGCAGCGGCGAAGTGTAGTGGCGCGAGAGCACTTTGCAATGCAAAGGTCAAATTGCCGGAACTGTGCATATGACGGGTCGGGCGATGACCGGACTGATCAGGCAGGGCGCCCATGGTTCGTTGTGCAAGGCGTTACGGATCGCGATCGAAGGGCTCCATTAAACAAGTATTCACTTTACTTAATATCGTGCTGCGTCTAGCGTTGCCGCATTGCAACTGGAGGCATGCGCATGTCCAACGACCCATCGGACGCATTGCGGGCACTGCTTGTTGAAGGCGTGTCGTTCGATCCGCTTTATCCGCATCGAAGCTTCGGCATGCTCACTGACCATCTGCCGATGGCACTGACGGCGCTGCATGCGCTCGGTGCCTCCGCTGCGCAACTGCAGACCTTTCGCGATGCCTATTCGAAACGCTTGATTCCGCTGCGCGGTGACGCGGCTGTGCCTGCGAATGCGCGTGTGACGGAAGATGACTGGCGTGCGGCGCGGGGGCAACACGCGGCGTTGCCTGCGTTCATGGCATTGTTTGAGCGTGCCTTGGCAGCGGAAGGGCGCGAAGTCGTGTTGAAGCGCTGGTTGCCGCGCCTCATCGATGCGGTGGCGGTGGATGCATTACACCCGCTCATTCGTGTGGCCGCCGCGTTAAGCCACAACACCGATGTCGAGCTCGCGGCGGGCCTGGCCTACTGGTGCAGTGACTATCAGCACATTCCGGATGTAGTACCGAACAGGCTGGCGCTGACTGCAGGGCAGTTGCTTGCGCGGGTGCGTCAGCATCCGGTGCTGTCGGCAACGCCATTCAAGGCAAGTGGCGCGGCTGGATTCGGGGCGCGGCTCGCGGCACTTGCAGGGCTGCCGGCGTTCAATGAGATTTCCGGGTGGCGGCCGCAAACGATGGATCTGTCGCAGTTCGCGCGCGAGTCTGCGCGCGTCTATCTAGGCACCGGCAATTTCTTCGCGTTGCACATGGTCACCGGATCGCACGCACTGCGTGCGCTGCTGCCGTATCTGCATGACACAACGCGGGTGCTCGATCGCTGGTGGCAGGCACTTGCTGCGACCTACGTCATCATCGATGTGCCTGACTACGAGCGTTGGCATAGCGCACCGCCGGCACCCGCTCCGGATCGCGTACGAATGCTGGCGGTGGGCATGGCATCGCTACGTGGCGACGATGCCGAGCACGTCATCAAGCTGCTGTGGTCTGCCGCTTCCGAACACGCGACCTACGGACATCCGGAACACGCGCAGATCGTGGCACGTGTGTGTGCACACTGGACCTGATGCTTGCGCTCTTTACCGGGTGCTTGCGCATGGGCGCCGACTGGCAATCGGCGGCGCTCAGTCCCCTTTGTACGCTTCCCAACGATCGAAGCTGGCCGCGATCTGCTGCTGACGAAACGCAACCATCGGCCGTAGTTCCGGGTGCGAGAAGATGTAGGCATCGTCGTTGCGGATCGCATCGACCACCATGTCGCCTACGGCAGCGGCATCCAGCGCGCCGTTCAGCAGTTGGCCGAGTTGCTCCTCGCGCGCCGACGCATCGCTGGTCGAAGACGCGCTTGCGCCATCCGCTGAAAACATGAGGCTTGCCGAATCCACCGGACCATCGCCTTTCATTTCGTTGGGCCGATTGCGGCCGGAGCTGAAGATATTCGTGGCGACTATGCCCGGGCAGAGCACTGACACACCGATGTTCGATGGCGCCAGCTCCTGGCGGATGGTCTCCGAGATGCCGACCACGGCGTACTTGCTGGCGTTGTAGACCGAAAGACCCGGAATGGCCATCTGCCCGGCCATGGATGCGGTGTTGACGATGTGCCCGCCTTCGCCATGACGCTGAATGCGTGGAATGAAGGTCTGCAGCCCGTTCACAACGCCATTCAGGTTGACGCCCAGCACCCAGTCCCAGTCTTTGTAGGACATGCTGTCGATGCTGCCGGCAACAGCCACGCCTGCGTTGTTGCAGACCACGTGCACCTTGCCGAATGCGCGCTCGGTTTCGTCTGCGGCGTGCGCCATTGCGTCGCGGTCGGTGACATCCACCTTCAGCGCCATGAATGCGTTGTTGCCACCAAACTCTGCGCGCACGAGCGCAAGTGCAGCGTCTTCGATATCTGCCGCAACCACCTTCATGCCTGCACGCAGGAACGAACGCACCATTGCGAGCCCCATGCCACTGGCGCCGCCGGTGACGAATGCGACCTTGCCCTCGAGTTCTTTCATTCGCTTGTCTCGTTGTGTATTGGGCACTGTTGATAAGTAGCGTGCTGTTGCGGCGCTGGCAGCGGGTGCACATGCGTCTGAAGCAGGCGCACCGGGTCGTGCCGTCAGTCGTGCAGTTGCGTCAGCAATATCGCCACGAGCGCCACGACAATCGCGCCGCCAAGCGGCACCCACAGCAGCACGCCCATGCCGGTCTCGTTGTCTTGCGCCTTCTCGTTGGCCCGCCCGCGCTGCCGCCATGCGGCGCCCGCAGCGAACGCCAGCAGCATGAGCGCAAGAAAGGGAAGTAGACGTGTCATCGTGCGGTCTCGTTGCCCGACCAGTGCCTGACCATGGTGGCGCAAACTGCAGCACCGAGCCAGCAGCACCCACGGCCAAGGGCAAGGTCAGGAGCCGAAGCGATAACGCAGTTTCATGACCAGCGTGTCGGCCAGCGGCGCATCCCAGCTGTCGCTGAACACGTCTGCGAAATCCTCGTCGCCTAACTTCTGTGTGATATCGGCCTGGCGTGAATACACCAGGAAGAGGTCCGACAAAGGCGCGATCTCCCAACGGTAGCGGGCCTGGAAGCTCATTTGTGACAGTGAGAAGTCATAGCTCGCGCGCGCGCCAGGACCGCTGGGCTTGGCAATGGGAATGAGATCGTCGGGCCGCGCAGGAATTGCGTAGAAGTCGCGCTCGCGGGCTTTGATCCCGACCCACTGCAGCGTGACGCGGAACTGCTGACGCGCGCTGATGAAGTAGTCGAACGCAAGTTTCGGCTGCCACTGTGTCGCCTGAAAAGTGCTGAACAGGCTGCGGCCCTGGTGCAGCAGCCAGTCTTTGCGATCCTGCACGCTGGCTTCCAGACTGACGTTGAAACGATCCGACGGGCGCCAGTTCAACGCGGCCTCGATGGTCCAGGCATGTCCGCCCAGATTTTCGTGGCGGAAACCGCCGCCCAGCCCATAGCTGAATGCGCGTGTGCTGTCGGAGTCCCAGCGCAACTGCACCTGGCTGCGCGCTTCGATACGGTACGTGCCGTTGCCGAAGCTGTTGAGATCGTCGAACGACTTCGGTTGGAAGCTCAGGCGTGTGGTGAGGCGTGAGAAGTCGTGGAATTGCAGGCGATCCGAGACGAACAGTCCACCCGCGGTGAACAAGCGCTCGGAGATGTTCTTCTGCACAAAGCCACGGACATCCAGGCTGTTGTCACGCGCCCAGTCGAGTTTGGGTGACACCAGCTGAAACGAGCTGCGCACACGGTAGTGATCGTGGCGTTCGAGAAAGCCCAGATCGTTCATGTCGAAACGGCGATCGAAGTACTCGATGCCGATGCGTTGCGACATGCCGCGGCGATACGTGTAGTCGAAGTCTGCGAAACCGCCGTAACCGCGGCCGACGGCATCGATGTCCGACGACATGAGTTGACCGTCGAGCTTCCAGGCACCCGACGCCGTCAGGTAGTGGTAGTCGACGCCTGTAACCTGAGCCTCGCGCTGCGGACTGCGAACTAGCGTAGACAGCAGGCCGACACCAAGGTAACCACCGTCAGCACTGTCTTCATAGAAGAGACGGGCGATGCCGAAGTCGCGGCCCGGCTGCTGTAGATGCACAGCGCGCCCGGCGTTGCGCGCAGTGAAGCTGACGTCGTCCTCGCTGGCGGCCAGCACGCCGTAGCGGAAGTGGCCCAGCTGCCCGGCAACTTGCGCCGCGCCGTACAGGTCGGTGGATTGATTCAGTTCACGCTTGTCGAGCGTTGTGCCGGCATCCAGCACGGGCGTGCGTGGCTTGCCGCCAATGCGGCGGGTGTTGACCATGGTGTAGGGCGCGCCACCTTGGCCTACTGCATTGCTGCGCGTGTCCGCGCGTGGCGATGCGACGAATATCTCCTGGCCCTCGAGAAAGAACAGCCGCTTCTCCGGGAAGAAGGTCTCGGTGGCCGTGAGGTTTGTGATCACGTCGTCGGACTCCACATTGCCGAAGTCCGGCAGCGCGGTCCCGGTGATCTGAAAACTCGATGACGGACGCCAGAACATGTCCACGCCAGCGCGCAGTTGTTGGCTGTTGTCGATGCCGTCGGCGGTTGCTGCGACAAACGGGTAGATGTTGTATTGCTGCCGCGGTGCAAGACGCTCGAAGCCCACGCTTTGCAGCGCCGACATGAATTTGGGCACCGTGTCTGGCAGCGCCGGCCAGCCATAGCGTTCCTCGCGGTGGGCGACCTTGCGCGAGAAGAAGATGCCCATGTGCCGGCGGTCGCCCGTGGCCGGCATGGACACTGCACTCCATGGAATGAAGAACTCTGCTGTCCAGCCGCTGTCCGTGTCCTGACTGCGGCCCCGCCAGGGTCCGTCCCAGTCACTCGTGAACTTGCGTTCTGGCAGTACGGTGCCGTCCATCAGCGCATCGCCCAGGTTGATGCCGAACCAGAAGCCATACCGACCTTCGCCCGAGGTATCCAAGGTCATGTTGATGCTGTCGCGATTGATCTCACGCTGATCGCGACCGGACAGCCTGCGCAGACGTGTGCCCGGCGGTTGCCGCATGTCGGCGCCAACGTACAGGCCAATATCGTCATAGGCGAGTCGGATCAGCGTTGCGTACTCAGGCTGCGCCTGTGTGTCGGGATCGATGACGACAAAGCGGTCATAGGTGGGAATCCGCTGCCAGATCGCCTCGTTGAGCTGGCCGTCGATTTCGATCGGATCGGCAGACGCATCGAGCCGCGTCAGCATGATGAACTCGTCGGCGATGGCAGCGCGTTCACCCACTGTCGCTTGCGGCTTGTCCTGAAGTGCGTCGGCGGCGAGCGCAGATGTGCCGGGTAGGGTCGTGGCCAGCACGATGCTCAACGCGACAGGCAGCCATGCCGCGGTCAGCCTGTTGCCGAGACACGCAAACGCGGGATATGCGGGCGAGCTTGCGAGCCGCGCGCGATTTCGCTGAACCACCCGACTCCCCCTCCGCTTCCGCACACACGCTTTTAACCCAGTCATGCATGGAACACACGCATGAATCGCGCGCGTTCCGGCCACGATCATTTGCGCACCGCACAGCCGATGTGCCACCGTCGCCGAGGCAGGGTCGGTACATGAGGGGGCGTGTGATGAGTGAATTCGAAGGCAAAGTTGCGGTGATCACCGGTGCCGGTGGTGGCCTTGGTCGAAGCCATGCGCTTGAGCTCGCAAAGCGCGGTGCCAGGGTGCTGGTGAACGATCTGGGTGGCAACGTGGATGGCAGCGGTCAGGGCGATGCCGCAGACCGTGTTGTTGCAGAGATTCGGGCCGCGGGTGGGACGGCGGTCGCCAACAAGTCTTCTGTGTCGGATCGTGCGGGTGCCAAGCAGATCATCCAGGATGCGGTCGATGCATTCGGGACTGTCGACATCCTGATCAACAACGCAGGCATCCTGCGCGACAAGACCTTCAAGAACATGAGTCTCGACGAGTGGGACCTCGTGATGCAGGTGCACATGAACGGCACGGCGTACGTCACACATGCTGCGTGGCCGATCATGCTGGCCAAGAACTATGGGCGCATTGTCGTCACCAGTTCCGGGTCTGGCATCTACGGCAACTTCGGCCAGTCCAACTACGGCGCGGCCAAGCTCGGCATCATCGGCTTCATGAACACCATCAAGCTCGAGGGCCAGAAGAACAACATCCACATCAACGCCATCAGCCCGGTCGCCGCCACGCGCATGACCGAAGGCCTGATGCCGCCGGAAGTACTGGAAAAGCTGAAGCCCGAGTATGTGACCCCGGGCGTGGTCTACCTCGCTTCAGAAGAAGCCCCCACCGGCGCCATCCTGACCGCCGGCGCGGGCGTGTTCGCCCTGTCGCGGATCATCGAGACCGAAGGCGTCTACCTCGGCGAAGGCGGCCTGTCGGCCG
>CAMAVY010000053.1 GCA_945861675.1 Klebsiella pneumoniae | reverse complement strand
CGAACGTGCCGCTGTTTATCGCGCGCGCGGGCCAGGACGTATTCCCGTTCATCAACGAAGCCATCGATGCACTGGTTGCAGATGCGCTTCGACCCAATCTGTCATTGACGTTGTTGAATCTCCCGCAGGCGGCGCATAGCTTCGATATGAGCGTGGGTGATTCCTACGCGACCGCGGCAATCGGCTCGCTATTGGATTTTCTGCAGCTACATCTGCAGGCGAACCTGCACATGCAGGCGCGCTGAATCCGTTCAGTACTTGCTCGTGGCCAGCCGCGTTGCATAGCCAAGGTAGGCAATGCGGCGGAAGCCAACGTCCATGTTGCCGGCCACCGTGCGCACGGTGCGCTCGTTGCTGAGGGTGAACTCGGGCAGCTTTGCAAGGTTGGTGGCCAGCGTGCCTGCAACAGGTTTGCGCATCGTGACTTCGATTTCGTGTGGGCCGGGTTCTGCGGAGTAGACAGACAAGGCACCCGACATGGCGCGGGCAACGGCGCGCTCGGCGCCCGCCTGAATCAGCATGGCTGCGCGCTGCGGTGGAATGCACTCGGCAGCGGCATTGGATAGCGCGTGCTTCACGATCACCGCTTCAGCCAAGGGCGCGATGGCGCGCACCTGCTCGGCCACCACCTGATCGCCACTCACCATGCCGATGGGCACGCCGAATTCGGCGGCGCGAATGGCAAACAGATCTGGTTCCCCCACCGGCCTGCCATTGCAATGCACGACCTCGAATTCCTCGTAGGACACAGTGTGCGCCATGATGCCGGGGCGTGAGCCTGCGCGCGCGTGATGGCCGATCAGCAACACCACACCGCAGCGCGCATCCAGCCCTGCCATCGTGGTTGAGTTGGGTCGGCCGGCGCCACGAATGACGCTGCAGCGCGGATCGATCTCGTCCATCAACACATTGCACAGGTCTTCTACGCCGTGGTTCTCCTCCACGATCACTTCGGTTGCGCCTGCATCGAACGCGCCGGTAACAGCGGCGTTCACATCTGCGGTCAGGAAGCGGCGCCCACGCGCGTAGTCCAGACCCTTGGTGGACACGTCGGGCCAACGCACCAGGCCGGAGATGCCTTCCATATCCACGCTGATGAAGACGCGCATGTGTTTCTCCTGCAGAGCGGTGTTGCGTTGAACGAAAGCGGTGTGGCCGTGGGTGAGTATTCATGTTGTGCGTGCAGCCGCCAATGGTCGCGGGAGCCGCACGGCTGCAGTTTCAACCCGTGACGGACTACTTCACCCGTAACGGACTACTTCACCCGTGACGGACTACTTCACCCGTAACGGACTATGGCCGGTGTTCCACTACGCGCAGCGCGCGAAACGCCATCGACGTCGGCATCAGCGCATCGAGCGGCGTGCCCGCACCTTGCCAGTGGTCTTCGTAGAGCGCTGTCAGGTGAAAGCCCGCATTGAGCAGTGCGCCGATCTGTGTCTGCAGGCTGTGGCTGAACTCCAGTGCGGCACCTTCTGCGATTTGTACGCGTCGTTCAGCGGAGACCTGCGGCGGATCGGCGTCCGGTTCATCTTCGCGATAGGGCAGGGCGTGGCGCGCGATGAGCACGCCTGTTCGCGCTGCCTCGTCGTGGTCGAACAGATAGAAGGCCGGATTCATGATGCCTGCCAACAACACGCCACGGTGGCAGAGTACGCGTGCGCATTCGCGCCAGACCGGCGCTGGGTCCGGCACGAACACATTCGAGACCGCGTGAAGGACCAGGTCGAAGCTTGCGTTGGCGAACGCGCTGAGGTCACTCATGTCACCGCGCACGATGCGGATGTTCAGGCCGTCGCGTGCCGCAACTTCGGCGTCGCGGGCCAGTTGTTCATCAGATAGGTCGAAGCTTGTGACGTCGGCACCTGCAGCGGCGAGTACGGGGGCCTGCTGTCCGCCTGCTGAAGCCAGGCAGAGCACGCGCTTGCCTGCGATCGGGCCGAACCAATCCTTGGGCACGGTGGTATCCGGCGTCAGGATCACTTGCCAGTCGCCGCGGCGCGCGCGCTCGACGATGTCCGCCGTCACCGGCACCGACCAGCGATGCCCAGCCGCAGCCTCGCGGTTCCAGGCGCGGCGATTGTGTTCAAGGATGTCCATTTCATTGATCCAGAAGGGCAGGGGTCCAGAAGGGGCAGCGGTCCAGAAGGCTGGCGCTATCCTGATCGCTCCTTTGCTCCTCTGAACAGGCCGCAGGAGCGACTTGTTCAGAGGCGCGCGTTGCCCGTCCCGCCGTTCATCGAGCTGACCACGATGCGTTACTCCGCCCTGCAGCACCCGCCAGACGCGCCGAGCCCGGGCGCCGCCAGCGGCGTGGCCCAGGCAATGCCATGGGTGACGCTCCGGGATCAGGCCGCCGACAGTCAGGTGGTCCTGGCGCCGGGTCGCGGCGGTCTGACGCGGTCGTTCAGCGTTGCGGGCCGCGAGCTGTTGTATCTCGATGAAGCTACCTTTGCCGACCCGGACAAGAACGTGCGCGGTGGCATCCCAGTATTGTTTCCGTCGCCCGGCCGGCTGCACGATGATCGCTGGCAGCGCGACGGCAAGCAGGGTCTGCTGCCGCAGCATGGCTTTGCGCGCAGCGATCCGTGGCAGCTGTTGAGTCTTGCCACAGACGACGCGGCCAGCGCTGAACTTGAACTCGTGCCGCAGCCGGATCGCTTTGCCCAATACCCTTGGCGGTTCAAGCTGGTGTTGAAGTTCCAGCTGAGTGCGACGACGTTGCGCGTCGAGTCCCGGGTCACGAATCTGGACACCCAGCCGCTGCCCTATGCGTTGGGCTTTCACCCGTACTTCGCGGTCCAGGACAAGGCACGTGCGCGCGTCATCACCAACGCATCGCGGGCCTACGACAATGTGCGCAAACTTGTCGTCAGTTCGAGCGCGCGCGCGCTTCAGGCTGGATTGGCGGCGGGCGGGGAACTTGATCTGCACCTGCTGGATCACAGCCTCGCAACGTGCGCGCTGCAGTTCGAAGACGGCAACGCCATTGTGCTGCGCGCATCGCAAGCGTTTGCGCGTTGGGTCGTCTGGACAGTGGGCGATCGGCCGTTTGTGTGTGTGGAGCCGTGGACGGCAGAAGCCAACGCGCTGAACAGCGGCGAGCTGTTGACCGTGCTGCGGCCCCGTTCGACCCGCGCAGAATGGATGGAAGTCTGCTGGCGTCCGGCACGGTGAACTACGCTCGTCCGATCTGCTGCCATCGACGACAGCGCAACACCCTGATGGACTCATTGGCAATGCAACGATCGAATTGGCCGCGCATATCGAAATGGCCGCTCACACTATTGGTCATGTGTGCAGCGATGCTGGGTGCCAGTAGCGCGGCGGGCGCCAGCGCACTGACGTCGGAGGTGCAGGCGCGCGTCAGCGCGGCCACGTTTGAAGTCGTCATGAAGAAGCCGGCCAGCGACTCCATGCAGTACGAGGAGGCGCTGCCGTTGGACCAGCAGTCCTTTGCAGAACGCAATGACCCCTATCTTTCAGTTGGGACGGCATTTGCAATTGGCCCGAACACGTTCGTGTCGGCAGCCCTGGTGTTCGAGGCCGGACGGATCAGCCTGTACGGTGCGCCCGTGCTGCGCGACGCGCAGGGTCGCGTCTATGAGGTCGATGAGGTCGAGAAATATGCATCGGAGCCTGACTTCATCGTTTTCACGTTGAAGCAGAACCCCGGCGTGAACGCACTCGACGTGCGTCGCGATAACCAACTCAACGAACGCGTGTTCTCTGCGGGCAATGCACAAGGCGAGGGCGTGGTGCTGCGCGATGGTCTCCTTACATCCAGGACACCTGAAGATGTGAGCGGCCGATGGCGTTGGTTACGCTTCTCCGCCGCTGCATCGCGCGGAAACAGCGGTGGCCCGCTCGTTGACGCACAAGGACGCGTCATCGGAGTTGTGTTACGCAAGTCCGAGAATGAAAACCTGAATTACGCGCTGCCGATCAGCGTGGTGCTGGATGCGCCGGCTGGTCGCGCTCAGATGGGTGGTTTTTTCGGCTACCAGTTGCCAGTGATGAGCGCCATCGAAAGTGGAAAGATCGACGTCGACTTTGCGCTGCCCAAGTCATTACCGAGTTTCTACGACGCGATTACGGCGCATGTTTCAGCGCAGGCGGATCTGATGTTGTCGCAGCTGGTCGCCAGGAATGCCGCCACTATGTTTCCGCGTGGCGCTGGTTCCGAGAAGCTGTTGAACGCTACACCCGCATCGACCGGCCTCTCGATCATCATGCTGAAACCGGACGGACTTTGGGACGTGTTCAGCCCGAATCCCGCGGCGACGACCACTGCAACATTGCCGAACAATGGCAGCGTTTCTATTGGCGCAATCGCGGGCGGTCTGATTGTGAAGGTGCGTCGGCCCGACGATGTGGAGCCTGAAGGTTTCTATCGTGACTCGGATGCATACGTGCGCTATATCCTGAAGGCGCTGGCGCTGAGCCGCATGGTTGGACAACGCAAGATTCGCATCACCTCGCTTGGTCCGGCGAAGAAGGAGAGCCTCTTCACCGATTCCTATGGGCGCCGCTGGCAGGTTCGAACGTGGCAGCTGGCGCTGTTGGATGCTGTGCTTGTTTCGTATTCTCTGCCGGTCCCTGACGGATACGTTGCAATGATCCGCACCGGGCCGGTCGCGTCAGAAGCGGATGCAAACCGGGATCTGCGTGTAATGACGGACTTTGCCCAGACGTCCCTCTCCGGTACGTTGGAACAGTGGCGTGCGTATCTCGCGCAACGCGCGTTGCTGCCGGAGGTCTTTGCAGATATCGATATTCACTTCGACTACCAGAAGTCGTTTCAATACGGATCTGCGCGACTCCAGCTGTCACATCCAGATTCGCTTCAACGTGTCTCGGCCAGAAGTGTCCTGACGCTGCTGTTTGCCTTTTTTCGGGATGGCGAGCGCGTTGTGTGGGACGTGGGGGGGCTGCTGCTTCAAGAGCCAGCGACTGGCGGACAGACGTTGTTGCTTCAGCGGCGAGGGCGCCCAACCGAAGCGTCTGATGCCGATGTCAAGACCGAGTGGCAGAACATGCTCCAACGCAAGTACCCAATGGACGGTTCAGTAGTAGGGTCAGCGGGAGGGGGCGCATCAGCGGAATCTGTTCAGTGCCTGCTGGCGCGAAGCCCGATGTGCTTTACGCGCTGACATATCAGAGCGAGGGTCATCCGTCGCCCGCCGTGATGAGCGCACAACTCACAAGCTGGCTTTACAGCGTAAAGGTAATCGAGAGGTAGAGTCGCGCTGCGAAACTCATGGACTGCACGGCATGTTCCACTGCGCTTGAACAAGGCCGCGTTCAAGTCGGGGCCGTTGCTGAGTGAGCCGGCCGGGTCACGTCCCCGATGGTCGGCCGTTTCCGTACAGCTCGTGCGCTATCCAGTCTCCGTCAGTCAACATTCCGTCAGTCAAGGATGCGCAAAGCAATGACATCGTGCACGATTCTTACGCGAGCGCAGCGGCGCTCGTGGGCGATGGCCCTGTTTGATGCAAGGTGCGTGCGCTGGTGCGTTCTTGCGAGTTGGTGCTTTGCCAGCGTGCTGTTCGGCGCGATCGTACATGCCGCAAACCTGTCTCTCGAAGTGCAGGCGCGCCTGGGCCAGGCCGTGTTCGAAGTGGTCATGGCCAAACCGGTCGTGGATTCGATGAGCTACGAGAAGCCGTTGCCCCTGGAACTGCTGTCCTACAGCGAACGCACGGACAAGTACCGTTCAATCGGCACCGCGTTCCGCATTGCAGCCAACACATACGTTTCGGCGGCGCATGTGTTCGATGCGGGCCTCGTGACGCAATACGGAGAACCTGCGCTGCGCGACAGCGCGGGCAACGTGCACGCTGTAGATCAGGTGTTGAAGTACTCGTCCGAGCGGGACTTCATTGTGTTCTCGCTGAAGCAGCCCATTCCCGGACAACCGCTCGAAGTAAACCGTGCCCCTGTGCTGAATACGGCCGTGTTTGCTGCGGGCAATGCGCTGGGCGAGGGCATTGTGGTGCGTGACGGGCTGTTCACCTCGGAGACGCCGGAGGAAGTTGACGGGCGCTGGAAGTGGCTGCGCTTCTCTGCAGCGGCCTCGCCTGGCAACAGTGGTGGGGCACTACTCGATGGCGAGGGCCACGTGATGGGCGTGGTGCTGCGCAAGTCCGAGAACGAAAACCTGAACTACGCCGTGCCGATTGCCCAGGTCCTGGACGCGCCCGAGAAGCTGGCGAGCGGCGGTGGCGACTACAAGTACCTGCTGCCGCTACTGGATGTCACAGAAGTGGATCGCATCAAGCTTGAATTCCGACTTCCGAAAACCTTCGCGGCGTTTGCGCAGGAGCTTGTACAGCGGCGTGAAGCCGAGTTCGATCGGCTGCAGAAGCAGTTATTGACGAAGAACGCTGACACGATCTTCCCGAACGGTCCGGGTTCAGTGCGTTTGCTCAACCGTTCGTACAGCTCTACAGGTCTGCAGTTGATGATGCGCACGGCAGATGCGTCGTGGGATGCCTTCTCGGCATCGAGCGGCAACAGTGCCACGCTGCAGCAGAACGGCTTTGTGTCCGTGGGCGCGCTCGCAGCCACTTCGATCCTGAAGGTGCGGCGCCCGGATGATGTCGCGGCGGCCGAGTTCTACACGGACTCGAAGTTGTACATGGACTATCTGCTGAAGGCCGTGCCCTTGCAGCGCCCGGTTGGCCAGCAGCGCATCCGTATCACGTCGCTGGGGCCGGCCAAGACAGAGACGAGCTTCACCGACGTGTTCGGTCGGAAGTGGCAGGTGCGTACCTGGACCATGGAGCGCGAAGACATGGTCGTGGTGTCGTTCGCACTGGCGGTGCCGGAGGGCTATGTGGCCATGATGCGCGGCGGCAATGGCATGTTGTTGGCCGACACGATGCGCGATCTGCGGGTCATGACATCGTTCGCCAATGTTTCGTTGAGTGGCACGCTTGAGCAGTGGCGCGACTATCTGGCCCAGAAGACGCTGTTGCCGGCCCGGCTGGCGGATATCGACATCGACTTCGTGTATGGCGAGCGTTTTCGCTATCGGTCCAGCCGATTGCAACTGGCGTTCACGCCCGCGCAGCAGGGCATTGAGAAAGACAGTTCGCTGTTGCTCAGCTTCGGCCTGTTCAAGGATGGCGGGAAGCTGGTGTGGGATGTCACGGGTGTTTCGCTGGATGAGAAGAAGGTGGGCGGACAGTCGTTGGCCGTCACGCGGCACACTCGGCCCGATCCGTCCCTGCCCGACAGCTTTCAGAACGATTGGACGCGCATGCTCACGCGTGCCTATCCCTACAACGGCACGGTCATCGAGAACGATGGCAACGTGTACATCAACGCGATCCATCCTTCGATGGCAGGCCGTGCCGTTTCGGCAAGCGCAAACGCAGGCGGCAGTAGTGCTGCGGCCGGCAATGCGGACAAGACCAACCTGCTGTACCGGGTGTACTACGGCAACGAAGGCAAACACTCGGACGAGGAAGTGAAGACGGCGCTGAACGGCTTCCTGACCAGTTTGAAGATTGTTGAGTAGCGCGTTCTTCGACAGCGCGTTTGGCCACAGCGCGTTTGTCTACAGCGCGCTCTACGGGAGAACACCGCGCGATGGATGACCGCGAGATCCTCGTTGTTGGCGGTGGCATCGGCGGCATCACCGCTGCGCTGTGCCTCGCGCAGCGGGGCTTCAACGTCCAGGTGTTCGAGCAGGCAGCGCAGATCGGTGAAGTGGGTGCGGGCATTCAGCTGAGCCCGAATTGCTCTCGCGTGCTGCATAGCCTTGGCCTGGAAGCTGCGCTTCGCCCAATCGCGTTTCTGCCCGAAGGCGTGGAAATGCGTGTGTGGCGTAGTGGCAAGCTCATTTCAAGCAGCAGGCTTGGCGCGACTGTGCGTGAGCAGTTCGGCGCGCCCTACTATCACGTACACCGCGCAGATCTCATGTCTGTACTACTCGATGCTGCGCAGCGCGAAACGCACATCCAGTTGCACATCGGCGCGCGCGTTGATTACGCAACCCAGAAGGGCGGCGCGGTTGTGCTTACCGTGAACGGCCGCGAATACACCGGTGCAGCGCTGGTGGGCGCCGATGGCATACGTTCGGTCATCCGCAGCACACTGTTTGGTGAGGAAGCCCCAACCTTCACCGGCAGCATTGCCTGGCGCACGCTGGTGCCTGCCAACAGCTTGCCGAAGGGGCTGGTGCGGCCGATGGCCACGGCGTGGTGGGGCCCGGGCAAGCACTTCGTGCACTACTACGTGCGCGGCGGCGAGTGGGTGAACTGTGTGTGCGTGGTCGAGAAGCAGGGCTGGGAAGTGGAGTCGTGGACCGAGCGTGGCGACCACGCCGAACTCACGCGCGATTTCGCCGGCTGGCACCGTGATCTGCAGGTGCTCATCGCGGCGATGAACCCGCAACGTTGCTACAAGTGGGCGTTGTTCGACCGTGCCCCCATGGACCGCTGGAGCATTGGCCGCATGACGCTGCTGGGTGATGCCTGCCATCCCACGCTGCCGTTCATGGCGCAGGGCGCTGCAATGGCGATTGAAGATGCGGCGGTGCTTGCGCACTGCCTCGCGGCAGGCGGACGATCGGGTCGGGATGTGCCCGAGCGACTGCTGGCCTACGAGGCGTTGCGTCGTGCGCGCACCCGGCGCATTCAGGCCGGCTCGCGCAGAAACGCCAAGGTGTTTCACCTGCGCGGCCCGGCGGCCTGGCTGCGCAATCGCGTTGCGCGCCGCGCCGGCGAACAGATGATGGATTGGCTGTACAGCTACAACGCACTGGTAGAGGGGATGTAGTGACAGAGGGGATGCGGGCGACAGGGGCGCAGCGCTGACGCAGCGCCGATCAGCTTGTGATCCAGGCCTTGATCAGATGATGTGCGATGGCCAGTGGTCCGGGCAGTTTGAGATTGGGATGCTTGTCGTCGAACGCGGCAACGATGTCGGCGCGCTCGAACCAACACACATCCGCCATCTCTTCGGCATCCATTTGAATGTCGCGGGACAGCGCAGTGCCGTGACAGCCGATCATCAGCGACGAAGGAAACGGCCAGGGTTGCGATGAGTGGTAGTGCACCTCGCCAACCTCGATGCCCGCTTCCTCGCGGACCTCGCGGCGCACCGCCTCTTCAATGGATTCGCCCTGATCGATGAAGCCAGCCAATGCGGAATACATGCCCATGCGCACCATTGGCCCGGCGGATTGGCCGAGCAGACAGCGGTCGCCGTCGGTGATGAGCATGATCGCGACCGGATCGGTGCGTGGAAAGTGCTCGGCCTTGCAGGTGCCGCAGGTACGCACGTGGCCGCCTTTGCCGGAACGGGTCGGTGCGCCACAGGCACTGCAGAAGCGATGCCTGCGGTGCCAGTCGAGCTGCGCGCGGCTCTGGGCCACGATGCCTGTGTCCGGGATTGCGAGCGCCATGGCCGCCATGCGTGCGTCTTGAAAAGTACGGGCTTCGTCCAATCCGAGCTCATGCACCGGGTCACCGATGGCAGAAATGTCCAGCGCGAAGTGCGCAACTCCATTGCGCAACCCCAGGAACACCGGCGGCACGTCCACCGCAAGGGGTGCAATCTGTGCGGCGCTGACCCAGCCAAGGTTTGAGCCGGCGCTGCCGTCGATCAACACGTTGAGTTGTGAAAACGGCAGCACCTGGCTGTTGGGGTCGCGATAGGCGGCTTCGATCCAGGCGGGATCGCGGCGCTGGCGATCGGCACGATCAAGCGGATTGCCGGCGAAGATATGTGTCATTTCCACTGTTGAGTTTCCAGGCCGAGGGTGTTTCAAGAGGGGGATAGCTTCCAGACGGGAGTAGCTTCAAGCCAGCGTTCTTTCCAGTACGAGGCTGTCGATCGGGTCTGTGCCGGGCAGGGCGATCATACGATGCGCAGCACATCCGACTGGTAACGGATATGACGCGCACGAGTGCGCGGCTTCGTGTGCTGGTTTCTGGCGCCGGGCACTCTCCTGAAACAAGAAGACCTGAAACAACAGCAATACCGCGTCCCGAATCAACGGCGTTCGCCATCCGGCTCGATGATCTGTCGGGTCAGGCGACCCGCGCGCTCATTGCCCGGCATCTTGCGGGGATGCACAACAGTTCACCGCCGGAAAGCGTGCACGCCTTCAGCGTTGCGCAGTTGCGCCAACCGGACGTGCTGTTCTGGTCGGCCTGGGCGTTGGCCGCTTGATGCTGAGTCACATTCTTGCGGAGGCACGTCGTCTGCACCTGTCCACGCTGTGCCTGGAGACGGGCGCAACGCCGGACTTCGTGCCGGCGCAGACGTTGTACGAAAGCATGGGGTTCACGCGGTGTGGACCGTTCGACGGCTACGTGGAAGACCCATTCAGTGTGTACATGACGCTGGCGCTTGAATAGCGGGCAGCGCCAAACGCTGTAAGAGGGCGCCGGCATTCAGCGACCAATACAGCGGCTTCAGTGCTGCCGTTTCACGTTTTCATCGTTCCGATCGCCTGCCCTTCAGTCAGAGCTTTGCAAGCATCAGACATGACCAAGCCCATCCGAAACACCGACGTCGTGCTCGTGATCGTCGATATCAGTGGCTACACGCGCTTCGTGCAGCAGCGTGCGGTCAGTCTGGAACACGCAGAGGCCATCGTTACGGAACTGATCGAGTCGATCATCGATCAGGCCAGCAATCCGCTGGTCGTGAACAAGCTCGAGGGCGATGCGGCGTTGCTGTATGCCGAGACGCTTGGCGATCGGCGTGCTGCGGTGACCAGCGTGATTGGGCAACTGGCGCAGTTCTTCAACGCCTTCGCCGGCAGCCTGCAGCGCATCAAAGCGGCGCGCAGTCACTGCAGTTGCGATGCCTGCGCCAACATCGGCGCGCTGCAGCTGAAGGCATTTGTGCATGTGGGCGAGATTGTGGTGAAGCAGGTGCGGCAGTTCGAGGAGATTGCCGGCGAGGCCGTGATCATGGTGCACCGCATGACCAAGAACTCGCTGCCGCTGCATGAGTACGTGTTGATGACCGATGCGGTGTATGCGGAAGGCGGTGATGCCATACGCAACCTCATGCAGCAGACGGAAACCATCGATGGCGTGCAGGCATTACTGCACTGGTGCGATGTGGCGGCGCTGATGCAGTGCCCGGCAGTGGTCGGCGCGTTGGCCGCAGGCGAGTCGGTCGCCGCCAGGTCGGAAAATGTCGCTTCAGCCAGCACCGAGTCAGCCAGGCCCATCGCTGCGGCCGGCGTGCAACGCGTGGCGGTGTTCAACAACCTGCCCGCGGCCGATGCGCCTGCAGCGCCAGCGGGTTGGTGGTCGCGTTTGCTTGGCCGACTACCTGGTCGTGGGCGTCGAACGGACTAGTCGAACAGATCAGTCGAACAGATCAGTCGAACAATGCCATGCACCCTGTGCCGGCCAACAGGGTGTCGACGTAGCCGCGATTGGCTTCGTCCAGTCTTGCGCGGGCCTGACGCAGGGCGCTGAGGCAGCGCGCCTGATATGGGAATGGCTGTTGCACCCAAGGCAGGCCGTCGACGTCTGTGCGCACCTCGGCATCACCGTTGGCAATGGCGGCTGCATTGGCCAGCAGCACCGGCACATAGGTTCTGCCGATTTCGCACAGCAACGGGTGCAGTGCGGCGCTGCGTTCGTCACGCGCCAGCCATTCTGCGTGCTCGACGTCAAGCCCCGACAGGTCGTCCATGACGTCAACCCATGCATACATGCGCGGTGCGTCGCGTAGCGCCATGGCCATTGGCGTGGGATCGAACTTCGCGAGTTGGGTCAGCTGACCATAGATGGCGAAGTCTGCGCTGCCGGGCCGGCTGCCCAGCAGGAAGCGTGCTTGTTGCAGCCGCGCATTCAGCAGCGCGAGCAGCCTGCTGTAACTCGATTCGATCACCGCCTTGGTCACCGGGTTCGAACCCACCACGTACAGCCGGTCGATCTGGCGGCTGGCAATGTAGGTCTTGCGTTGCTGGACCTGGGCTTCGGGCGCCGCTGTGTCCAGCCAGCGCGGCAGAATCTGGCCCGCCTGTTCGATGTCGGCCGCGTAATGCCAGCGGTAGTGAAACATTGCCTTGGTGACCCATTCGTCGCCGTAGTCTTCGATCAGTGCGTCGATGAACGCGAGCACGGGATCCGTGGGTAGCACCGATCGACCCATGAACATCGTTTCGAGGCGATGGATCAGCGGTGTTGAATCGACCACTGCTTCCAGTTCACCGTGCGCGTCGCGTATGTACAGCGTGGGCAGCAGTTCCACACGTGCTTTGGGCAGCTGAGGAAAGCTGCCCTGGCCGCCCATCAGCCAGCGGTAGGGAATGTGCCGGTAGCGCAGGACTGCGATCATCTTGCGGGTGTAGGGCGAACCTGGGACGCCGCGGACAAGGATCGGCTCTGCAGTCATGCATACACTCCGGTGTTGGGGCTTGTTGCTTGGCGTGCAATCATCACATCGCGCTGGTGCTTTTGCCCATGTGCAGAGACCGCACCGAGTGGGCGAGGGCGCGAAGGGGACAAGAATGCGGATGGGTTCGCGACAAATGCAATCGGGACGCGCCTGGCCATATGTGCTGGCGACGCTTGCTCTCCTGTGCGGCGTGGGATTTGTGTACCGCATTCCGCTGCTTATCTTTGCCGCACCTTGGATTCAGGCAGTGCTGCAGCCTATTGGTCCGACCATGGTGGTGCCCTGGTCGAAGGGGCCAGCACAAGCGCGCGTTGATGAGGCCGAACGGCCGAACATCGTGCTGATCGTTGCAGATGATCTTGGCTACAACGACATCACCTGGCGCTCACACGGCGCCGCGCCGCGGGTGGCGGGTGCGCGCGGTGTTGGCGCGGGCACGGTGCCCACACCGAACATCGACGCCCTTGCACGCGAGGGTGTCGACTTCACCCAGGGCTACACGGGCAACGCCACCTGCGCGCCGTCGCGCGCGGCCATCATGACCGGCCGGTACGCAACAAGGTTCGGTTACGAGTTCACGCCAACGCCAGGAATGATGACGCGCTATCTCGCGGAGACCGCGGACAAGGATTCGGGGCTCGAGTATTTCTCTGAATTCGAGTCGCAGGTGCCACCCTTCGAACAGCTGGGTGTGCCCACGAGTGAGGTCACGCTTGCAGAAGCACTGAAGGCGCGCGGCTATCACACCGTCGGCATGGGCAAGTGGCACCTGGGGGAAAGCGATACCACGCGGGCGATCAGCCAGGGCTTCGATGAGTTCCTGGGCACGAACATCATGCACGCTGACCCGGATGATCCGAACATCGTCAACTCGAGGCAGGACTTCGACCCGATCGACAAATTCCTGTGGCGCAACATGAAAGCCTACGCACGCTTCAATGCGGGCCCGCGCTTCCTGCCGCCGCGCTACAACACAGACTTTCTCGCAGACGAAGCGGTGCGTGTGATCGCCGCGAATCGCAACCGCCCGCTGTTCCTGTACCTGGCGTTCTATGCGCCGCATACGCCGTTGCAGGCCACCAGGGCCGACTACGACGCGCTGCCGCAGATCACGAATCACCGCGAGCGGGTGTATGGCGCCATGGTGCGCGCGCTCGACCGCGGCGTTGGCAAAGTGTTGGCGCAGTTGAAGGCGCAAGGGTTGGACAGGAACACCCTGGTGATCTTCACCAGCGACAACGGCGGCGCCGATTACGTCGCCTTGCCGGAAATCAACAAGCCGTTCCGTGGTTGGAAGATGACGTTCTTCGAGGGCGGCATCCGCGCACCGTTCTTCGTTCGCTGGCCGGCCGTGTTGCCCGCCGGCAGCTATGTGGACGCGCCGGTCGGGCACATCGATATCTTTCCCACTGCGCTTGCTGCAGCGAACGGCGCGGCTGCGACGGGCAGCTCAGCGTCAACTTCACCTCCACCTTCTCCATCGCCGCCACCTGCAGCATCACCATCAGCAGGGCGCAAGCTTGATGGCGTGGATCTGCTGCCCTACGCGCTCGGGCAGGTACAGGGCGTACCGCATCAATCGTTGTTCTGGCGTTCGGGTCAGTACTCGGCGATCCGTGTGGGTGACTGGAAGCTGCAGCGCAATCTGCGCCCGAATCAGCGCATGTTGTTCGATCTGCGCAACGACCCGACTGAGCAACACGATCTCGCCGCAAGCCAACCTGTGAAGCTGGCTTCGATGACGGCGGAGCTGGATCGCGTCGACGCCAGCATGGCCAAACCACTCTGGCCTGCACTGCTCGAGTCGCCGCATTACGTTGACCACACCATTCTTCAGGAAAATAAACCGGGTGATGTCTTTGTGACATGGCCGAACTGATCTGGCTCATGGCCCAGCTCATGAAAACGGGGGGCGAACGCAACATGCAACGACACTTCGGTATGGGGCCGCGCCAATGACAGCGTTGTGGGTTGTGCTCGCCGTGCTGTACGGCCTGTTTCTGTACTGGCACGAACGACGCGGGCCACCGCTTACGCAGGCTGAAACGGACGCGGTGCTGGCGCATCTGGCGACCAACAGGATCGCGGCCGATGCGAGCGATCACGATCTGCCCATGAGTTTGCGGGCACTCGCTGCCGGCGATGACGGCCGGCAGTACTTCATGGTGAACCTGATCCAGTATCGCGAGCACGCCCTGTATCCACCGGGACACGAAGGCTTTGGCATCGATGCACGCGCGGCCGATGCGCGTTATTCACGCATCGTGCTGCCGCAGCTGCTGAAGCGTGGCTCGTATCCGATCTTCGTCAGCCGGGTCGTCGGTGCATTCATTCCGCACACCGGTGCGACGAAGTGGGATGTCGTGGCCATCGTTCGCTATCGCAGTCGGCGCGACATGCTCGACATGGTGAAGGCGTTGCAGAAACTCGGCGGTGGAATGCACAAGTGGGCGGCCATTGAAGACACCCACGTGTTTCCTGTGCACGCAGTCATTCGCGTGGCGCCATTGCCTGTCGTGGTGCTGCTGCTTCTGCTGGCGTTGGGGTTTGCCGTGACGGCGCTTCTGTCATAACAACGCGTTCTGCTTGTGCGCCGCGCTTCAGCACCACGCTGAAGCGCGCGCCTTCAGATACCCGTCAGTCGACCCTCGGCGGCCAGCGCCGACGCTTGTTTCGTGATGATCTTCGCCATGCCTGGATGCGTGAGGATCCAGAACTGGCCACTGCGCACCGCGTTCAGTACCAGCGTGCCCACGTCATCGGGGTTCATGCCCTGCTCTTCGAGCATTTTCTGAATGCCGGCAGCTGCCTGGCCCGCACCTGCGCTGTCGGCTTTGGGTTTCGCGCGTCCAGGGCGATAGGCCACCGAGTGCCGACTGATGTTGGTGTTGATCGGCCCTGGGCATAGCACTGACGCCGTAATGGGGCTCTTGCGGCCCGCGAGATCGCGCGCCAGTGTGGCCATCAATGCCACCACACCGTGCTTCGCAACGTTGTATGCGCCCATGAAGCCACCGGCGAACAACCCCGCCATCGAAGACGTGGAATTGATGTGGCCTTCGCCCTGCGCTTCCATGATCGGCAGGAACACTTCCACTCCGTAGATGGGACCATACAGATCGACATCCAGAATCCAGCGCCAGTCGCTGAGCTTCATGGGAAGGGTGGCAGTGGGAATGCCAATGCCTGCGTTGTTGCACAGAATGTGCACGCCGCCATAGGTCTCGGTGGCCAGTGCCGCCAGCGCCTGAACCTGTTCGTGTACCGAGACATCGCAATGCATGCCGACGGCGTCGGTGCCCGCGGTACGAAATTCTGCGATGGCTGCGTCGCGGGCAGCATCGTCCAGATCTGCCAACACGAGTTTCATGCCCGCACCTGCGAAGGCGCGCGCCATGCCCAGACCGATGCCACTGGCACCCCCGGTGATGACAGCGATCTTGCCGTTCAAATCATTCATGTTCCGTTTGCCCCATGCTCGTTGCACGCTCAAGCTCGACAGTACCGCGCGGGCCTGGCGCGACGTAACCCCTTCTCACGTGCCACCGTCGCGCGTGGCACGCAAAACAACATGTTGAAGCAGCGATGCAGACAGGTCAGATCATTGCCATTGGTGGAACAGGGTTCAGCGAAGCGCCGCGCGCGCCTCGCATCGAACGCTACCTGCTTGCGCAGACCCAGTTGACCCAGGAGGCGCAGCAGGCGCGGCCACGCGTGTGCTTCATTGGCAGTGCCAGCGGCGACAACGACACTTACGTTGCCAGGTTCTACGAGACCTTCGCCGCGCTGGGCTGCGAGCCGTCGCATGTTTCTCTGTTCCGTCGCACCCGTGCACTGCGCGATCAGTTGCTTGCGCAGCATCTTGTGTATGTCGGTGGCGGCAACACAAAGAGCTTGCTGGCGCTCTGGCGCGACTGGGGTCTGCCCGCGCTGTTGGCCGAAGCGGCTGCTGCGGGCGTGGTGCTGGCGGGCACCAGCGCTGGCGCGATCTGCTGGTTCGAGCAGGGCATCACCGACTCCTGGGGTGATGGCCTGCGTGCGTTGCCTGGCCTCGGCATGCTCAGTGGAAGCTGCTGTCCACACTACGACGGTGAAGCAGAACGCCGGCCAACATACCAACGGCTGATGTTGGACGGTGCGGTTCCTGCAGGCTCTGCAGTGGATGATCACGCCGCATTGCACTTTCGCGATGGCGAGCTCATGCGCGTGGTCGCAGCGAACACGAGGGCTAAGGCCTACCAGGTTGCGTGTCGCGCCAGTGCTGATGAAGGGCGCGATGTAGAAGAAGTCGTCCTTTCGGCGCAGGTGCTGAATGACCAGGGTTGTGTGGATGCCGGTGACACCGGCACTGCGTTGATATAGTCCGGCGATGAAACGATCGACTGAACAGGATCGCGCGTACTTTGCCCGCATTGGCCGTGCCAATGCGGTACAGGAAGATTCGCGCCCGCCGGCATCGCTCAAGGCGTCCTTCGAACGTTTTGCCGTGCTTGAGCAATTGCATCAGGAGATGGGTGGGCAGCTTCTGAACGAGGAATCGGCAGATGGCGACCTTGCCAGTCATCGGGCATATCTCGCGCGACTGCGGACGCGACGGGCGAACCCCCATGTCCCGTTGTTGGCCAGCGAAGATGGCGACAACGGCAAGTAGCGCGCTGGGCGCGCTGAAACAGCTTCTCCAGCACCTGGGCATCGCCTGGGTGCTGATAGGTGCGCATGCGGCTAACCGTTACCGCAACAGCGCTCGATTCACGCAGGACATTGATCTGCTGCTGGCCAACACGGGGGAAAACCTCACGCAACTTCGTGTTGCGCTTGAGCAAGCGGGATGGCGAGTGCGCCAGGCCGACAGCGACGGCGAGTTGCTGCGTCTGCAGCATCCGGCGCTTGGATCCGCGGATCTTCTGGTCGCAGGCACCGACTATCAGCAGGTGGCCATCCAGCGCGCGCGGCACGAACTGGTCGATGCGACGATGCACGTGCCAGTGCTGACCGTCGAAGACGTGTTGTTGCACAAGTTGATTGCCGGCCGCTACCAGGACCTGGCGGACATCGAAGCAATACTCGCGACACGTCCCGTGCTTGACCGTGCTTACCTCAGCGAGTGGATGGCTTACTGGTCACTGGAGGCGGATTGGCGGCGTGTCGCCGGTGACTTCGCCTAGCGGCAGCGCCGGACGTTTCGCGAACATTCACGATGTGGGGGCAGATACATGATGCGGATGGCTGCGTTGGCGTTGTCGTTTTCGATCTCTGTCGGCATGTGCGCGGCCGCAGATGAATGCACCGAACTGGTCGGCATGCCGTTGGACGCAGCGAAGGTTCGTGCTGCCACGCTTGTCCCCGCGGGGCCATTCGTTTTGCCCAATGCGGCTCGTGCCAGCGCCACAGCAACCCCCGCAGTTGCGCTGCCGGCGTTCTGTCGTGTGCAAGCCATCGCAGAGCCCGCTGTGCAGTTTGAAGTGTGGCTGCCGACGAACGGCTGGAACGGCAAGTTTCAAGGCGTGGGCAACGGCGGCACGGCCGGTGAAATCAGCTACGCGGCAATGACGACGGCGCTGCTGCGCGGCTACGCGACTGCCAGCACCGACACGGGCCATGTGAATGCGCGGCCGTTCGACTCGACCTGGGCATTGGGGCACCCGGAGCTGGTCGCGGATTTCGGCCATCGCGCGCTGCACGTGACGACGGTGCATGCGAAGGCCATCGTGCAGAAGTTCTATGCGCGTCCCGCAGCACACGCGTACTACGTGGGCTGCTCGAAGGGCGGGCAGCAGGGCCTGATGGAAGCGCAACGTTATCCCGACGACTACGACGGCATCATCGCCGGCGACCCTGCCAACGATTGGACGCGCTTCTATGCCGGTGCGCATCTCTGGTATTCGCTGGCGACCTTGAAGGATCCAGAGAGCTATATTCCTGCCAGCAAGATTGCACTACTGGGCGATGCCGTCACCGCAGCCTGCGATGCGCTGGATGGCATTCGCGATGGCGTGCTCGATGATCCGCGCAAGTGCAGGTTCGATCCGGCGCAATTGCAGTGTGCAGATGGCCAGGATGTTGCGACCTGCATGACTGCCAAGCAGGTGCAGGCAATCAAAGACATCTGGGCCGGGGTACACACGTCCAACGGCGAGCTTGTGTATCCGGGTCTCGTGCCCGGCGGCGAAGCTTCGCCGGCGGGCTGGGCGGCGTGGACCATTGGCACGGCGCCGTTCACGGGCTTGCATTGGTACGCGGCGGAAGGCTGGTTCAAGAATGTTGTGTTCGGAAATCCCGATTGGGATTTCCGCAGCTTCGACTACGACCGTGATCTGCCGTTGGCATTGCAGCGCACGGCGCAGGCGGTGGACGCGAATGATCCAAACCTGCAGCCGCTGCAGGCGCGTGGCGGCAAGCTGATCGTGTATCACGGCTGGAGCGATCCGGACATTTCTCCGCTGGCAGCCATTGCGTACTACGAGCGTGTTGTTGATGAAGTTGTTGATGCGTTTGCCAGCGCTGAACCCCCGTCAGCGCCGCAGCGCACCCGTGCTGATGCGTTGGCGCACACGCAGAGCTTCTTCCGTTTGTTCATGGTGCCCGGTATGGCGCACTGCTCGGGCGGGCCTGGAACAAGCAGTTTCGACATGCTGGGTGCACTCGAGAATTGGGTCGAGCGCGGCGTTGCGCCTGACAAGGTGATTGCGGCGCGCATGCTTGAGGGCGTGACTGTCGACGGCGTGACAACACGCACCCGGCCGCTATGCGTGTATCCCGCGGTGGCGAAATGGAGCGGGCAGGGCAGCACGGATGACGCTGCCAACTTCAGTTGTGTGGTGCCCGCGGAGTAGCGCGCACTTCGGCGCAGCTCTGCGGGCGTCGGCGACTCAGTCCGATCTGTCGCCGAAACTTGCGCTCAGCTTCACGTCGAGAAAGTCATAGACCCTGCGGATGCGCGCACTTCGGCGCAGATCGTCGTGGCCGCACAACCAGATATCCATCGCGGGGAAACGCAACTGATCGACCAGCACCTGCTGCAGGTGTGGCCGCGCTTCTGCGAGTGGCGTAAGAACAGGGCCGATGCCCATACCCGCCTCAACTGCGGCGAGTCGCGCAAGCACAGAGTCGGTTCGAAAGCGCGTCCGTGTCTGAGGATTGGCCATGCTGCCCATGGGGCCCGTTACCTGCGCAGCCCCGGAGGCGGGTCCGGGCGTACCCCCGGAAGCGGGTCCGTGCGTACCCCCGGAAGCGGCTCCGTGTGTAGATAGCTGTTTGTCCACGCCAACGACCAGGTGCCCGGCGAGATCTTCAAGCGAAGCAGGCACACCGAAGCGGGCCAGATACGCTTTGCTGGCGAACAGGCCCAGGCGCACCTGCCCGACACGCTTCGCGATCACCCCGTCCTGTTCGGGCCGAACAAAACGCACCGCGATATCGGCGTCGCGGCGAATGAGATTCTCGGTGCGTTGGGAAACATGCAACTCGATCTCGAGCTCGCGTTCGTCCTCCAGCAGCGAGGTCAGCCACATCGGCAGCACATGCACACCGAAAGCCTCGCTGGTGGCTACGCGGACCACGCCCGTGATGTTTTCCTCAGCATCACCGAAACTCTCCTCGGCGCGCCGCGCCAACACCTCCATGCCTCGCGCGACTTCATACAGCGACTGCGCGCGTGAGGTTGGCACCAGTCCCGAAGGCCGACGATCGAACAGCGTTTCGCCCAGCAGTGCTTCGAGCTCGCGCATGTGTCTGCTCACGCTCGGCTGGGTCAAGCCCAGGCGCGTCGCAGCGCGGCTCAGCGAAGCTGTTTCTACAACGGCGAGGAATGATCGCAACAGATTCCAGTCGGTCAGCGCTGAAGGCGCCATGCGCGTGTTACCTCGACCTGTGGGAGGGGCCGCAACGTTTATGTATGTGGTGCATGCGCAAAGCGGCGTTGTCGAACCGCTGAGCCGCCGCAAGAATGCAGCACCAACATGCTGAGTGCCACCGGGATGCGACTGCCATATCTGCCGACAATGCTGATGATTCTGCTCGTGCTTCTCACGTCGATTGGCGGCTGCAACGGGCCGCTGGCGATGATTCCTGGTGGTGCATTCCACGGCGCGACGGCAGCGGCCACGCCGGGTGATTGGTCTGCGTTGCAGGATGGCGTGTTCGAGCTTGAGACGCGGCCGGAAGATCCGTACTCGGTAGAGATCAACTACGTAGTGCGCAACGGCCGCCTGTACATCGACCCGGCCGAAGGTCGAGGCTGGTTGACGAACCTGCGCGCTGACCCGCGGGTGCGCGTGCGCATCGGCGGCAACATCTACGCGATGCAGGCGTCGCTCGTGGACAATCCCACGGAGCGCGCGGGCTTCGCGGCAGATCGCTTCGTGTATCGGTTGGATCCGCGCAGCCCGGGTTGAACAGGTTTCCTGCGCGCGCTGCCGAAGCTCACTATTGAGCGTGCGATGCGAGTTCTGATCGACCTTTCTCGATCGCTGCGCGGGCCTTGTCTATCGCTGCGCGGGCCAGGGCAATCGCAGTGTCGAGCGCCTGATCGGCACGCACGGCCACATCGGGCTTGACGCCAACGCCCTGCCAGTTGGTGCCGGTGATCGGGTTGATCGACCGTGCTTCGGGCAGGTCGACCGCAAAGTGCGGGTGGATGCGACGGTATTCGAACGGGTGCGCGCCACCGCCTGTGGTTTCGCCGATGATCGTCGCCCGTTTCAGCGCCTGCAGATCATAGGCAACGCTCTCCGCGGCCGAGAATGTCCGGTGCGAAGTCAGGATGAACACCGGCTTGGTGGCGCCAAAGCGTCGGCCGGGCACCCATGATGGCGACTGATTCGGTGTTGTCGTGTTGCTTGGCCGGTCATAGGCGCCGCTGAGCGGGCTGCCGCCGGGAACGAGATAGCCGATGACAAGGTTGGCCGTGTCTGCGCCACCGCCATTGCGGCGCAGGTCGATGATCAGCGCATCGCCTTGCGCCACCACCGTCATTGCAGCGGCAAATACATCTCCTGCCATTTCTGCCGGCGGAAAGACCCGCAGGTCGAGCAGCATGATGTTGCCCGCCAGGCGTTCGATGCGTTCGACGCCATGGTTGAGCTGTGGCCCGTACCAATTGAGCATCTCTGCGGCATTGAATTCAGCTTCGCCCGTTTCTTCTGGCAGCGGCGTGGCGCTGTAGGACAGGCCCAGATGCCCGTCCTTCGACACGTCGCGGAGGAGCTTGGTGACTTGCGCGGCAAACTGGTCCGCTTCGATCGGGGCAGCCCATGCACCGCGCGACTGCCGCAATGCTCGTGCAATCGACCTGCCCCTGTCGGGATCGACGTAACGCTGTTCGATCAGCGTTGCCGCCGCATCAATCGCGGCGCGCTGCTCGGTCGGAGTCAACTGCTCGGCGGCTGCGGTCGCTGTCACGGCAAGCGCGGCAGACAGCATCACGAGCAGTCGCAAGCGTCCGAGCATGGTTCCTCCAAGGCATCGTTGATCTGTTAGGCCAGCGCACCGCGCGCCGCGCACCGCGCGCCGCGCCGCGAAGATCAAACCACATCAGTGCCTGAAGGGTGTGCGGTTACCGATGTTCGCGTTCGCCGCCCAACAGGCTCTCCAGCACGCGCTCGGCCTGCGGCACGCCCTGGATTACCGTGATGCTGATCAGGCCACGCTCGATCACGTTCTGTTCGGAACTGCGGCGCGTGTCCTGCGGCAGCTCCACGCCCGCGGGCGGTGTTTCGCCGCGACCGACGATCGAGACACCCGGCAGTGGCAAGTTCAGACCAACGCCGCGTGCCACTGCGCTGTCGGATAGCCGCTCGAAGAACACTGGTGCGAACGCTGTGGCCACGCCCATGCGCGACGGCGCCATGCGAAGTGTTCTGCCGGTACCCACCGCAAACGCAGGAATGTTCACGTTCAAGCCAAGGCCCTGCGGCAGCAACGGCGTATCGCGATGGCCACGCTTTGCGCGCTCCAGGCGTTGCACAAGGCCGACGACGATGTCGGCCACTTCGAATTCGATGTCGCCGGGTTGCAGCGCCGTGTGCGCGCGGCTGCCGGTGCGGTTGTCCGACACAGCGATTGCGGGGATACCGCGGTTGATTGCATACAGCGCGTTCGCCACGGTGCCTGAACTGATGTTCACCATGCCGGTGTTGTTGCCTTCGTTCGGGCCGGAGATCACGAGGTCCGGCTGATGGCCGAAGGCTTTCTGCGCCACTACGTCCAGGCCATACAGCAGTGCTGCCACCGGCGTGCTGTCCACGTAGAACACCTGTGCATTGCTCGGGTCGGCGCCCACACCCGGCGCACCCACGGAAGCTGCGCCGTAGCGGCTGGCGCGCGCCAGCGGCGTCAGCGGCCGCAGAAACTCCACGAAACCGCCGCGCCCGCTGTTGTTCTGCGTAGGCGCCGCGATGCGCACGTTGTGCCCCGCGGCCGTGAGGCGCTCGTGCAACGCGCGGATGTTTGCGGTCTCGAAGCCGTCGTCATTGGTCAGGATGATGTCCAGCGCATATGCACTGGCGGTGTGTGCGATGAGCAAGGCGGCGAGAAGTACGCGGCGGATCGTCATGGTTGTGGCCTCATGGATCGGTGATGGGCATCCCGGCGCCTGCCGGGCACCTTGCGATCCTCTGTGGCATGAGTGACATGCGCGTGACTTCGGTGCTGGAAGGGCGTGAGACTCAACGCGCGGCAGTTGGCAGACCGCTACGCCGGATACTGATCGTGCAGCTGCACCCACGCCATCGGATAGGGCAGCCCCGCCTCTGCGCGGCCGTCAGGCACCAGGTCCAGCAGCTGATAGGTGGGGTTCAGCCAATCCAGCCCGCGCGAATAGCAGGAGTAGGTGTGGAAGACCTCGCCAGCCGCGTTGCGCGCAAACACGGAAATGCCGGGCGCCTCGTCCACGCCGAATGGCTGCGTACCGAAGTTGTACACAGGCGTGCGCGCTTCGATCTCCTCGCGTGAAATCGCCACGCCGAAATCTCGATTGAAGTCGCAGCCGTCCGATGAGACCCAGTCGAACTGCCAGCCCATGCGCTGGCGAAATGCCGCAAGGGTCGGGTACGGCGCGATGGACACGGCCACCAGCGCCACGTCGCGCGCGGCCAGATGCGGCAGGATGCCGTTGTAGCCGTCGGCCCAGAACGAGCAACTTTTGCAGCCGGCCTGCCAGTGCGCCGGATACATGAAGTGATAGACGAGCAGCTGGCTGCGCGCGCCAAACAACTGCAGCAGGGTGCGCTCGCCTCTTGCGCCGGTGAACCGGTATTCCGCGTCCACGCGCACCCATGGCAACGCGCGACGCTCCGCCGCAATGGCTTCACGTACCTTGGTGAGTTCCTTTTCGCGCGCGAGCAGCGCCGTGCGTGCGCGCAGCCATTCTTCACGCGAAACGGTGGGGTGTTTGGCATCGATCGTCATGGCGCTCTCCCGTCATGCCGTTGCGCTGCGAAGCTGCACAACTTACCGGCAGGTCGTTGTGC
>CAMAVY010000052.1 GCA_945861675.1 Klebsiella pneumoniae | reverse complement strand
AATCATGAAGAGGGCAATGTCGCTTTTTCGAATGCCGGCCCGCGTTATGCGTACCTGGCCAGGCAGACAACGAAAGGCATGAGTGTGCTCAACATAGGCGTGGGGCGTGGCGCACTGGAAGTGTCGTTAGCCGTACGCGGTGTGATCGTCAGTTGCCTTGACCCGAGTGCCGAGACGATCGAGCGCATGCGGGCTGAGAACGGATTCGGTGAGCGGGCACAAGTCGGGCACTCGCAAGCCATGCCATTTGCCAGTGATCAGTTCGATGCGGTGATCATGACCGAGGTGCTCGAGCACCTCGGAGACGAAGACCTGCGCATGACGCTCAAGGAAGTCCGCCGGGTGCTCAAACCCGCCGGCCGGTTCTTCGGCACGGTGCCCGCCAATGAAGTGCTGCTGAACAATCGTGTGCTGTGTCCGCACTGCGGTGAGACATTTCATCGTTGGGGCCACGCACAGAGCTTTTCGCCCCGCCGGCTGCGCGAGATGCTGACGGGCGCAAGTTTCAAGGTGCGCCGCAGTGAGACCAGAGCGTTTCCCGACTGGCGGCGCCCCGGGCTCGTCAATTTCATCAAGAGTGCAGTACGGTACGTGCTCAGTCGGGCCGGGGCTCCCATTACCAGCCCGAAGATATTCTTCGACGCCACGGCCTGAGCCGCAATCCTTCTGCTGTAACGCAAGTCGCCTGTATGCACCTCTCAATGGCCGAACTGCTGCGTGTTCGCGACAACAGGCTCACGGGGCTTGGCGAAGATCGTTCGCGCTCGTTACGCGTGTTGCGCGCTCACGTCGCAGGCTGTGCTGCATGTGCCGAGGCGTTGGCCGATCTGCGCGCAGCCGCGCCGGTGAAACGCGATGCGGATGCGGGTGACGAACAGCCATCCAACACAGATGCAAAGCGCGAGGTGCCTGACACGGAGGCAGCCACACTGGCCGAACTGCTGCGCAAGCGCAGCGTGCGCCCGGCGCTTCCAGCGTTCGCGCAGAGCGATCCTCGTCCGTTACCCGTGATGCGGCTGGTACTCATTTGTGTGTTGCTGGTTGTGGGAGCTGTGGTTGGCAACTATTTCCGCGGCTGATTCTGCGACGGAATGCGCAAACGATTCCGCAGCCGATTCCCGAATTTCCGGCAAGCCCACGTTGCCTGTCGGCACGGCATGCCAGGGACCGATGCTCGGGCGGATCTGGTTGGAGGTATCTACGTCGGTGATGGCCAATCGCGCATGAAGCTTGCGGGTGGACCTTCCGGTCAGTGCGGAATCTGGTTGGGCGTAAGCAGTGATGCGGTGATGCATGTCTCGAGGCCGCATGGTTTCGAAGGCTGAATCCCGCAATCTGTGGGACTCAGCCTGCGTCGAGCCTTGCGCTCGCTGCCCGGCTCAAGGGCTTCCGTTCAGCGGCAGCGGCAGCGGCAGCGGCAGCGGCAGAGGTAGCACGCCAATCACCACCGCCACTACCACATCAATCACGATGCACACCACCACGAGTAACGTCACCGCGTACGACGTAGCTACCTCCGAATACGTTTCGGCCCAAAAACCAATCTGACCCCGCGACGGGGCGGGTATGTCGGCGCAAGCCCAATGCAATGCCACAGTCAGATGCCCGGAACTTGAGTCGCAAGTTCAACGCAGCAACGTGTATTGCAGTTCGGACGGAGTCACGCGCAATCTGCTTGGCTCAGGTGGGGACGTCTCAAGGCACTTGTTCGTCCAGCGGAAGAAGGTTTGCCCACCGTCGTCAGGCTTGGTGGACATGCACCGCGCCATGCAGTTCTTCCTGCATCGTGCGGGCTTTCGATGTGGCGCTGCTCGCTGACACGGCGCGCCTGCATCAGGGTCTCCGCGCGGGGGCTCTGCGAGGTCTGGCGTGGATCACGTTATCGGCGCCCGCAGGCAGAGCATCTCGTCAGCCTTGCGCTACGTCCGTTTCCGGCGGGGCGAACTTCTGCTGCAGGTCGGCGTGATCATCACGAATCTGTTGCCAGGTGTTCTGTTCGAGCCCGGCGAGCGACTCCGGGTGCGTGAGGATGTAGAAGCGGTTGCACTGCACCGAGTCGACAACCATTTCGGCGACCTGTGCGGGCTCGATGCCGGCGGCCACGAAGTCCTGCAGGCGCGCCATCGCGCCATCGTCTATGCCTGCCGCGCGCGGTCGGACGGCATGTCGTTGCGCCCCGCGACCAGGGCGCGCGTGTTGTGCACGAGGTTGGTGTTGACAAAGGATGGGCAGAGCACTGAGACGCCAATCTGTGTGCCTTCGGTTTCTGCCTTCAGTGTGCGGCTGATCGCCACGACAGCATGTTTCGATGCCGTGTATGCACCGCCGCCGAGCCCTGAGCTGAGCCCCGCCATGGATGCGGTGTTGACGATGTGGCCCGCTGCGCCGCTGTCCAGCATGCGCGGCAGGAAGTAGTGCAGTCCGTACACGACGCCTTTGAGATTGATGTCGAGCACCCAATCCCAGGCGCGCAGGTCGATATCGCGCAAGCGCGTTGACAATGAACCGACTACGCCCGCGTTGTTGACGAGCAGGTTCACCTGCTTGAAGCGGCCAAAGCTCTCGTCGCACAACCGCCGTACCTGTTCAGGATCGGCCACGTCGGTGCGCTGCAGCAGCACATCGACGCCCAACGCGTGCAGTTCGGTGCCAATACGCGCCAGCCGCGCCTCATCGATATCTGCGGCCACGATGTGCATGCCTCGGCGCGCAAACGCCAACGCAATGGCGCGACCCATGCCGTCGCCTGCGCCAGTGATGACGGCTACTTTTCCTGCCAGGTCCTGCATGTGTGTTGCTCGTTCGGTCGACTCAGGGTTTATGGGTATCGTGGCCTTCGATCATCGTTCAGCTAAGCAGATTGGATCGAGCGGCCTCTGCAGCACAGCTGCCAGCAATTCGTCCGAACACTGCGCCGGACATCAACCCGGTGCCGCCCGGATAGTTGAAGTAGAACAGACCGCCCACCATTTCGCCCGCGGCATAGAGACCCTTGATCGGTTGGCCGTCCATGTCCTGCACCTGTGCATTGGCATCGATGCGCAGCCCGCCAAACGTGAAGGTAATGCCACAGGTGACTGCGTATGCCTCGAAGGGCGCCTGCGTAAGTGTGTTGGCCCAGTTCGACTTTGGGATGGGCAGGTCGCGCGTGCCGCGGCCGTCCTTGATGTTGGGATTGAACGGCACCTCCTGCATGACCGCGTCGTTGAACGCGTGCAATGTGTGCAGCGCAGTCGCCGGATTCACGCCTTCGAGTTGCGTCACCAGCTGCTCGAGTGTTGGCGCGGACACTTTGGTCACCTGGCGGATGCGGTATTCGTCGCGCAGCAGGTGCAACACCTGTGCGTCGAAGATCTGCCAGGCAAACTGCTGTGGCTGTTCCAGTATGACCCTGCCGTACTTGGCATAGGTGTAGTTGCGGAAGTCCGCACCTTCGTCGATGAAACGCTCGCCACGCGCGTTGAGCATGACGCCGAAGGGATAGGAGTGTTTCTGGAAGCCATCGCCCACGGAAAGGTCGCCGAACTCGGGTGCATTGCGTTCCCAACCGACGGCATGACAGCCCGACCAGTTGCCTGCTGGCGCGGCACCAATGTCCAGCGCCATGCGCAGGCCGTCACCGGTGTTGAAGCGCGTACCGCGCACACGCGCCAGATCCCAGCCGGGTCCGAGATAGCGCGTTCGCCATTCCGGGTTGGCCTCGAAACCGCCACATGCGAGCACCGTCGCGCGCGCCTGCAGGTGCGTGCGCTTGCGATCAATCCGCGCGTGCACACCGGTTACGCCAGCATCGCCCGCGATGAGGCTCTGGACGCGCGCGTTGTAGACAATGGGAATGCCTTGCCGCGCACAAAGCCGCGTCAGGCCGTCGACCAGCCCTGGACCTCCGCCCCATGCTTCGACTGTCAGCCCGCCCCAGAACTTGAAGCGGCCATCCACCTTGAATGCCTGACGACCATAGATGGGCGCAAAGCGGATGCCCTTCGTGCGCAGCCAGTGCAGCGTCTCGTAACTGCGGGTGACCAGCAGTTCACACAACATTGGATCGGTGCGGTATTCGCTGACCCGGCCCATGTCGTCGAAGAACTGCTCGGCGGTGTATTGACCGAAATCGGTATTCGCCAGCTGTTCGTCGGTCAGCTCGGGCATGAGTGCGCGTAGCTCGTCCACGCTGTTGTACACGGTGCGAATGGCGCCGGCGGTGAACGTCGAGTTGCCACCGCGTTCGGCTTCCGGGGCGCACTCGAGCACCAGCACCTGCGCGCCGCGCTCACGCGCCGCGAGTGCCGCGCAGAGGGCGGCGTTACCAGCACCGACGACAATCAGATCCCAATGTGTCGCGATGATCTGCGGGGGCGTAGAGACGGTCGGTTGTTCTGCAGACATGTTCGGCGGGTGCCTTGCGTTGGAGTGCGGCGGCGGGCGTGTTTCGATGTTCGCGCGGGGGTGGCCAGGCTGAACCACCGCCGCCTGTCTGACCTCATGTCTTGTCGTTCCTATTCGGTCGACTGCGTTCAGCCCACCAAGCTACGCGTGTCTGCAGGGCACGTGTGTCGTCCGTGCTCGACAAACCGAGCGTGCGACAGAACGCGGCCAGCACAGCCTTCAACCAGTAGCAGCCGGCAAAGGACTCTGCTGGCAGGTCAGGCGTGAGACCTGTGTGGCTGACATCCGCCTCGTTGTTCACGGCGCCGGTGCCTCAGTGCCGGAACTCAACCGCTTCACCAGGTCGCTGTTCCGATACTGCGGGTCGTGGCTGACGTCGGTACCCAGCCAGTCCGGGCGCATGAACAGTTCGTGTTCGCTGCGCAGTTCGACTTCGGCGATGACGAGCGGCGCGATTGCGCCGTGGAACACGTCTACTTCGAATACGTGGTCGTCAACAGGAACGCGATAGCGTGTTTTCGCAAGCACCGGGCCTGCACTCAGCGTCAGCAGGGCATCGGCGTCCTGAATGGGAATCGGATACTCGAATTCGCTGCGCGTCAGACCCACCGTGGCGCTCTTCAGTGTCAGCCAGGCCTGGGTGTCGGTGATGCGCACGCGCACGGTGATGTTGCCCTGGGCCAGGTAGCCCTGGCGCATATGTGTGCCGTGCAGCGATTGCAGTACCGTAGCGAGGCGTGCGCTGTCGCCGATCAGAAACTTGCGCTCTATCTCCAGTGGCATACGAGCTTCCATTGGCATGCAAGCATGCTCATGCAGATTGGTGTGTGCACATTCAGGACCATGCGCGGCTTGCCGTAAACAGCCCGCGCGTAGGCGCCAACCAGCCCTCTATGGTGCGGCTGAGGTTGTTTGGGTTCAACGCTGCCGACAGGGAATCGAAGTGCATCCAGTCGGTGGCGCGCTGCTCAGCAGTGGTTGTTGGTCCGATGTGCGCACGCTGTACGCGCGTGAGTCCTGCCGAGCGGATCCACGCAGCGAGCGTGTCGCTGCGTGGAATCGCATAGACGTTGCGCATCCGCGCGTAGCGATCTGGCGGTTCCAGCAGTGCATCGCTTTCGTCGTCGGGCAGCACCAGCGTTTCGAGCACCAGCGTGCCGCCAGGCTTCAACCATGCCGCCAGCGCGCGCAGGTGCTCAGTATGGTCGCGCTGGTGATACAGCACACCCATTGAGAACACGTAGTCGAAGCACGGTCGCGCGGGCGGCAGCTCGTGCAGCGCGAGTGGCAATACCGCTGCTGCATGGCAGTGGGTGAAACGCTGGACGGCCAGCGACTGGAAGCAATAGAGCAGGGTCGGGTCGACGCCAAGCACGCATTGCGCGCCGGCACCCAACATGCGCAACGCGTAGTAGCCATTGCCCGCGCCGACGTCCAGCACGGCGGCATCGGTCAGATCGATGCCGGCATCCAGGCAGCGCTGCCACTTCAGCTGGCTGCGCCACTCGCTGTCGATGTGGATACCGGCCAGATCGAATGGCCCCTTCCGCCAGGGGTGAAACTGCTGTAGCGCGTGTCGGTGGCGCGCCCGTGTGAGCTCGTCGGCAACCGTTGCGGATCGGGCAGTGACGGCGTCCGTGGTCAGCTGAACCATGCAGGGGGCTGCCGGTAGCTCCGCCAGAGCGGCTTGCCAGCGGGCAATATCGCCGTGCTTCAGCCCGTCGATGCGATGCGTGGTCGTGCTGCGCAGCTCGGCCGCAAGGTCGTGCAGCGGGCCGGCTTCCAGATTGCGCCAGAACGGCAGGTAGGCGGTGTGCAACCGTTCGGTCATCACGGCCGTGCTGCAAATGCGGCCCAGTTCAGGCAGCGGAACCAGCAGTGCTGCCAGCCGAAGCCCGCAGCGAATAGCCGCGCCTGGTGTTGCTCGATGGTATCGGGCTGCATGACCTGCTCCAGTGCCGTGCGCTTCTGTGCGATGGCCAACTCGCTGTAGCCGTTGGCGCGCTTGAAGTCGACGTGTGCGTCCTCGTCCCAGGGCAGTACCGCATCGTCCGTGCTGCGCCCCGGTTCAGCGTGGGTGCTTGCGGCGAGCTTCTCTGCGTACAGCAGCACGCCGCCTGGCGCGAGCTGTGTGCGCAAGCGCGTGAGTAAGGCCAGACGTTTGGCGGGTGGCACAAACTGCAACGTAAAGTTCATCAGCACTGCATGGGCGCCCGTGCAGTCCACGTCGAGCAGATCGGCACAGCGGAACTCGATCGCCGGTGCCGTTGCGTCATCGCGGCGTGCCGCCGCCGTCGATTGCGCCGCGGCTGCCTGGTTGGCACGGGCCCTGGCGATCATTGCCGGCGCAGAGTCGACGCCGACGATGCACACATGCGCGGTGCGGATCGCCGTCTGCAGGGCGAGGCTGGTGGCGCCAAGAGAGCTGCCAAGGTCGAAACACAAGCCGCCGGGCGGGACGTGGCGGGCCGCCAGCATGGCGGACATCTCGATCACCAGCTCGTAGCCAGGAACAGAACGCCGGATCATGTCTGGAAACACGCCGACCACAGGTTCGTCGAAGGCAAAGTCCTGGGGTGTCCGTGGGGTGTCGAACAATTGATCGCGGCCACTCATGTGCATGCTCGGGTCGGATAGCCTGTGTGCGTCGCGGCGGTCTGCGCCTGCATCGGTGTGCGCTGGCGCCTGTGTTCTGTGCTGATGCGACTCCGCTTGTGCCTACAATCGCGCCGGAGCGATGTTGCTGCGCATGGTAGCGACGTGTCGTCGATCTGCGAAACCCTGCCTGAGGATGAAGAACTGCCTGAGGAAGAAGAACTGCCTGTACTTGAACAACTGCCCGCGGGTGAAGAATTGCCCGCTGCTTGAGAATGGCCGGGGGCGTTTGCATTCGGACCCTATGCGCGTGCGCACCACTCTCTGAATCGAAAAGGCCCAGCAGCCGTGTCGGACGTAGTCAATCTCAGCAACCCGGATCTCTACATCAACAGGGAACTCAGCCTGTTGGAGTTCAACCGGCGCGTTCTGGCACAGGCAACTGATGTGGGCATTCCGTTGCTCGAACGCCTGCGCTTTCTCTGCATTGCCAGTTCCAACCTGGATGAATTCTTCGAGATTCGCGTTGCTGGTCTCAAACAGCAGCTGGAGTTTGGCGCGGTGCACCGGGGGCCGGACAACATGGCGCCTGCAGAGCAGCTTCGGCGCATCGCGACGCTGGCGCACGAGCTGGTTGCCGAGCAATACCGCCTGCTGAACAGCGTGCTGCTGCCCGAGCTGTCCGACGCAGGTATCCGCATGCTCGGTGCGGAAATGACTGCGCGGCAATCGCAGTGGCTCAAGCGCTATTTCACGCGTGAAGTGTTGCCCGTCATCTCGCCGATGGGCCTGGATCCGGCGCACCCGTTCCCACGCATCCTGAACAAGAGTCTGAACTTCATCGTCACGCTTGAAGGGCGGGACGCATTCGGACGCAGTTCCGGGCGGGCCGTCGTGCAGGCGCCGCGCTCGCTGCCGCGCGTCGTGCGGCTGGCTGAAGGCCTTGCTGATGTTGAGTACGAATTCGTGCTGCTGTCGCGCGTGATTCGCGAATACGTCGGTGATCTCTTTCCTGGCATGAAGGTCACGGGTTGCTACCAGTTTCGCGTGACGCGGAACTCCGACCTGTTCGTCGACGACGAGGAAGTGGACGATCTGCTGCGGGCAATGGAAGGCGAACTTGCGCAACGCCGTTTCGGCGACGAAGTGCGCCTGGAGGTTTCGGACGATATTCCCGATGAACTGGGTGAATTCCTGACGAAGCAGTTCGGTCTGACCGAAGACGATGTCTATCGCTGCAATGGACCGGTGAACCTCGCGCGGCTGATGGCCGTGACGGATGCTGTCGACCGCCCCGCATTGAAGTACCTGCCGTTTGTGCCATCGGTGCCACAGCGGTTGCGCCGGCATCACGATCTGTTCGAGGCCATTCGCAAAGGTGACCTGCTGCTGCATCATCCGTTCGAGAGTTTCTCGCCGGTCATCGATTTTCTGCGCCAGGCGGCGGCGGATCCCAATGTGCTGGCGATCCGGCAGACCTTGTACCGCACGGGCAGCGATTCGGTGGTGGTGCAAGCGCTGGTGGAAGCGGCGCGCGCCGGCAAGGAAGTGACCGTGGTCGTGGAACTGCGTGCGCGCTTCGACGAAGAAGCGAACATCAGTCTTGCGAACCTGTTGCAGGAGGCGGGCGCGCATGTGGTGTACGGCGTGGTCGGGCACAAGACCCACGCAAAGATGTGCCTGGTGGTTCGCCGAGAAGGCGCAAACCTGCGGCGTTATGTGCACATAGGCACAGGCAACTACCACGCAAGAACTGCGCGCACTTACACCGACTATGGTCTGTTCTCTGCCGATGCCGCGTTGTGCGACGACGTGCAGAAGGTCTTTCATCAGATGATGGCGCTGGGTCGCGCAGGCAAGCTGAAGAAGCTGTTGCAGTCGCCGTTCACGCTGCACCGTTCCATGATGGAAATGATCGGTCGCGAAGCAGAGGCCGCACGTCGTGGCCGGCCCGCACGCATCATGGCCAAGATGAACTCGCTGGTAGAGCCGCAGATTATTCGCGCGCTGTACGCCGCCAGCCGCGCCGGTGTGCGTATTGAACTCATCGTGCGCGGGCTGTGCGCGGTGCGGCCGGGCGTTCCGGGTGTGTCGGAGAACATTGCCGTGCGCTCGATCATCGGCCGCTTCCTGGAGCACACGCGCGTGTTCTATTTCCAGAATGGTGACGAGCCGCTGGTGTATCTGGCGTCTGCAGACTGGATGGAGCGCAATTTCTTTCATCGCATTGAGGTGGGTTTTCCGATCGAAGACAAACGGCTGCGTGAGCGTGTCGTCGAAGAGGCCTTCACCAACTATCTGGGTGACAACTGCCAGGCCTGGCTGCTGCAGTCCGACGGGCGCTATGAGCAGGTGCAGTACGGTGCGTCGCGCCGGCGCTCAGCCCAGGAAACGCTGCTGGCGCAGTTCGCCGACAAGAGCGTGCCGGATGCTGGCCTTGAAGAAACGGAACCATCCGCTGTTGAGGCGGGCGAGGTTGCACGCGCACCCGCGAAACGCAAGACAAGGAATGGCGGCGACGTACCGGCCGGCTGACGCGGCGCGCTGCTGATTTGACCGCTGCTGCGGGCGTTTCCGATGGACGTCCGGCAGGGGCTTCGCGTTAGAGTCCCGCCCTCGCGTACACACTCGCAAACACAGGAGCTGCCCCATGGCCTGGGATTTTTCGACTGACCCTGAATTTCAGCAACACCTCGACTGGATGAACACATTTGTTCGCGAGGAGATCGAACCGCTGGACTTCATTCTGGGCCACCCCAACGACTTCAAGGACCCGAACCGGGTGAAGCTGATTCCACCGCTGCAGGCGGAAGTGAAGAAGCGTGGCCTGTGGGCGTGCCACCTTGGCCCCGAGCTGGGCGGTCAGGGTTACGGCCAGGTGAAGCTGGGCTTGATGAACGAAATTCTTGGCCGCGCGAAATGCGCGCCGGTGGTATTCGGCTGTCAGGCACCGGATTCCGGCAACGCGGAGATTCTTGCCCACTACGGCACGTTCGAGCAGAAGGCGCGTTATCTCGAACCGCTGCTGAACAACGAAATCTGCTCCTGCTATTCGATGACAGAGCCGCAGGGCGGTGCCGATCCAAAGGTGTTCACCTGCCTCGCCGAACAGCAGGGCGATGAATGGGTGATCAACGGCGAAAAATGGTTTTCGTCGAATGCCCGCTGGGCGTCGTTTCTGATCGTGATGGCCGTGACCGATCCGGAGGCGCCTGCGTATCAGCGCATGTCGATGTTCATCGTGCCGATTGAAACGCCCGGCATCGAAATCGTGCGCAACGTTGCGGTGGGTTACGAGGAGGAGGGCGGCCATGCCTACATTCGTTACACGAATGTGCGCATCCCACGCGATCACATGCTCGGCAATCCGGGGCAGGGCTTCGTGGTTTCGCAGACCCGCCTCGGCGGCGGGCGCATTCATCACGCCATGCGCACGATGGGCAAGATGCAGAAGGCATTCGACATGATGTGCGAGCGCGCACTGTCGCGCACGACGCAGGGCGAAGCGCTGGCGCAGAAGCAGCTCATCCAGGCAATGATTGCGGACTCGTGGATCGACATTCAGCAGTTCCGCCTGCTGGTGCTGCAGACCGCCTGGAAGATCGACACGCTGAAGGACTACAAACTGGTGCGCCACGACATCTCGGCCGTGAAGGCGCAGATGCCGAAGGTGTATCACGACGTGTTTGCGCGCGCCCTGCAGGTGCATGGTTCGCTGGGCCTGTCGACTGAAATGCCGTTTGCCGCAGGCGTGCTGGACTCGTTCCATATGGGTCTGGCTGACGGCCCGACAGAGGTGCACAAGGTCACGGTGGCGCGCCAGCTGCTGGGCCGCTACAAGGGCACCAACGAAATGTTCCCCGACTACCACCTCATCAAGCGTGAAGAAGCCGCGCTGAAGAAGTACGAGCACATCATCGGGCCGCGTGCGCCGAAGATGGCGAGTCACTAGCCACTTCGCTCAACTACGACCCTTGGGCAATGCCCCGGGGTCGTTCCTGTGCGCGTTGCCAGCTTCGTAATCATCAGCTCCCCAATCTAAAGGGACTGAAGTCCGCCGGCCGCTTGTCCTTTTGTGCTTGCCCACCTTCGGCTGACTCCGGCGTGTTGTAGTACATCGCCACGGCGCTCATGCCGAGCAACGACAATCCGCGAATGGATTCGCTGTCTGCATTCATCGAGCGTTTCGCCAGCGCCAATGCCATGGGGCTGCGTTGCAGCAGTTCCTGCGCCCACTCGGCAACCGTGGCGTCGAGCTGATCGGCCGCGACCACGATGTTCACAAGGCCCATCGCCTCTGCCTGGCTCGCGCTGTAGCGCTTGCACAGGAACCACATCTCGCGCGCTTTCTTTTCGCCAACGATGCGCGCGAGGTACGCGGTGCCGAAGCCGGGATCGACCGAGCCCATGCGCGGGCCGACCTGTCCGAACTGTGCAGTTTCGCTGGCGATGGTCAGGTCACAGAGCGCTGCGAGGACATTGCCACCGCCGATGGCATAGCCCTGCACGCGCGCAATCACCGGCTTTGGACAATCGCGGATGGCGCTGTGCAACGCTTCAACCGGCAGGCCGATGGTGCCGCGGCCGCCGTAGCCGGCACCGGGAACATGTGCGCTTTGATCGCCGCCGGTGCAGAAGGCGCGGTCGCCGGCGCCGGCGAACACCACCACGCCTACTTGTTTGTTCCAGGCCGCGTCGGTGAATGCGTATGTGAGTTCTTCGCAGGTTTGCGCCCGGAACGCATTCATGCGCTCGGGCCGGTTGATGGTGATATGTGCAACACCAGCGTCGATGCGATACGTAATGTCGGCGAGATCCATGCTGTTCTCCTGAGGTGGGTTCGCTGCGACTATATCAACCCGTCAGCGGCATCAACCCAACAGGAAAGTGCTGGCACGATGCCCTCTTCAGGATCCGCGATGAGCACCTTGCAGAACGAAGCGACTGCGCCACATATTCAGCCGGCACAGGGGACCACGGTTGTGGACTGCGACGCGCATGTGCTCGAGCCGCCGGACCTCTGGCAGAACTATCTCGAGCCGCAGTTTCGTGATCGTGCGATCCGCATCGAGTCGGGTCCGGATGGCGAGCGGCTGGTGATTGGCGAGGTCACCGTACTTGAAGGCGTGCTGGCGGGTTTGGGTGGTGCACACATTCCGCGTGAAACGCTTTTCACTTCGGGCCTGCGCTATCTCGATGGTTGCCCGCCGGGATCATTCGATGTCGCGGGGCGTGTCGCGCAGATGGACCGCTGGGGTGTCGATAAGGCAGTGGTGTTTCCAACCATATGCATCCTGCCGTTTCCCACCGCGGACCATGCGTTGGCGAACGCGTATTGCCGCGCCTACAACACCTGGATGATGGAGTATGCGCAGGCGTTGAATGGTCGCATCGCGCCCGTTGCCGTTGTGAACTGGTACGACGTGGATGCAGCTGCACGCGAGCTCGATCGCTGTCTGGCCGCAGGCTTTCGCGGGCTGTTCGTACCGCCGGAGGTCATCGACGGGCGTGGCCCCGGCGATCCTGCGTTCGATCCGTTGTGGTCGCGTTGTCAGGCTGCCGGTGTACCGGGCTGTCTGCATGTCATCGTGCGTTTCAGCGCGGAGAGCAACGCGTTTCGCGCGTGGCATGAAACCAAACCGGGATTGACCTTTGGCTTTGCAATGGGCGGGACCGGGCAGTTGATGCCCGCAGTTGCAGCGCTTGTGTTGTCCGGGCTGTTCGATCGGCATCCGCTGTTGAAGGTCGTGAGTGTCGAGGCGGGCTGCGGCTACGCGGCCTATCTCATGGATCGCCTTGATCAGAAGCATCGTGTGTTTGGCGTGTTGCAGGCGCTGGGTGGACAGGCACTTCGACTGCGCCCCTCCGAGTACTTCAAGCGCAATCTCTATTTCGTTGCCGAGCCCGAGGAGCGTTCACTCGACAGCATGCTGGACCTTGTCGGCGAAGACCGCATTCTCTGGGGATCGGACTTTCCGCACATCGATTCAACATTGGCTGCGGCGACGTTCATCAACGCAGCGGTGGCCGACCTGACGCCGGCCCGGCGCGCGCGTGTACTGGGCGGAAACGCTGTCAAGGTGTTTGCGCTGTAGCGGCAACCTGTCGCGCTGCTTGATCGAGTGTGAAGCGTTTCAGGGGCGCCGCCGCGGCGCCCTTCGTTTTTCCGCGGCGTGCGGTGCGGGAAAGAACTCCTGATACAGCGACTTCACAGCGCTTGCGATCTGCACGGACTTGATGCCGAACATCATGCTGACCTCGCTCGAGCCCTGGTTGATCATCTCCAGGTTCACGCCTGCATTGGCGATCGCTGAACATGCGCGGCCGGCCACGCCCACTTGATGGCGCATGCCTTCGCCGACCACCATCACCAGCGCCAGGCCGCGCTCGATGGAAATTTCATCGGGCGCCATTTCCATGCGCAGTCGACGCAAGATGCGTTCCTCGGTGGCCGGTGTGAAGCGCGACTCGCGCATGATCACACTCATGTTGTCGATGCCGGTCGGCATGTGTTCAAACGGCACGCCTTCGTCTTCGAGGACATTCAGTACACGGCGGCCGAAGCCCACTTCGCGGTTCATCAGGTACTTGCTGATGTACAGGCTGCAGAAGCCGCTGGTTGCCGCAATGCCCACGATCGGCAGTACTTCCGCAGTGCGATTGGGCAGGATCATGGTGCCGGGCGCCGCGGGATTGTTGGTGTTGCGCACGTTCACCGGAATGCCGGCGTGGAAGACCGGCTCCAGTGCCTCGTCGTGGAACACCGAGAAGCCGGCGTAGGACAGCTCGCGCATTTCGCGATAGGTGATTTCCTTCACCTCGGCAGGGTTCTTTACGAGGCGTGGATCGACCACACACACGGCGTCCACATCGGTGTAGTTCTCGTACACGCTGGCGTCGACTGCGGCGGCGAGAATTGCGCCTGTGATGTCTGAGCCACCACGCGAGAACGTCACCACCCGGCCGGCTTCGGAGTAACCGAAGAAGCCTGGAAACACCACTATGCCGGGTGCCCTGCGAAGGAAGGTACGCAACTTGCCGTAGGACGACTGCAGCACGCGTGCGTTGCCAGGCTCGTCGGTCAGCACCAGGCCTGCAGCTTTCGGATTGACATAGTGCGCTTCGTGGCCGAGCTGCTTCAGGTAGGCGGCGAAGACTTGTGCGCTGTGGTCCTCGCCTGCGGCCTTCATGTTGTCGATGTAGGCGTCGTCATTCGCTGCCTTTGCAGCGACGCGCGCGCGCAGGTCGGCGTTGATCTGCGCAAGCAGTTCCTCGGGTAACTTCAATCCATTCACGATCGCCGCGTAGCGCTCAACTACCGTCGCCAGCGCGGCATCGACGCCCTGGCGTGTGAGCCCCGCGCGGGCAAGCTCGATCAGCAGGTCTGTGACCTTGCTGTCCTGGCTGTTGCGCTTGCCGGGCGCCGATACCACCACGATGCGACGCAGCGGATCGGCCAACACAATGTCGGCCACTTTGCGCAGCTGCGCGGCCGAAGCCATCGACGTGCCGCCGAATTTCACGACCTTGGTTGGCACGCGTGCGTCGACGGAACCGACGCTCCCGATGCTGGCCGCTGTGCTGGGGCTGCGACCTTTGGACGCCGCAGCTTTCTTCGTCGTGCGCTTCGACGCACTGCTGCGGGCAGACGTGCGATCCGATGTGGAACTGGGCATGAGCGAGCGGCCGGGTTGAAGCGGCGCGAATTGTCGGGACGCAGGCGGTCGCGGGCAAGCTTGGAGATACTCGACTTGGTTTCACGACTGGGGTTCGCCATCAGGACATGTCCCTGGGCACGGCAGCTGCGCGAGGCGATGCGCGGGCCATTGCAGGCATACTCGGGCGCTCCACCGGCCCGCCGGTCCACCGCTCCGGAGTACACATGCTGAGCTGGCGATTTGGCGATGTCACGGTGACCCGCGTGGAGGAATCCGCTGGCCCGCTGTTCGACCCCACGACGTTCTTCCCGGACTACGACGCAGAACGTTTTCATGCCGAGGCCTGGATGAAGCCCGACTTCGTGTCGGCCGACGGCAAGATGATGGCCAGCATGCATACCTGGGTCATCCGCACACCACGCCATACCGTGTTGATCGACAGTTGCGTGGGCGATGACAAGGAACGCCTGCCGTTCCGCGACTTCCATCAGTTGAAGTCGCCCTGGCTGGCCAATCTCGAAGCTGCGGGCGTGCGGCCTGAGACGGTGGACTATGTGCTGTGCACACACCTGCATGTGGATCATGTCGGCTGGAACACGCGCTTGCAGGACGGGCGGTGGGTGCCTACCTTCCCGAATGCGCGCTACCTGTTCGGCCGTGCCGAGTACGCGCATTGGGAGAGCGAACGCAGCGTGCCGAATGCGCGCGGTTTCGCGGCCATGAGCCAGAAGGTCTACGACGACAGCGTGTTGCCGGTGATGCAGGCCGGCCTCGTTGATCTGGTGGGCGACGATCACGAGTTGCTGGACGCACTGTTGCGCATCCGGCTCGCACCGGGCCACACGCCAGGCAGCATCACCATCGACCTGACGACGCCGCAACGGCGCGCGCTGTTCAGCGGCGACATCCTGCATCACCCCATTCAGGTGCTGCTGCCTTCGTGGAACTCGGCATTCTGCGGTGCGCCCGAACAAGCCCGGCAAACGCGTCGGCAGGTGCTTGAGCACTGTGCCGAAAGTCAGGCGGTGCTGATGCCTGCGCATTTTGGCAGGCCGCACTGCGGCCACGTGCATCGGAACGGCAATACGTTCGCGTTTGCACCGGTGCAACCCGATCGCTGAACTGGAGGCTGCTGCATGAGCTATGAACACGTGAAGTACGCAGTCGATGGTCATGTGGCCATCCTCACGCTGAACCGGCCCGAACGCCTGAACGCCATGAACGAGTTGCTGCGCCAGGAACTGCTGGCCGTCATCGAAGCCGTGCGCGTCGACGACAACGTGCGGGCGTTGCTCATCACAGGCGAAGGCCGCGGCTTCTGCTCTGGTGCTGACGTGATGGGACCTGTGCCGGTCGCACCAGCATCGCCTGGCCAGAACGAGCTGCTGGATGACCACGGTTGGGTGGGTCGGCAGGCGCTTGCGGTCTACGGTCTGAACAAGCCCGTGATCGCTGTGCTGAATGGCATTGCAGCGGGCGCGGGGATGAGTCTGGCGCTGGCGGCGGACATGCGCGTGGGCTGCGACAAGTCGCGCTTCAAGACGGTGTTCATTGAACGCAACCTGTCGCCGGACTCGGGCATGAGCTTTTTCCTGCCGCGCATCGTCGGCTATTCCCGTGCGACGGATCTGATCTACACCAGCCGAACCGTTGGCGCGGACGAGGCGTATCGCATGGGCTTGCTCGATCGGCTGGTGCCCGAGGCCGAGCTGCTGTCGGCGGCGCTGACGTTGGCCAACGAGATGACACAGTGGCCGCCGGTCGCGCTGCGTGCATCGAAGCGCGTGTTGCAACACGCCATGGAAGCGGACCTTCCGGATGCGCTGCGCTATGAACTCGCATCGCTGGCGCTGGGCCGCAAAGCCGTGAACGACAACAAGGAGTCGCGCGCTGCGCTGCTTGAGAAGCGCAAGCCCAAGTACACCGGGACTTAAGACAATGCTGGCGCGTTTTCAGAGCTGTCTGCAGGCGCTCGGCGCGCGATTAGTGCCGCAGGCCGAGCTGGGTGGCGTGCTTGATCGACTTGGCGAGCCACATCGTGCCTACCACACCGAGCAACACATCCGTGAATGCCTGCAGTTGTTCGATGTGCATCGCGAGCACGCCGGTGCGCCCAACGATGTGGAGTTTGCGATCTGGATGCACGATGCCATCTATGACCCGACCGCGCGTGACAACGAGGCCCAGAGCGCGGATTGGGCCGCGCGCCTGTTGTCGGCAGCGGACGCGGATAGCGCTGTGATCGATCGGGTGGTGGCGCTCATCCTTGCAACAAAGCATGACGCAGCGCCCGAGGCCGGTACTGATTCGGCGTTGCTGGTGGACATCGATCTGGCGATTCTCGGTGCACCGCCGCAGCGCTATCGCGAGTACTGCAAACAGGTGCGCTTCGAGTATGCGCATGTGCCGGACGATGCGTGGCAGACCGGCCGCGGCGCCGTGCTGCAGCAGTTTCTCGCGCGCACGGTGCTGTACCAGACGCCTGCGCTGCATCAACAGCTCGACACACGTGCGCGACACAATCTGCGGCTGGAGCTGCGTGATCTTTAGGCGCTGGTGTTTGCCGGGCGCGCTGCCGGAGTGACGCACGCCGCGCAACTGCCTGCTGAACAACGCTTCTGGCGGCACTTTCGCCTGCTCTGGCTTGGCCAGTTGTTGTCGGCGGTCGGCGACCGCCTGCACTCGGTGGCGCTGGTGTGGATTGCCGTGCAGGCCGCAAGCAGCGGTGCGGGTTGGGTGCTGGCGGCAGGCGCAGCAGGCCGGCTGGTGTTCGGCTTGATTGGCGGCGCCTACGCAGACAGGCTGGACCGTCAGCGCCTGATCGTGGCCTGTGACCTGGGTTGTGCCGCCGCAGTGTTGTTGCTGGTGTTCGTGGGCCTCGGTGGTCCATCCGCATTGTGGTGGTTGGCGGGCGTTTCGTTTGTGCTCGGCACGCTGGATGCATTCGTGCAACCGGCGCTGCAGGCCAGCCTGCCGGTGCTGGCGCCGGATCGTGCGAGTCTGCAGCGCGCGAATGCCTGGCTCGATGTGAATCGACGGCTGGCGATGGCACTGGGTCCGGCCGCTACCGGTGTGTTGCTGGCCGCAATCCCGCTGGTGCATTTCTTTGCACTGGATGCACTGACGTTCATCGTCTCGGCAATTGCTGTGCGTGCGCTCGGCCGTGGCTATGCGTGGGCGCCGGAAGCCGGCGTGCAACGCGAGCCACTGTGGCTGTCGATCAGCACTGGCATGCGTGCCGCGTGGGCGCATCGGCTGCTCAGTTGGGGCATTGCGCAGGCCGGACTGTGGAACCTTGTACTGACGCCGGCGTTGTCACTGGGCGCCGCATTGCTTGTGCACGACGAACTGCACGCCGGCCCTGAATGGCTGGGCTATGTCATGGCCGCCTATGGCGTGGGCAATGTGGCTGCCAATCTGGTTGTGGCGCGCATGGACGCGTTGCCTACGGGTCGCACACTGTTCGCTGGCGCCATGGTGGCCGCATTGGGCTGGATGCTGTTCGCGGTCACGACCAATGTGTGGCTGCTGCTGATCGTGACAGCGCTCACCGCTATCGGTGGCCCGATGGCCGACCTGATGTTGCTGCGCATGATTCAGAACGATTTCGCGACGCATCAGGTGGGCCGCGTCTTCAGCTTGCGCAGTACGCTGTCGCGCACGGCTGGCGCCGTCGGCATGTTGCTCGCAGTGTTCTGGTATTCCGCATTCGGGCCGCGCTGGGCCATTGGCCTCGGCGGTGCGCTGCTGTTGGGCTTTGCGTTCGCGGGATGGTGGTTGGTCGGGCGACAGCACGATGCGCGATCGATTGCGCAGGCGATCTGACGTCGCGCCGCAACGCGTTGCGGCGTGCTCAGCGCGCTGCGGCGCGCTCGACGGCTGTGGCCCCTTCGAACACTGCCGGCGTCAGCCTGCAAGCCACGACGCACCCAACGACCGAGCCAACGCGCAGTTCCCGCGTAGCGCGTGAGCGCTCCATACTCCGGCGGAGTGCATGGCATGCGGTCTGTGCTGCCTATGCGCACATCAGGCATTCGCTGCTGGAGCCCATGTCCCGCCCTGAGTCGCCGCGCGGCGGTTTGTCCTGAACAGCCACCCAGGTTGCGCAGGTGGCGGCGACGAGCAGCGATTGATGCCGGAAGTGTGATTCAGCAGGTGCCAAACGATGCCGCGATCGACCCATAGGCGCGGCAGAAACGCACAGTATGATGGCCACACCCGTGTGTTGCCGGCAAAGTGCGGCAACGTGGAGCCGTCCATTGAATCGCCTGGAGACCCGATGCGCGAACTTCCCACAACGATGGACGACGTCACTGCCGAGTGGCTGCAGACTGCCGTCGGCACACATCCGGATTTCGCCGGCACGCGCATCAAACGCATTGAGAAGACGCCCGTTGGGGTGGGCATCGGGCAAGTTGGCGATCTTGCGCGTGTGAACCTGACGTACGCAGACGAGCAGGATGGTGTACGCAAGGCGCCTGCCAGCGTGGTCGTGAAACTGCAGGCCGGTTTCGAACCCATGCGTGCCGTTGGCATCCGCTACGACATGTATCTGCGCGAGACCGGGTTCTATCAGACGCTGGCGCAGGAGACGCGGGCGCCCACGCCCACGATGTACTTCATCGACTGGCAGCCGGCTCAGCAGCGCAACACGCTGGTCATGCAGGATCTGACTGCGTGGCACTGGCCCGATCAGATTGCCGGCGCCACAGCGCAGCAGGCCGAGCGCTGTATCGACGCAATCGCATATCTCGCCGCGGGACACTGGAATGCCAACTTCGCATCGCATGACTGGTTACCCGGCTCGCGAAGCGAGGTCTTTCAGCGAACCGTTGGTGACTACAAGCTATGTGTGCCCGTCAGCATCGAACGTCTGCAGCGCTTCCTGACGCCCGAGCACACAGCGGCCTGTCAACGCATTGCGCAACACTTCGACTGGCTGATGCTGCAACTTGCAGAGGGTCCGCAGGTGTTGACCCACGTGGACTGCCGGCTCGAGAACTTTGTGTTCGACACGCCGCAAGCCGAACGCCTGGCACTGATCGACTGGCAACTCGTGTCGCGCTTGCGGCCGGGCTTCGACTTCGCGTACTTCGTCGGCACGAGTCTCGACGCGGACGTTCGCCGCACAATCGTGCCGACACTCACCGCGCGCTACCTCAACGTGCTGCGTGCTGAGGGTGTGCTCGACTACGACGACACGGCGTTTGCGCATGACTTTCGCCTTGGCACGATGGCGATGACCATGATTCCAGTAATCGGCGGCGCATCCTTCGATACGAACAATCCACGCAGCACAGAATTGTTTGGCGCCATGATCGCGCGCGCATTCGCCAGCGTGCTCGACTACGACTGTCTGGCCCTGTTGCCCAGCTAGCGGCACGGCTCCGACACCGGGCCGGTAAGACTACAACTCGCGCTGGACAGGGTCGCCGCGCTGCCTGTGCTCGACATGTACGAGCATGCCTGCCAGGTGGACTCTGGCGCGGCGGTAGACAGGTGCTTCGACGCTGCGTTCGAGAACATCGGCTGGGACGTCATGCGCGCGCCTTGCGGCGCGAGGTCGCCATTTTCGCTGCTTGAAGTGCAGGAAAAATGCGCGGCGCTCGCCAACAGTGGCCACGGCAGCAGTACTCACGTAGCGTCCCCGCCAGCCAATGTTGTTCAGACTCCCGGCTCGCCGGCCTTCGGCAGCAATACGATCGACCGCGGCGCTACCCACTCAAACGGAGAAGGAAATGTCGGAAATAGATAGCTACGAGATGGTGTCCGTGTATCGCATGAACGAGGCGGCACGCGACGAACTGCTGAGCGTCGGACGCGAGTGCGTGTTCAACTGGTCGACGCAGGACGGCTGGCCCATGGGCGTCATCATGTCCTACATCTGGAAGGACGGCCGCGTGTGGCTGACGGCCGGCGTGCACCGACACCGCATCTCGGCGGTGCGCAAACGGCCGAAGGTGTCCGTGGTCGTCACAAGCACGGGCACGGAACTCGGGCCGTCGAAGACCGTGACGATAAAGGTACCTGCGTGATACACGAGGATCGCGCCACAAAGGACTGGTTCTATCCGGCGTTCGCAATGCACCTGAACCGCGAACAGAAAGCCGCAGACGCGTTCGCCAAGATGCTCGATTCGCCACTGCGCATCGTGCTCGAGGTCAAGCCGGAGAAGTTCGTGACCTACGATGGCACGAAGATGATGCGCCATGCGATGGGGCAGCTGTCGGCGGATGAACTTGCCGAGCCGCTGGAATCCGACACGTTTCGCCTGCAACGCGAACTTCGTCGACGTGGCATCACGCACAGCTAGGCCGACACACACGCTGCCTGCAGTCCATGTCGCAAACCAGGCTGCAGCTGCAGCGCTCGCACGATGCGCGACACGGAAGTTCATTGCGCGGTTGCAATCTGGAGAACAGCCATGTCGACGCCCGCCTCCGAAACTAACCAGGCGGCAGCCCCTGCCGCCGCGCAGCCGAAGGCGTCGCCGCCATTGAGCTGGCGCGTCCGCTTCGCGTTTGCCTTCGGGCAACTCTCCGAAGGCGTGCAGGGCACCGCCTTCGGGATCTTTCTGTTGTTCTTCTACAACCAGGTGGCGGGGCTGTCAGGCCAGATGACCAGCCTGGCCATGTTCGTGGCGCTGTTGATCGACGCCTTCGTGGACCCGTTCATCGGTTCGTGGTCCGACAGGGCGCAAACCCGTTGGGGCCGGCGACACCCTTTCATGTATGCGGCGGCGCTGCCATTCGGGCTGAGTTTCTATCTGCTGTTCACACCGCCTTCCAGCCTCAGCGACATGCAGCTGTTCTTCTGGTTCGTTGGCTTCGCAGTGCTGAACCGCATCACTCTGGCCTTGTACTCCATTCCACACACCGCCATGACCGCCGAGCTGTCGAACGACTACGACGAACGCACGCTTCTGTCTTCGGTACGTTCGCTCATGGGTTCTGTTGGTACCGTGCTGGTGATGATCCTTGGCATGAGCGTGTTCTTCAGCGCCACGCCGCAGTACCCCAATGGTCAGTTGAACCCTGAAGCCTACGGGTTGTTCGCTGCAACCTTCGCCGCGGTGCTCGTCTTCGGCATCTGGGCGTCGGCGCTGGGTACCCACGATCAGATACCGCGTCTGCGCCAGGCCGTGGCCACAACCAAGCGCTTCACTGTGCTGCAGGTTGTTCGTGAAGCCGGCGAGGCCTTTGCGCTTCCAGCGTTCCGCACGATGGTCGTCACCGCCATCCTGTTCGGCACCACGCTGGGCATGGTCACCGCCTTGTCGCTCTACCTCGGCAACCTCTACTTCGGCTTCACGCCGGAACAGCTCGCCATCAGCTTCCCGATGACCGTGCTCGGCAGCTTCATCGGCGCCGCATTGGCCACCCCGCTGACCCGGGTCTTTCGCGAGAAGAAAACGCTGTTGATGGCCGGCCTCGGCTGGTACGCAGTCTGGAACACGACACCCATCTGCATGAGCCTGCTGGGACTGTTCCCAGCGCATGGCGAGCAATCCGCATTCATGATCGTGCTGGTCTGCAACTCCGTGTGCGGGCTCGGCATCGGCGTGCTTGGCGTCATGATGGGCTCGATGGTCGCAGACATCACCGACCAGCACGAAGCCATGCACGGCGTGCGGCAGGAGGGCATCTACTACGCGGCGCTGGCTTTCGCCGCCAAGGTGGTCGGCGGCGCGGGCGTGTTGCTGTCGGGTCTCATCGTCGACGCCGCTGGAATCACGCGTAACGCCAATGCCGGCAACACCGATCCCGAGGCGCTGCGCATTCTTGCCATGTGCACCGGGCCGGGCGTGCTGGCCATGATCGCAGTGACCATCTTCGCCGCCAGCACTTACAACATCAGCCGCGCAAGACACGCGCAGATTCTGGCCCAGATCAGGCGTTGAATCCTCAAGCGCCGCGACGCAGGGTCGGCTCGATGCTTTCGTGGGGCGGGTGCTGCGCCGAGCTGAGCATGACGGTCTGCTGATCCATGACCCGGGTCGCCCTGGCTCGATCTCGCGTGACGCAACGCGCTGAACAACCACAGCGGAGGCTCGAACCGGTGCCCGACCGCCGGGCGTCGGTTGCAGGGCGACACGTCCTGCCAATGAAGTCAGGGTCGCTGCGGCCGCACCTCACGCTGGGGTCTGGCCCGGCGGCACCCAGCGTGCCGGGCTGAACCAGGCCGCAGGCTGCGCTGCAGCGGGTCCCTTCACCGCCCGACCATCCGAGAGTGCCGGCTACCGTCGAAGCTGGCGTGCAGCATCTCGCTGACGTGCGCATAGCAGGGCAGGTCGTCGATTTTGCGCGCGTCCACGCGCCGCGTCATGAACTGCGCGTCGTCTGCACGCAGGCGCTGATCCGATGCGCCCGCCTGACGCGCAAGGGGGGTGCCAGCGGGGGTGTCGTCACGCTCGTTCAACGCTTCGGGGCGGGGGGGCAATCTCTATTTGCACCTGCATGTGGTCGCGCTGGACGGGGTCTACACGAGGGACGGTGAGACGCTGCGCTTCCATGAAGTCTCCGCACCCTCCAGCGCCGACGTGCAGCGCCTGCTCGATGTCATCGTCGGCGGTTGCTGCGCTGCCTTGTGCACGACGGTCTGCTCATCCGTGATGCGGAGCAGTGCGCTGGGCAAAGCTCACCGCGAAGCCGACCACCACCGACCCACTGCACCCATGACGGCTGATTGCATGGCAATCAGCATTCCGTTCGCGATGCGAACGAACGCGATTGATCTCTCTGTCTGCCGGCATTGCGGAGGACGCCTGCGGGTCATTGCTGGAGCCGACTTTCGGATGTCACGCGACCGGATGTGATCCAGCGGAGACTGGCGGCCGTCGCACGGAACACGCAGCGAAGCAGCAGGGGCCGCCGGCATTCAGCGTCGCCATGGATTCGCAGACCTTTCACTGACGCTCGCGACCGCACGGGGTCGCCGGACGCGTCAGACTCGCCCTGAAGAACCGCAACTTCCGTATCGCCGATGCCGCGTGTGCGCGTGCTGCCCTGGCCGGCGTCAGCCTGCAACCCATGCCGCGCCTACCGATCGAGCCAGCGTGGTTCCCCTGTCGCGGGAGTTCGCTTCATATTCTGGCGGAGGCGATGTCATGCGGTTTGTTCTGCCTCACAAGAGACACCAACGTAAACGCTGACGCATGGATGCTTCATGCCAGCTGCTCGTTGGCAACGAGGGTCATGCCAAGCCGCTGGGCGCGTTGCTCCAATTGGTTGCATATTTCAGCCCACCGTGGCCGCCCATTTCAGCCGATCGTGGACAGTGTTTCAAAGCATCGTGGCCACCCATTTCAGCCTGATCGTGGACACCGTTTCAGGCTGATCATGGACACTTGATGTGCGCTGAGTGATCTCGATTGTCGG
>CAMAVY010000051.1 GCA_945861675.1 Klebsiella pneumoniae | reverse complement strand
AGGCTGCCACCGAACCCCCACAACAGAAAGCCCACGGCATAGTCCGCAAACGTTGGCTGCCAGAACCACAGCAGGAATACCGCGCTCTGGATGCAGCCCGACAGCGCCAGAACCGCGCGCCGATCCATACGATCACTGACCGCGCCGGACGGCACCTCGAACACCAGCGCCGACAGACTCCAGAGCATGAACAGCAGCGATATCTGCACAGGCGTGAGGCCGTGCTTCTGCATCATCAATGCATAGACCGCATAGATCGGCGGGCAATTGCGCAGCAGGTTCAGCGCGCACCACGCGAGTTCAAAACGTCTGACACTGCGCATGGACGGCGAGAACTACCCGCGATCTTGGGGAGCGCGTGCGCGTGTCTCGATCCACTCAATCTGCGTTCGCGCCCGGGCGACGGCTTCCAGAAACGCTTTCGGCCCAACGAATTCAAACGCGTGTTCGCCGGGCTGCTGCATGGTCGTGCGGACAATGTGCCCGCCACTCGGCTGTTGTTCGATGACTACGTGCCCGCTTGTAGTCGCATCGATGGGCACCCATTGATCTGCATCGTGCAGATGCGCAGCAACACGGCCAACATGGTCGACAGCCGTACCAAGCGTGGGCCACGCAACCATATCCACATCACCCAGGACTTCGAACAACGGATAGCGGTCCGGTACATCGCTGACGGCCGAGTCCGGCCATTCGCGACGCGTCTGCATTCGCTCGCCACGCGTGGCCGCCGGGTCTGTCACCGCAGATACATGCATAGCCTCGGGACCAACGCTGTGCAGAATGCGGACAGTTTCCCGATCTACCGCTGTGCCATTGCCCAGAACGCTTGCTGCATAGGTCACCAGATTCATAGGCGGGGCTCCTCCGGTCGCAGTGGATGCAGACGTGCGAAGACAGCCACAGCGTGTTCCGATCGGTGCAACAGTGCAACGCTGCAGGCGAGCACATGAAGCCACACACACGCCGCCATGAAAATGACAACCCGTTGGCAAAAACGAACCAGACAACGCTTGACGCTTTGCATCCAAAGGCGTGCACTTGGGTGGCTTCGGCGAACCGGGTCGGAGTGACTTCTCAAACCAAAGCACATGCTTAGGTTGCCGCCAACACACTGAGCTGTTGCGCGCGCTCGCAACTCGCGGGCGCACCTGATGCGAAGGGGCAGCGACCACACTTCAACAGAAGTTTGGGCATAGTTTCGACCCGGTCAGCCGAAGTCCTTTTGCTGCATCAGCGCACATTGGCTGAAGTGCCCGGTCGCTGAAACAGCGCACACAGGAGGCACGCGCGCTCACGCATACCGCGAAGCCATTAGTCCGCTGCCCGACGCGCGCAATCGATCTGCATCAGACGGCGCGCTGCCTGAACAGCGCACCGCGTGAATCAGCCTTCGGTAAACCGGAACGAACTGGTCTTGCACACATCAATGCGGCTCTTGATCACTTCATCCTTGTCGTCGAACACGCCTTTGAAGTCGTACAGGCAATAGCCCGTACCGTCATCGATGTTGATGACCACAGACGCCCCGGGTGCCAATGTGCTCTCGCCAAGAATGTCTTCCTCCCAGCTCGATTCGCCGGCATTCGAAGCGTAGAAGCGCATCATGGTGCGCGACGTTTCATTGATGATGCGCACATGCCGGTCGTCTTCAGCTTGCGCCACGACACCAATGGCCAGCGACAACGTAACCGCAGCGACTCCGAGCACCTTCTTCATTGACATGGGCATTGACATGTTGACCTCGTACTTTGACTTCTGAACGCGGCGACCTTCGCCGCACAAACCCGTATACAACATCTGGCCTGGGAACACTTCTCACTCGTCAAGATGCAGATCCGCGGGCCGGGGCCCAGCGCCTTTTCAGCCTAGCAGCGACTTCTCACACCGCTTTGACCACGGTCATTACAGCCAAGTTTTTGCCCGGAAGCTACCCCCGGCGTTTGGTGTGGCGAAGCCGCTATTCCTGTGCTAACCGACGACCATTGGCGCGACGCCATTGAAACCGGCACGGCCTGAATCGAATCTGAACCGCCGGCGCAACTGGCACGACTGTCAAGGCTCGGGCCGGCGTGCGCGCGGACCTACGGCCCATTTCGGATGCGCTTTGAAAAAAGCCCAGATCAGCTTGGTGGCGTTCGTTCCAGCGCTGGGTCTTTGGCCGGGGATGGAACCGCGCGCTCCGCCCGGCCACTCATGACGGTGGCTCGTCAGCAGATACGCCGACACACTGACACCGGGCGGGCAGCTGAATTGCGTGAGCACCGAGTCGTTTGATGTGACCGTGATCGGATGAGGTTCACAGCCGGCCGCCTGCGCCCAGAACGTGGCCTGCCTGCCGGCGGGCGCAAGCGTGTGGCCGTCCCACGCGGCGGGGAAGCGGCCGCCAGACCGACCACCGGCAGGCGGCACGGAAGTGTCGAGCGCGCCATTGATGATCAACGCAGAAACCGTATTGCCGGGTGTCGAGTATTCAAGCGCCGTCTCATCGCCAAACAACCCACCGGCCACGGGCGCAATCGCAGCGATTCGATCCGGCAGTCTGTAGCCAAGCTGATGCGCCATCAGGCCGCCGTTGGACATCCCCGTGACATACACCCGGGCCGGGTCAGCACCGTGCTCACGCACAAGCGTATCGATCAGCGTCGCGATGAAGCCCACGTCATCCACGTGCTTCTGCATGGCATACCCACAACAGTGGCGCGCGTTCCAGGTCAGCACATTGGGCAATCGACCAGTGCCCTCGGGGAACACCGCGATGAATCGCTCTGCCAACGCCATCTCCGCGAACCCCGTTGCCCGCATGATGCTACGCGCGTTCCCACCGCCACCGTGCAATACGATCACAGCTGCAAGTGGCTGATTCTCGATGCGCTGCGGCGTAACCAGGTAGTAGCTGCGCTCGACACCATCGTGCTGCAGCACATGCCGACTGGGCTGCGCAGTTGCACCCGCAAGGGCTGGCCGATCGATCGCAGCGTCCGGGCTTGTGTTCGATGCACTGTTCACTGCAAACGCATTCGGCGCCAGCGCACAACCGATCAACAGCCACAGGTATCGCAGCATCCCAAGCGAGGATTTGAGTGCGCGCGACTGCAAGAGGCTAACCGCGCATCGGCACATGACGCGGCTGCGCCGCCACGCGCGCCAACCATGCGCGCACGGCTGGCAGGTCACTCAGGTCGTGCCCACCCTCTTCTGCTACATGGGTATACGCATACAACGCAATATCGGCGATGGAGTAGCGCTCGCCCACCAGGTACGGCGTGCGTCCAAGCTGCTGTTCCATCACCCGCAGCGCCGCTTTTCCGCGCGCGACGCGTGCAGGCAGTTCCGTACGGCGCGGTGAATCGGCAGGCAGGTGACGCAGGATGAACCGCGGCGTCGCCACATAGGGTTCGTGGCTGTACTGCTCGAAGAACAGCCACTGCAACACACGCGCACGCGCCACGGCTTCCGCCGGCCAGAATGGCGTGCCCTCCGCCAGGTAGCACAGGATGGCATTGGACTCCGCAATCACTGCGCCATCGTCCAGCACCAGCACCGGAATGGCTCCGTTTGGATTCAGCGCCAGAAACTCGGGCGTGTGCGTCGCACCGGCCATGATGTCCACTTCGTGCATCTCGTAGGGTCTGGCGAGTTGCGCAAGCAGCAGACGAATCTTGTAGCCGTTGCCACTATCGGGGTAGTCGTACAGCTTCATGGGTATCGCGCTCCAGACAGGTTGAGCATCGGGGGCACACGCAGTGTCTTCAAGAGTGTCTTCAAAAGCGCTGTTGGTCAGGGCAATCTGGCCAACCCGCGCAGCGGTAGCTCCGGCAATGCTGCCGAGTTCACCACGGCCCGAAGGATAACCAGCAAATGCACCACCCGCTGTACAGCATCGGGCACTCAAACCACAGCAGCGCCCATGTGTGCACGCGCCTGTCGTCGGTGGGCATTGAGTGCGTGCTGGACGTTCGGCGCTTTCCGGTCTCGCGGCGCTGGCCGCAGTTCGACCTTGCGCCCTTGCAGACAGCGCTGGCAGCGGCCGGCATTGCGTACGTCCACCTGCCTGCGCTGGGCGGCCGCCGCGACGCGCTTGGCACGGCTGCACTGAGCAACGCAGGCCTCGAAGACGCGGGCCTGCGCGCGTACGCCGACTATGCCCAGACGCCCGGTTTTCTGCGCGCCATGGAGACGCTGTTGGCACACGCACGCAACGCGCCGACCGCCATGCTGTGTGCAGAGGCCGACTGGCGCAACTGTCACCGGCAGATCATCGCGGACCACGCATTGCTGCACGACATACCTGTGCAGCACCTGCTGGCGAATGGCAGTTCGGAGCCGGCGGCGCTCAATCCGCTGGCGCTTACCCATGCAGATGGACGCATCCATTACCCCGGCAGACAGCCGGGCTTGTTTGATCACCCATGAACATGCTGCTGTTCCTATGACCCACGAACCGCACTAGCATCGACGCCCGCTCGCGACATCGCGCGACCCGCCGCTCCGTTCGAACATGCCACCTGACGAGACCACCATGAAAGATCTATTCGACCTCACGGGCAAAGTCGCCTTGATTACCGGCGGCAGCCGCGGCCTGGGCCACGCGATGGCGCTTGGCTTCGCTGCACATGGTGCCGACGTGATCATTGCCTCGCGCAAGCTCGAATCCTGCGAAGAGGCCGCCGCAGAGGTGCGCGCGCTTGGTCGCCGTGCATTGCCGGTGGCTTCCCATGTGGGCCGCTGGAGCGACTGCGACGCGCTCGTTGAGACCGCCTATCGCGAATTCGGCAAGGTCGACATCCTGGTCAACAACGCCGGCATGTCGCCGCTGTACGGCAAACTGACCGACGTTTCCGAAGACCTGTTCGACAAGGTCATCGGCGTAAACCTGAAAGGCACGTTCCGCCTCAGCGCGCTTGTTGGCGAGCGCATGGCCAGCGGCGCGGGCGGCAGCATCATCAACGTGTCGTCGACGGCGTCGGTGAACCCGAGCCCCAATGCCGAGCCCTATGGCGCGGCAAAGGCAGGCGTGAACAACCTCACACGTTCGTTTGCCCACGCGTTCGGCCCGAAGGTGCGGGTGAACTGCATCATGGCCGGGCCATTTCTCACGGATATCGCCAAGGCCTGGGACATGGAGGCATTCAATCAGCGCGCGGCCAACACCATGGCGCTCAAGCGTGGCGGCGAGGCCGATGAAGTGGTCGGCGCGGCACTCTATTTCGCAAGCAACGCGTCGTCGTTCACCACCGGCGCCGTGCTGCGCATCGACGGCGGCACCTGAGTCGCCACGCGAGCAGCACCACCACACGCAACGCCAGCGCGGGCGCGCAAGCACACGCCGCAGCACACGAGCCATCCCAAGTATTCCCGGAGCAGACCATGGCCAGACTCAGCAAGCTCTCACGTTCCATTGCCGGCAAAGTTGCCATCGTCACGGGTGCAGCCAGCGGTATGGGGCGCGCCACCGCGCACCTGTTCGCGGATGAGGGCGCCAGGGTTGCAGCGACCGACGTCAATGCAATCGAACCGGTGATTGCCGAAATCACCGGCGCCGGTGGCACAGCCCATGGCTGGCTGCTGGATGTGACCAAGCCGGACGACATTCAGCGCGTGGTCGACGAAATCGCCGCACGCTTCGGTGGTATCGACATCCTGGTCAACAACGCCGGCATTTCACTCCCCACGCGCGTCGACGCCGATGACTTCGACGCCAAATGGGCGCGCAGCTTCGAAGTGCTGCTCACCGCACAGGTCCGGCTGATTCGCGCCGTGTTGCCGCACCTGCGCAAATCGCAGGGCGGCCGCATCGTCAACATTGCATCCACCGAAGGCCTGGGCGCAACGCGCTACGGCAGCCCCTACACCGCAGCAAAAACAGGGGTGATCGGGCTCACGCGTTCTCTCGCTGTGGAGCTCGGCCCCGAGGGCATTACGGTGAACTGCATCTGCCCGGGCCCCATCAAGACCGGCATGACCCAGGCGATTCCGGACGAACAGAAAGCCGAGTTCGCCCGCCGCCGCGTTGCGCTGCGGCGCTACGCCGAACCCGAAGAAGTGGCGCAGATGACGCTGTCGCTCTGCCTGCCGGCCGCATCGTTCACAACGGGTGTCGCCCTGCCGGTCGACGGCGGCATGACCATCCGCAACGCGTAGGCGCACGCCGACAGTGGGAAGCAGCGACCGACCGGAGGCCGCCCAACAAGACCGTTGAGTTGCGCGGCACCTGTTGCGCGAAGAGAGAGTGGAGAGCTCATGGCGTACACCCAAGGCGAAGGTCCGCTCGCACCCAGGGCTTCATTCTGGTCGTACCTGCGGCACAAGCAGATTGACTACCTGCCAACCGGTGCACTGCGCGCATGGTTGCTCGGGCTCATTGTCCTGGGTTGGGCAGTAGAACAGTACGAAGGTCTGAAGACCGGCCCCGTGCTGGTCTACATCCTGCAGGACTTCGACAAGACGCTGGTCCAGTGGGGCTACGTCGCGGCGGCGGCGGGCCTGGTGTACAGCGCGTCGGCTGCGTTGCTCAGCCGGCTTGCTGATCGGCTGGGCCGTCGACCACTCATGATCTATCCAGTGTTCGGCTACACGCTGATCTCGATGCTCGGCGCGCTGGCACCCAACTTCACGACGCTGGCATGCCTTGCTGCGGCCGGCAGCTTCATGATGGCCGGCATGAACCCCGCAGTGCACGCAGCGTCACGCGATCTGACGCCGCGCATGGGGCGAGCAATGGTCTACGCGTGGGTGTCGCTGGCGTTTACCGTCGGGGCATTGCTATCAACACTCATTGCCGCGCAGACGCTGCCGATCTGGCCCGGCTGGCGCTCGCAATACTGGATTGCAACGGTATTGGGCGGAGTAACAGCCACCGTGCTGTTCATCTTCTACCGCGACCTGAGCGCAACGGTACGTGGGCAGATCCTCGTCCAGCAGTCCGACCCACTCAGCCAGCCCCAGGCGCCCGCACCGAACACGGATACCAGTGCAACCGCCAACTACGAAAGCGGCCGCGCGATCTACCGCAGCACACGCCTGTGGGTGCTGTCGTTCACCATTGTCTTCTGGTCGCTGACCTATGTGACCGTATCGAGCTACGTGCCGACCTATCTGACCCAGCAGTACGGGCTTCCCCCCGCGCGCGCAGCCGGCGTCACGTCGTGGTTCTGGATTGTCTTCACCTGCAGTGTGTTCGTGTCCGGCTGGCTGTCGGACCGACTGCAGGTGCGCAAGACCATCACCGCGCTCGGCGGCGTGACCACCGGCGTCTGCTTTCTTGTCGGCGCCAATCTGCCGGTCGGCACGCCCGACGTCGTGCTCATGTTGTTGTGGTCGTGTACGGGCTTCTGCGCGGGCTTCATCTATCCCGCCTGGTGCGCGCTGTATTCGGAAACCGCCGAGAGCATCAGCCCGCACGGCGTCAGCCGCGCCTTCGGCATCACGGCCACGCTGTCGCCCATCGCCGGACTGTTCCTGAACCTGGGGCTGCCGCGCGTGGTGCAGGCCTGGGGCTGGCCCACGTGGATGATGATTGCCGGCTGCTGCTGCTTCGGTGTGTCTGCGCTTGTGGCTGCGGGCAAGGGACCCTGGTTGCCAGTGCGCAGCCGTGCAGTGTATCCAGGCGCACTTGCTGAGACGTCCAGATCGGCGACATCCACATCCGGGCCAGCAGCACCGGCCTGATCCCCAGCCAGCGCACGCGTTGTCGCACCGTCTGCCCCTCAAGGAATCCGTCTGCCATGGCGCACATCGTTGTGATCGGTCTCGGCATCTTCGGCAGCACCGTTGCCCAGGAGCTCGCACGCGCCAACCATCAGGTGCTCGCTATCGACAACGACGCTGCGCGCGTTGCGGAAGTGGCCGATCTGCTCACCCAGGCCGTCACTGCCGATGCCACCGATGAACAGGTGCTGCAGGAACTTGGCGTAGCGAACTGCGACGCCGCCGTGGTCGCCATTGGCGACAACATCGAAGCCAGCATTCTGATCACCCTGCTGCTGAAGGATCTGAAGCTGCCGAAAGTGTGGGTAAAGGCAAAGGACTGGGCGCACCACCGCATCCTGGCGCGCCTGGACGCCGACCGCATCATCCATCCGGAATACGACGTCGGCTGCCGCACAGCACAACAGCTGGTGCACAGCGGGCTGGAGGAATTTCTCGAGTTCGGCCAGGGCAATCTGGTGCTCGAACTGCGCGCCCCAGCACGGCTGTCTGGCAAGCGCGCTGCAGACCTGCCAGGCGTGCAGGTGCTTGCACACCGGCGTGGCAATACGTTGCTCAATGCAAACGAAACCATCGCCGACGCCGATTACCTGCTGGTGCTGGGCACACGCGCCAGCCTGGACCACTTCGACGCACGCTGATGTTTTCGCTCCCGTCAGCGGCCGATCAACGCGCACAAAGCTGGCGGCGCAGCGTACCGCTGTCACCGCCGCGCACGCTTGCTCTGGTATTCCTTGTACTGATCCTCATCGGTGGCGGCACGCTGCTATTGCCAGGCATGACGCACACGCCCATTACGCCGTTGCAGGCGTTCTTCACTGCAACCTCGGCGACGATGGTCACCGGGCTCGCCGTTGTCGACACGGGCAGCACGTTCACAGGCATGGGCCAACTGGTCATTGCTGTGATGATGCAGGTGGGTGGCGTCGGCACGATGGCGTTCGCGGCGCTTGCCCTGCTCGTGAGCGGCGGCCGGCCACCGTTGCGCACCCAAGTGCTGGTCGGTGAAGCCATCGGCCACACCAGCTATCGCGACCTGCGCAGAGTAATCCGGCTGGCATTGTTCGTGGCGCTGGCCGTTGAAGGCGTGGGTGCGGTGATTCTCACGGCGCGGCTGGCACAGGACTTTGCGCTGCCACAAGCCCTGTGGCACGCCGTGTTTCACAGCGTGTCCGCATTCAACAACGCAGGCTTCGGGCTATGGCCCGACAGTTTGACGCGCTACGCCACAGATCCGATTGTCGTTGCGGTGATCTCGCTGCAGATCATTCTTGGCGGCCTGGGCTTCGTGGTACTTGCAGACCCGAACCTGCTGCGCGGCCGCGCATCGCTGCATACCCGCATCACGTTGGCGGGCACGACATTGCTGTTGTTCGGCGGCACCGCACTGTTCTGGTGGCTGGAGGCCCGCAACACGCACACGCTCGCCGCGCAGAACATCGCTGGCCAGGCGCAACTGGCCTGGTTCATGTCGGTGCTGCCGCGCACCGCCGGCTTCAACAGTGTGGACATTGCGAGCATGACGCCCGCATCGACGTTGCTGACGATGTTGCTGATGTTCATTGGCGGCGGCACCGGATCCACCGCAGGCGGCGTCAAAGTCACCACCATCGTGATCATGCTTGCGGCGACGTTCGCCGTGCTCCGCCAACGCAGCGAGCCGGTGCTGTTTGGCCGAACTCTGAGCACTGACACCGTGTTCCGCGCGTTCGCGGTACTGACCATTTCCGGGCTGACGCTGGCGATTGTGCTCATGCTGCTGGTGCTGACGCAGCCGCTGCCGTTTCTCGACCTCTGCTTCGAGGCTGTCTCCGCGTTCGCCACAGTCGGCATGACCCGCGGCATCACCGACGACCTGAACCCGACAGGCCAGTTGCTCATCATGTTGTTGATGTTCGTGGGCCGGGTGGGCCCTCTGACACTGGCCTACGCGCTGGCGACGGCATCGCCGTCCCGCGTTCAGTATCCGAAGGCCGAGGTGTACGTGGGCTGACCGGCCGCAGCCCGCGAAAAAAGCGGGATTCGGCCCCGAGCCGCGCAGTAGACTCCGGCCCTGCCCGAATTCGGGGCCGGTGCGCAGGCCCGCCGATCTACCCATTTGCATCGCATGACCCACGTCGACTCACGTCTACCCCTGTCTACCCAAGAAAGAGGACTACCACCATGGCCGAGGCCGCTTCCACGGCAACTGAAACGCCATCCATCACCTCGCATCTGAAGCGCGGTGTGGACGGCAAACCCTATATCTCCGGCGTCAGATGCGGTGCCTGCGGCCACACCTATGTGGGTGATCGCGCGGTCTGCGCAAAGTGCTATGCCCGCGACAAGATGCAGCCGGTACATCTCGCCGAGAAGGGCAAGCTGTACACGTACAGCATCGTGCACCGCAGTTTTCCCGGCATTGAAACGCCGTTCATCGACGTGATCGTGGATCTCGACGATGGCGCGCACATCAAGGGCATTCTGCGTGGTGTGGACCCGGACCCGGCGAAGATCAGCTTCGATATGCGCGTGAAAGTGGACTACCGCGAAGTGGTCCCCGGCGGCGCAAAAGAGAAATATCTGGCCTATTACTTTGTGCCGGACAACGGCTGATTGCCCGCGCCGCCGCCTCAGGCGGCGCGCCGCCGCAGCCGACGCTGCCCAGTTTTCGCAAGCTCTTACTTCCGCAAAAAGCTCTCGAACCCACCAGGAGAACGCACATGAGTGACGTCTATATCGTCGGTGTCGACATGATCAAGTTCGGTCGTTATCCCGATCGCACTGTCCCTTCACTGGCCGCCGAAGCCGCGCTGCTGGCGCTGGATGATTGCGGTCTCACCATCAACCAGATGCAGGCGCTGTACTGCGGCAACCTCGGCGAAGCCGGCGGCATGGTCGGCCAGCGCATGCTGGCGGAAATCGGCCAGACCGGTATCCCCGTAGTGAACGTCGCCAATGCCTGCGCCACCGGCGCTACCGCGTTCCGCGATGCCTGGATGACCATCAAAGCCGGCGTGTACGACCTTGTGCTCGCGGTCGGCGTGGAGCAGATGGGCAAGGGCCTGCTGGGCGGTGGCCGCGGCGGCGTGTCCACCGAAGGCGTCCTGGGTTCGGGCACCATGCCCACCATGTTTGCGCAGATCGGCATGGAACACTCGCGCAAGTACGGCACGACCTTCGCGCAATTCGCCCAGGTGTCGGTGAAGAACCATCACCACTCCACGATGAATGCGAAGTCGATGTACCGCATCGAGACACCGCTTGAGCAGGTCATGAACGCCGAGATGATTTCCTACCCGAACACCAAGCTCATGTGCTCGGTGAACGTGGATGGTTCTGCAGCTGCTGTGCTGTGCAGCGAGAAGAAGGCGCGCGAACTGGGGCTCATGGGCCGCGCAGTCAAAGTGCGCGCATCACAGATGAGCAGCAACCCGTTCGAAGAACGTCAACTGGCCATGCCGGACTTCTCGGCAGCCACGCGCATTGCCGCGAAAGCTGCTTACGAGCAATCCGGCGTCAGCCCGTCCGACATCAACCTGGTCGAACTGCACGACTGCTTTGCCACGGCTGAACTCGTGCACTACGAGAACCTGCAACTGTGCAAGGACGGCGAGGCCGGCATGATGATCGACACCGGCGCCACGGCACTCGGCGGCAAGGTGCCCGTGAACGTTTCGGGCGGTCTGCTTTCGAAGGGCCATCCGCTGGGCGCAACCGGCATCGCCAACATTTATGAAGTGGCGACCCACCTGCGTGGCGAAGCTGGCGAGCGTCAGGTGAAAGGCGCACGTTTCGGCATGACCCACGTGGTCGGCGGCGGCCCAGGCATGGGCACCGCCTGCGCCATTCACATCCTGGAAAAAGTCTGAGCCTGCGCGCCCCGGAGCCTGCGCTCCGGGGCGATGCAACCCGAAACCGACCAACCGAGCAACCGAACCCCCTCCTCTTCTGCCAGTCCTTCCAGTGCGCCAACGCGCCAACCTGGTGCGCGCAATGGCCACCGGCGACGAACAGGCTCTGGCGCGCTTCTACGACATCTCGTGCGCGCGTGTGTACGGCATGACGCTGAAGATCCTGCGCGATGTCAGTACCGCCGAGGAGGTGACACATGACGCATACCTGCAGGCATGGCGCAACGCGCGCGACTTCGACACCGCACGCGGAAATCCACTGGCCTGGCTGCTGATGATTGCGCGCACACGTGCGCTGGACCGGCTGCGACGTGAAAAGCGCCATCTGCTCGATGAGCCACTGACGGAAACCACGTTTGGACTGCCTGCCGACGCCCACGATGACGACGACTACCTGCGATCGCGGCGCGTTCGGCTGGCGCTGGCCACCCTTGCGCCGGAACAACAGCGCGCACTGCTGCTGGCCTACTACCGCGGCATGAGTCACAGCGAAATTGCTACCGAGCTTTGCCTGCCACTCGGCACAGTGAAGACCCAGATCAGAACGGGGGTCCTACGCCTTCGAGACGCGTTGAAGGATGCGCAGATATGGTGAATGAGGCCAACGAACATATGCGCGATGCCAGCGCAGCGTCGGAGCGGGATGCATTCGGCCGCCTCACGGAGCCCGTCGAAGACCTCGACAAGCTGGCCGTTGCATTCGCCGCGATTGCAGAACCCAGCGCCCCGCCGCCCGGACTGCGAGCGCAATTACTTACGCGCGTGACAGCGGTTCCCGTGATTACGCACGCCATCGAGCCCGTTCCAGGCATCCAGTTCCTGCTCCGTGCAAATGGCGAATGGTCGGAGATCGGCGTGCCAGGCGTGCAGATGAAATACCTGCAGGTGGACTCGACGCGCCGCTACATGCGCACGCTCGTGCGCATGGCTTCAGGCGCACGGTTTCCGCCACATCGGCATCAGGACCGCGAAGAAACGCTGCTGCTCGAGGGCGACCTGCGCATCGACGGCCAGGACATGTTGCCCCGGGGACTACTGCGTAGCCCAGGCCGGCACGGTGCACGGCACGCTGAGTACAGAACGCGGCGCACTGTTTCTCGCAATGGCGTGCCTGGACGACCGGCCCGTCAGTGCCGAAGAACTTGCGGCGGCACGTGCGGAAAACCACCGTGGCGGTTGACACCCAACCATTGCCTGCCGATCATCCCGCGCCCGCTTTTCGCGGTTTCCCCGTGGCTACGTAGCTCAGCTGGTTAGAGCACAGCACTCATAATGCTGGGGTCGGCGGTTCAATTCCGCCCGTAGCTACCATTTCAATCAATGGGTTAGGGAGAGAGCGAGCGGCGCCTCGTTCGACGGGGGCACACAGGGGGCACAGACCCCGTCAAGTGCCACCCACTCCCGGCCGTGCCCGCCGATCACCTCCGCTTCGGCGCCTTGGGCCTCGCTGCCGGCGTCTCTCCGCAATTCTTGTAGTTCGACGCCAGACACTCCCGCGCCAGCTTCTGCGCCTCGGCAATCTGCTGAGGGGTCATCTTGAGTGCGGCGATATCACGGTTGGCCGCAGCGCCAGCGGCACCCGCAGCAGCAGCCACGTCGAACCACACGTGTGCTCGGACATAATCCTGGGTCACGCCCTCCCCTATGCCGTAAGTCACGCCCAGGTTGAACTGCGCATCACCATGCCCACGCTGCGCTGCGAACCGGAACCACTTCACCGCTTCGGCGTTATCCTGGATCACGCCTCGGCCCTTGGCGTACATCAGGCCCAGGTTGAACGCCGCTGATGCCTTTCCCTGGTCCGCTGCGAAGCGGAACCACTTCACTGCTTCGGCGTAGTCCTGAGTAACGCCCTGGCCGTTGGCGTACATGAAGCCCAGGTTGTACTGCGCTGATGCGTTCCCCTGTTCCGCTGCCAAGCGGTACCAATTCAACGCTACGCGGGCGTCCGGCATGACACCCCGGCCGTTTTCGTACATCACGCCCAGGTTGAACTGCGCTGATGTATATCCCTGGTCCGCTGCCAGGCGGTGCCACTTCACCGCTTCGGCATCGTCCTGGATAACGCCCTTGCCGTTGGCGTACATGAAGCCCAGGTTGTCCTGGGCTGATGCATTTCCCTGGTCGGCGGAAAGGCGGTACCACTTCACCGCTACGCGGGCGTCCTGGATGACGCCCTGGCCGTTTTCGTACATCACGCCGAGGCTGAACTGCGCAAACACATCCCCCTGCTCAGCAAGGGGGGTCAATAGCTTGAGCGCCACCGCGTAGTCGCCACGGTCGTAGGCAGCCACTGCATCGTCGCGCGCATCCGCGATGGCTGCATCAGCTGCACCGGCCATTGCCCCGGGGGCCGTTTCCTGCCCGCTTGCACCGACTGCCATCGTCGACACGAGCAGCGCCATGGCCAACCGTCGAACACGCATCGTTTTCCGTCCCTTGGTTTTCAGATCGATGCTAACCGCGCATTTGGCGGGTGTCTTACGAAACACCCTAGCCAACGGCTCAGATCCTCCATCGCACTCACCCAGAGCAGAATGAAACTGTCCGCGGTGGGTGCGCAACAGCTTACGGTCAGCCGGACCTCCGCGATGAAAAGCCCCGCTATTCCGGGCGACGCTGACCAGTCCACGCTGCGCAGCCACATAAGGCTGCCGCCCGATCACCCTCCACGACATCACCCGCGGCTTCGTGCTCATCGCCTACTGCCAGTGCGGACACAAGGCTGACCTGGACCTGCAGGCGCTCGCCGCTGCGAAAGGCTGGGACCTAGACACCACACAGATCAGACGCTGCCTGCGGTGCTCACGCTGTGCTTCACGGCAAGTTGAGATCAGGATCGTGTTCGACGGGGGAATCAAGTTCAAACACGATGGGATGGCAGACGCTGACGCTACGGCTCAAGCGCATTGATCGAACAGCCAGCGTCGTGTCAGACAGAGCGATTCAGGTGCAGCATCGTGCGAGCCTGACAGCACGATGATCTGAAGCGATTCTTCGGCTCGATGGGCGGCAGCGGGCCGGTTGGATCGCTATGCACAGAGCCAGATCATGTAGTCTTGCAGACGTCATGGGGTCGAGGGCTGGTCATGGCTGACGTTGCGCCGCGCCGCGCGCAGAACCTGGATGAACTTGACGTCATGTCGTCACAGTTCTTCGTGGAGGAAGAGATCGGTGCGTCGATAGCCGCTTACCGGCCGCGACCGACGGACGTCATCATCTCGCCGTTCGCGAAGTGCGGCACGACTTGGCTCCAGCAGATATTCCACACGCTGCGCACCCACGGCGACATGGACTTCGACGACATTTCCCGAGTGGTGCCCTGGATTGAGACGTCGACGATGCTGGGCCTCGACCTGGAGGCGCCACAGAAGGCCGAGCCGCGCGGATTCAAGAGCCACCTGCCCTACGACGCGCTCCCGGCCGGCGCGAAGGCCATCGTCAGTCTGCGCGCGATCCCAAGGACGCCATGGTGTCGTTCTATCACTTTGAAACCGGCTGGTTCCTGGAGCCCGGCGCCGTCCCCTTGGACGCGTTCGCGGACCACTGGATCACGAAGGGGGTCGGCGGGATCTATTGGGACCACCTGCTCAGCTGGTGGAAGGTCCGGCGCGACCCCAGGGTGCTGATGCTGTCCTACGAACAGATGATCGCCATGCCGGAAGACAGCATCCGTCGGGTGGCGGCGTTCTGCGAGATCCCGCTAGACGATGCACTCCTGGCGCTGACACTGGAGCGCTCCTCGATCGGGTTCATGCTGGCCCACAAGGACAGATTCGACGACGCCATGGACCGACGCGCCTCCGAGATCCGTTGCAACCTGCCGCCGGGGAATGACTCAGCGAAGGTGCGCAAAGGCGTCGTGGGCGGACACAAGGCCGAGCTCTCCGACGCCGTCGCCACCCGCCTGGACGCCGTATGGCGCGAAACGGTCACGCCCATCACCGGCCATGCCGACTACGCCTCACTGGAGGCCGCCCTGCGAGCAGGGGCGTGATTTCTCTGGGCCGCCGGCCGATGCGTAACCGGCGGGCGCGGCTGGAGGCGTTTGCATCCGGGACATCGCTCGACCTTGGGGGGCATGACACCGGCAACAAGGGCTGAACTTGGCGCCGCCGAACGGGAGCGGAATCCTCTTTGTGACGTCGCTTCTGATCCTCGTGTCGTTGATCCAGGATGCGCTGAATCACGTCCGGCCTACGCATAGGTCGAACAAACCCGGCTTCGGCGGAGTATGGATGGCGCGAGGGCCAGAGGGAAACGGGGCGCACATCTGACGAGCGGCCACAATGCTCGGTGAATGGTGAGCGAGGGCCGGTTCGGGCTGAAATCTGGCGGCCCCCGCCCCTTCGCGCCGTGGCGTGTGACGCTCCCGAGTAGCGCACGAATGAGGTTGGTCAGGTGGTCTACCAGTTGAAGACACCGTACCGGGACGGCACCACGCACTTCGTGTTTGACCCGCTGGACTTCCTGAGCCGGCTGGCGGCGCTGGTGCCGCGGCCACGCGGCAACCTGATCAGATACCACGGGATACTGGCCCCGAAGGCCAGGCATCGAAGCAGGGTTGTGCCGGCCACACCTGGCCGCAGGCGTCGCAGCCATGCACAAGCCCGCGCGCAGGCACTTGGTAGAACCCAGCCCGAAGGCGATCAACACCCACCGACCGCGCCCATGACCTGGATGGAACGCCGTGTGACGGCCAGCACGCAGGGTGTTCGCGATCGATCTCAGCGTCTGCCCGCACTGCCGTGGGCGGGTGCGGGTCATCGCCGTTGTCACGCGACCGCACGGGGTCGCCGGACTCGTCAGTCTCGCCCTGAAGAACTGCAACTTCCGCATCGTCGATGCCTCGTGCGCGCGTTCGGACATCCCGTGCGTCAGCCGGTGACGAGCATTGTGGCCGCTCGTCAGATGTGCACCCCGTCCCCCCTGGCCCTCGCGCAATCCCTACTCCGCCGAAGCCGGCGCCATGCGGTTTGTTCGGCCTATCCTCTGAATGACGCTGTCTCACCGATGGGGTGCAGTCCGGCAGCTAATCCTATTCAGGTTCCATCGGGCGGCGTGACCGGGGTCGCGGTCAGGCCCGTCATGAGGGTGTCGCTGGCGCCGCCCTTGATCGTCCTGGTCTCCAAGAGGCGCACTGGCTTGGGCAGGGGGTAAAAGCCCCCGGCAGCCCGATCGAGCGCCGCGTCGTGCAACTCGACGGCGGCGGACTTGACGGTTTTGTCCTGCTTTTTTCTGGTCATCACCCATCTCCTGGTCGCTTGTAAAATACGTCCCGCGGATGCTTGGTCGTGGTCCGCGCTGCATGAAGATACGTAGCTCGTTCGCCCGCGGATTCTGTGTCGCGCGGGAGATTACGGTGACCTGCGGAGTACGGAGTACGGCGACAGGATACGCCGCCCGACCCTCTCCGGCCCCCCGTCACGCCGCCGATGGCGTCGCCAGGTGAATGCAGGGACAGGAGCGCTGCACACATCGACGAGTTGTCTGCGCCGCAGCCACGGCGTTGCCGCGCACCGCCATGAGCGATCGTCCGATGCGAACCTTCGCGCTCCCTGGCCACGCTCACGCGCATGGCCAATCAAACGACCGAACCAGTTCGTCTGCCTTCAGGGCCTGACTCTGCGTCTTCAGGCCCAAGAGTGTCACAGGTGGTCGATCACGGCGGCACGCGCAAACGAGACCAGATTGCCGATCGTGCTGCGGCTCAAACCGACGGCGGGGGCAATCTCCCGATAGCTGAGCGCGTCATAGAGGTGAAGCCTGAGAACATTTCGAATCTGACGCATCGTGATCCTGGGCGTGGGCATGTTGCTCCGCCAAAAGGGCGAGGCAGCGTGCCGACAATCGAGAGCGACCGCGTACACCACGTCTGCTCAGGTGCGCATAGAGGGGATCATTCGTTGGCGTTTACTTTCAAGTTGGCTGCGCCGTGAACTTGACCCCTAATGCGCGCGCTACCTTCAACACCGTGTCAAACCGAGGCTTCGCGCCAGGCGCCAGCGCTTTGTAGAGGCTCTCGCGGCCCAGGCCCGCATCTTTGGCGACCTGCGCCATGCCCTTGGCCCGTGCGACGTCGCTCAGCGCGAGGAGCAGCAAGTCAGCGTCGTTCGTCTCGAGTACCGCAGTCATGTACTCGGCGATGGCTTGGTCGTCGTCGAGATATCGCGCGGCGTCGAATGCCACAAGCTTGAGTGGCGTCTTACGCGTAGTCATAGATCGTCTCCAAGTTCCGAAGCCAGCTTCAACGCATGGCGGATGTCACGCTTCTGAGTCGACTTGCTGCCGGCATTGAGCATGACCACGATCACTCGGCCGCGGCGAACGAAATACAGGCGATAGCCCGGACCGTAGTGCACCCGCATCTCCGAGACTTCGCCTTCAATCGGCTGCCAATCACCGAGACTGCCCGCTTCTGCCTGCCGTAAGCGCGCAGCGATCCGGAGCTGGGCGCGTTTGTCTTTAAGGGCATCGAGCCAGGCGACAAACGCTTCGGTCTGACGAATGGTGAACATCACGCGAATGTAGCCATATGGATACAAAGGGTCAAGCCACGGGCCGCTTAACGCGGCCCCGCAGCGCCAAACAACGGCGCCCGACGAGCCGGTGCAAACGTCGCAATCGATGTCGCGACGCCGCGCCGTCACGTCATGCGTTCAACTACCCGGGACGGTTACGGCTGTTACGACTCTTACGGTTGCTACGCTGCCACGGCTGCCGGCTGTGGCAGCCTGTTACGTCTGTTACGTCTGTTACGCCCGTTACGCCTCCGCCCCCGCCTCCTCAATTCCAACCTCCCCCACACACCTCTCCCAAGCATCCATCAAACTCTTCCGCATATACCCCTTCGCCAATCCTTGCGCGAACCTGATCGTCGCCGGCGCAACGCCGACGGCCTTCAGCATCCTGGCCAACCTTCTTGCATCCAGTGGGCGCCCCTCCAGGTCGCCCCAGATCGACTCTTCCATTGCACACAGCTCTTTCAGAATCGTCGCTGTCGGCAACGCAAGTGCAGTGCCGAACACCCTGCGCAAATCGATCAGCAACTGCACCCGCTGGCTGGGCTTGGTGGTCTCCGCATGGGTAACAAGCGTAACTGCCGTAACACGCGCACGGGTCGGCCACTCGCCGCCCGCCGCATCAGCCACTGAAATCAACGCTTCCCAGACATCGGCTGCGCGGTCCTGAATGCCAGGCGGCAGCGTCGGGTCCGGGAGCGGCTCATCCTTCAACCATGCGTGCAGCCGATCACGCAACGCATGGCCCGCCGCTGCGGACTCCGATGCGCGATACACGCTCACAGGTTCGGTGCTTCGGGAACGTCTGCGCATCTCGATCACGATGGCGCGCGATTGAATTGTGTTGGGTAGGTCACCGATGCCGCCGAGACACACCGCGCAATACGCCGGGTACTCACGCGCCACCATCTGTTTGTTCACCTGCTCACAGCGTCCAACCGTGCCGCTGGGCAAGTAGCCAGCATTCAGCAGACTGCGGATCTCCTCGCTGCTCTTCAACTGTTTGGCCAGGACCACGTCAATCTCATCGAGCAGCAACGTCGGCCGGCCTGTGGGGCTGTCGATGCGCCGGAAGATTTACGCCGACGACACGTTCGCCAGCAACACCGGTTGCGGCACCAGCAGCTCGGTGATCTCCATGGCGCGCGTCTTGCCGCTCCCAGGTTCCGCAGACATGAACGCCAGGCGCGGCGTTGCGCGCCACCTATCCATGCGATGCGTGTGCGCCACCCAAAGCGTGTGCGCCAGCAGAACATGCGGGTTCGGATACACGATGAACCGCTGCAGGAATGCCTGCACGGCGTCCAGAATGTCCGCGCCGTTCAGGTGTTCGTCTAACGGAAGCGAGGCATCAGCGATTGTCCGCGCTCGCGAATTGTCGTCCGCAGTCATGCTGGCCCCCGCCCGTTCGTGCAATGCGTGCACGCAAGTTGAAGAACATCGGCGGCGACAGCGCGTGGATGCCGTTCAAGCCACTCGACTACGTCGCCGCCGTGAGGCAGCGCGAGCGCATTGACGTCGATCAAGCACACCTTGCAGCCGAGACGCTGCAGTGTTCGCGCGACGGCGACGCCGTAGCGTTGCCCCGGGGAATCGTTGTCGGGCCACACGCGCACTTCGCGTCCGGCCAGGGGCGACCAATCGGCTGCAGATGCCGAGTCCGCGCCGCCGCTGGTGGTGGCCAACAGGCCGAGGTGCGCCATCGCATCGGCGCACTTCTCGCCTTCAACGACGACAACAGGTTCATCCGACTGCGCATACAGCCGGTGCAGCCGGTAAAGCGGCTTGCCGGCCGGGTATGCGGGCTCGCTGAGCACGTACCCGTGTGGCTCCAGGCGCATGGGCCGAATGACCTTGTGCAACGTCCCTGGATGCTTCGCACGAATGCGCCAGAACTCGATGCCCGCGTCAGCGTTCGTGTACGCATGCAGGCCTTCCGGCCGATAGCCACGCGCCAGCGCCCAGCCCACGGCCAGGCGCGCGGCCTGCTTCGGTGTGGCGCTTGGCGGAGCAACAACCCGCATTCCAGTCATGTCGGTACCTCATAAGCGCCAAGCGCAGTGGCCGCATCAATGAAGCCGAGCCCGGTGCGGCGCCGATGAAACGCCAGCACATCACGACCGCGCGCGCCGCAGGCCATGCATCGGAACGCAGCGCAGTCGATGCGCACCCGCAGACTCGGGTGCCGATCGTCATGGAACGGGCAGCACGCGCTGCGCCACATGCCGCTGCCTCGCAACTGCAGCCCTTGCGAACGGTAGTAGGCAGCTGGCGCCGGCAACCAATCGCGCCGGAATAGAAAGCGCTGTGTCGCGCTACCGGTGCCAGCAGTGCGGAGCGCTGACGCTTGCGCCACCATCACGCATCCTTCGCGGCCGAACGCTCTTCGATCAGCTGGCGGATGTCCTCCGCTCGCCAGACGGTCGTGCGCTCACCCAGCTTGATCGGTGCCGGGTACTTGCCGGACTTGCAGCCGTTGAACCAGTTGGTGCGGCTGATGGGGATGATCGGTGCCACCTTGCGCCGCTTGCAGCCAACGATCTGCCAAAGGCGCAGGAAGCCGGTTTCTGGAATGGTATTGGTCATGCACAAACCTCGTTTGGTCAGACTGTCCAGAGCGAACGTTGTGTGCAGACTCTGCCTGCGATTGCTGAACTGCGTAACTGTGAGAAACCACGTATCCAGCCAATAAATCCGCGGGTGTTTCGTCGCACGTGAATCGAGTGAGACAAGAAACGAATTGCCACGGAAGACCGACCTCAGCCAATGTCGATCAACGACGGTCAACACACTATCGAGGGTCGCCTAGTGCGGATTGCACTGGCCAGAACCCACAAGATCGCGCAGAGATTCCAGCCGATGCGCAACCGCATCGCCACGCGCGCTTTGAGTAGGAATCGACGCCGACGTGAGGAGGAGCGCCAGACCAGACCGACGCGCTTGGGCGCTTGAGAATTGGAAGTGCTCGCGTTCTGACGTCACGACATCACCGGGACATCACCGCCACTAACCGTGCAATGCACGTCGGGGGGTCGCGACGAGCCGATCGAGCACGTATGTCGCCTGCGGCCACTCGAGTCATGCAGGGATGATCCCCGAGCATGAACAACGAACGGGGCCGGAGAATGTTGGGGAACATGATGAATTCGCCGGGCAATGCAGACGTGACCGCTGAGCACTGGGAATGTCAGACCCTCGAATCCATCGAGAGCCGCACCTTGAGCATCGGCGGCAACACCGTGCATGAACTCAGTCCCGCAGCAGTGGACGAATGTGTGCGGCTGCAATCATTTTCCGGCGTTGAAGAGGATTCTTGAGGGGGCGCGATCGCAGCGTGACTCTATCCCTGCAGCGTGGGGAAACGCATCGCCTCGCATATCCCGGTAGTAGCCCGACCAACTAATCGAAAGAACCACCTAACGCTTGCACGAAGGCGCATTGCCGGCGGCCCAACGGCCGCGTTTTGCATACACACCTGACGCACGGGTGTGACGAATACGCGGATCGGTCAACGCCTTGATGTTTCAGCGATTCAGACGAATACCGCGAGTGCCCAAGGCGAGTACCCCGCGAATACATCGCACCAGACTGGCCTTCACTCGTTCAATCACGTCGAATTGAACAATTCGCGCCGGGCGTCTCGTAGCGGCTGCGCAGTACATACCCTTGGGGGCATCTGAGGGGGCACAAAAACCCGGACTTTTACGACCTTATCTAATTAATTCAGATAGTTATATGGTCTATGGGATAGCGCCGGTAGCTACCGTTAAGACCCTGCGCTTGGAGACAGACCGAGAAGCGCCGGGATCGACTGGGATACACAGGGCACACAAACCCCGCCAGAAATCGAAGTCTCCGCGCCTTCCAACTGGCCTCCGCTTTGGTGCCTTTGCCAAACGCGAGCTGCAACGCTTGACTCGTTTGCGGCGGGTGCTCCCTAGCCTGTGCGGGGCCCGGCAATCTGAACCTTGATGCGGTCGGGATCGAAGAAGAACACGATGCCGAATTCCGGCGCACCGCCGATTGGGCCCAATTGCTCAAAACCCAGCTCATTCATTGCCTTGACGGCCGAGGTCAGGTCCTTCACATAGAAATTGATGCGATCGATGCCGAGGTGATTTACCGGTGGCGGATAGGACGGCGCGTCGTCGTAGGGGCGCTTCCACTGTCGCAACTGCAGCGTTGCCCCGTCGGTGCCTTCGCCCAGGCTGATGTCCACGCCCTCGAACTCGATTGGACCGTCGAAGCCGTGGGCCGCTGCGAACTCACCATCGCCTGCCTGTGAAGCGGGCACAGACTCGGTGAACCCGAGCAGCCGATAGAACTCTCGCGACCGCTCCAGATCGGACACGTTCATGTTTGTGTTCACCAGGCGAACAAAACGAGGGCGGGAGGTTGCTTGCACACCTTCGGCGGTGTGGACCAGTTTCAGGAACGCGCCGTCCTGGTCCTTCATGAACACGAACCGCTCACCGTTGGGCGCTGTAGCAGGTGTTGAAACGAATTCCACACCCTTCGCCTGCAGGTAGGCGAAATCGCCATCGAGGTCCGTCGTGGAGTAGGTGGCGTAGGCCATCCCGATGTGGTTCAGGTTGGCATAGGGCGGCTCAGCCCGGAACGAATCGCCCCTGAACTGCACCGTGTCGACGAATGGCGGCACGGGCGGATTTTCCAGGCTCGTCAGCGCGACGTAGATCAGGTAGTCGTCCGCAAACCCGAGCGACTGTGCGAACGTGGTACTCGTCTCCGGTCCTGCCGGGAAGATTTCGCCTTTGAATCCCAACGTGTCGTAGAAGGCGCGCTGGCGCGCCATGTCACTGGTGTTGAGCCCGAAGTAGCCTTGGCGCAACAGCCCAAGATCGGCCCGGGCGACCTGGGTCACGCGAACGTCACAGGTTGCCGCAGACCCGCCGGGCACCGTCACCTCAATGGTGTTCTCCATCTTCAGGTTGCACGGTATGACGATCTCACCGTTTGCGCGCAAGTCCTGCGGCTGCACAACATCGTGGCCGTTGACCTTGATCTGCGCGCTGTCGATGCCGCTGTTCTGCAGGACCAGCTTCGCCGGACCTTCGATGGCTCTGAATGCGGCCGAGTAGATCATGGGCGTGCCTTGTTCACGCTCGAATGTCTGCGGGCCAAAGCGGGTCAGATTGGCTTCGTTCATTGTGTCTATCCACGCACCGGAAGTTACTTGCTGCAACGGTAAACGAGGTCACTTGTGAACGCTAACGCTAACGGAGCCTGGACAGGCCCGCACGGCCGGGCTGAGACCACCCGCCTGCGGCTTCCCGACGGAGTCCGCTGCTCAACCGTAAAGTCGAGCGCTCGTTAGCCTTGATTTGATATTGCTCGCCCCACAATTCAGTTCACTTGGGAGAAGCGAGCGGCCCTTCCTGGTTGAATCAGTTGGCTGTCACACCAGGAACACGCAAGAGCAGCGTTGGCGGTCGCACGGACGACTGCGTACGCCGTGCGGCAGATGGTCAGTGCCACCTACACCCGGCGTGCGGTATCCAGGGCAGCGACAACATACTCAGCGCACGCACCCCCTGAAGATGCTCAACCGGAGCGGCACAACACCGCTGATCCCGGTCCGCTCAGTGCAGGTAACAAGCGCCACTACCGAGTGATCAGAGTCACACGATCAACGCGCAGCGCGATCGACCTGAACTGGCGCAGATTTCAGCGCAGCGTCCAGCGTCCGCATGAACTCGTCGACCTTGATGGGCTTGGTCAAGTAGCGGAAGAAACCAGCTTGCAGACCTTTCTCGATGTCACGCGGCATGGCATTGGCACTGAGCGCGATCACGGGAATTTTTGCCGTCGCAGGATCGGCCGCCAGGATACCCAGTGCTGTCGTACCACTAAGTCCCGGCAGATTGATGTCCATCAGGATGACATTCGGCAGCGCTGTCCGTGCAAGTTCCACGCCTTCAATACCGTTCTGCGCGCCCATGAAGCGCAGATTCGGACGGCGCGCTACAAGATCCTGGACCAGCATCATGTTGGCCCGATTGTCCTCAACGTAGAGCAGCGTGCGCACTTGCGCGTTGGAAGGCGCCATCACGGCCACTTCGGCGTCGCTGTCGGAGCCCGCGGCAACTTCGGATGCACTGGTCAGGTTCAATTCAAACCAGAACTCACTGCCTTCTCCGACCGAGCTTGCGACGCCGATATCGCCGCCCATCATTTCAACGAGCCGCTTGGTCATGACCAAGCCGATGCCGGTACCCTCTTCTGCGCTGTTCTCCTGGCCGAGCCGGTTGAACGGCTGGAACAGGTACGGCAGCTTTTCCGCAGGCGTAACTACTCGCCCCCCTTTTTTTGCTTGACAGCGCAGCGGCTCGTCCCTACGCTTTGATCTCGCTTGGCATGTCGCAGGAACGAGATCGCGATGACCCGCTGGTTTGGCTCGAAGGCGACGTCGGGATTGTGTCAGCCGCTGATCGCGATGATGCCGCCGCACGAC
>CAMAVY010000050.1 GCA_945861675.1 Klebsiella pneumoniae | reverse complement strand
ATCCTTACTTTCGAGGATTCAGTACGCACGGAAGTCATGCCCAGGGAACAGGACGAGTGACGCAACCAGGGAACAAACTGCGTGATGCCCGCTGGCCCGCCACTTTGGCGGTGGCCGGCACGGGCGTGTGCGTGGTCACGCATGCCTGGCCGATGCTGCCGTTGCTTCTCGCGGCCTGCGGCGGCTGGTACGCGAGTACCCGCGCCCAACCGACACGCACAGCCTCCGGCGCCCATAGCAACGATGCGCAGGCGATGGACGCACACCACGCGTCTTCCAGTTCGACAGGCATGGTGCATTTCAGCGATCTGGCCGTGCAGCTGGGCACTCATCTGGCGACGCTCTGCGATGACAATCAGCGGCTCCGCGAGACCATTTCCAGCGCCGTCGCGGCGCTGGGCGAGACTTTCGTTGGCCTGACACGGGACGCAGACAGCCAGAAAGATCTGGCCATGTCCTTGATTGACCGCGTCGCCGTTCATGGTGATGGTGACCGTGACGCTGACGGTGCAGGCGGCAACCAACCGCGCCTGGATATCATTGGCTTTGGGCAACAGACATCCGATGCGCTGAACCACTTCGTCAACGCCATTGTTGAGGTCAGCAAGCACTCGATGCACGTGGTCACAAAGTTCGACGACGTTGCCAAGGAACTCACTGCAATCTTCAACAGTGCTGATGAGCTCAAGAAGATCACAGATCAAACCAATCTGTTGGCGCTGAATGCTTCAATCGAAGCAGCCCGTGCCGGCGAGGCAGGACGCGGCTTCGCGGTGGTCGCCACCGAAGTGCGCAACCTCTCCCGGCGCTCGCACAGCTTCAACATTGAGATTCAATCGCTCATCACCCGCGCGCGCGGCAATCTCGAAGCTGCGCGCGAAATTGTTCGTCGAACGGCGTCCCACGATCTTGTGCAGACACTTGAGCGCAAGGAACAGATCGACAGCATGATTCACGAGGTGAACGAGTATCACGTCGCCGTGCAGCAGGCGTTGTCGGACATGACTGACGTGAACGAATCCATTCGCGATCAGGCCGCCACAGGTGTGCGCGGGTTGCAGTTTGAAGACATCGCACGGCAGCTCAGCGAACAGGTCGAGGCCGAGCTGAACCAGATACGCAATGGAATCACCCAATTCTCGCAGACCGAGGCGCATGAGAGCGCAGCCTTCCGCGCCGTGAACGAGCAGATGCGCTAGCACTTCGCATCACGACGCAGTCACGTGAAGCGGCAGGACCTTGCGTCCGGAGACAAGGATCTTCTGTAGGGGAGACGTGCGCCGGAGCGATCTGCGCTGAAAGCGCTCAAGCGGCGCGAATGCGCCAGATGAGTGCAGACGTGCGCGGCACCGATGAGATTGCAGAGACGGGACATGCCGTGAACAAGCTGCTCGAGCAGCTGCAAGCGGTGCTTGGTAGTGCCAACAACACCCTTGAGGCACTGGCGAGCGGTCGCTTCGATAGCCGTGTGGAAGTGCCATGTAAAGGTGCCCTCGTGAACCTGCCGTCAGGCATCAATCACGCCGAGGAAGGCGTCGGATCGGCAACCGCGCGACAGCAGGACCAGGCGCGCGAGCTCAGCAGAAATGCGGAAGCACAGCGCGTACAGAACGAGGAGATCTCACGCATCGCGGCAGAGAACACACGCGTGCGGCAGGCGCTGGACTGCGTGTCGACCGGTGCCATGATCGCTGACGCGGACAACCGCATCGTGTACGCCAACGGTTCTGTTCAGGCAATTCTCAATGCAGCGGAGCATGACCTGCTGCGCGAACTGCCGGGGTTCAAGGCCAACGCGATCATCGGGAACATGATCGATGTGTTCCATCGCAATCCCGCACACCAACGCGGCATGCTGGCAGGCTCGCGCGGCACCCACGCCACCCAGATCCTGGTCGGCGGTCGCACCTTCGCGCTGACCGCCAACCCGATCTTCGCGAACGGCGAACGCCTGGGAACGGTCATCGAATGGGCCGACAAGACACCGGAAAAGGCAATCGAAGGCGACATCGAGGCGCTGGTGAACGCCGCAGGCAGCGGCGATTTCAGCCGCCGCATCAGCCTTGAAGGCAAGACCGGGTTCTTTGCCAACCTTGTCAGCGGCCTGAACAACCTGACCACTCAGGTCGGCGAGACCATCGATGCCGCAGCGGCGGTCCTCGGCGGGTCGTCTGAAGGTGACCTGCGCAACACCATGGATAGCGACTACGCCGGCACGCTCGCTGAACTTCAGCGCGCAACCAATGAAACCATCGGCCGACTGACCTAAACGATCCCTGGCATCAGCGAGGCCTCCGACACTGTATCCGTGGCTGCGGGCGAACTTGCCGAATGCGCGGCTGCGCAATAGCGCAGACCAGTGAGCAGATCTCCGTCATCACCAGCATGATCAACGACATCGCATTCCAGACCAATCTGCTTGCGCTGAACGCGGCCGTTGAAGCGGCACGCGCTGGGGAACAGGGCAGGGGTTTCGCGGTGGTCGCCGGCGAAGTGCGCAATCCCGTGCAGCGCGCGTCTGAGGCATCGACGAGCATTTCCGAATTGGTCCGCGCCAGCGCCGCGCGGGTCGATGAGGGCTCGCGCATGGCAGCGCTCTCCGGCGAGACGCTCAGCGATGTGCTGCACGCATTCGGTCGCGTGAGTCAGGTCATTGCCGAAGTATCCGAGGCCACCAACGAGCAGGCATCCAGCATTCAGCTGGTTGCGCGTTCGGTGCCTGATCTCGAAGGCATGACACAACAGAACGCAGCCGTAGTTGAAGAATCCAGTGCCGCCGCCGAATCCGTGGCGGATCAGGCGCGCAGCGTGCGTGACATGTTGAGTTTCTTCAGCACCCGCTGACGCGCGGCGCCCACATCAGTCAGCCATCGGACTCATGCGTCCGTTCGGCTGGCTGGTTGACTGGCTGGTTGACTGAGTGGGGGCGTATCGATCATCAGCGTCACGGGTCCATCGTTGACGAGGTGCACCTGCATATCAGCGCCGAAGCGACCTGCGGCGACCTGTCGATGCAGGCGGCGCAGTTCAGCAAGAAAGTGCTCGTACAAGCGCTCGGCCTGGGCTGGCGACGCAGCGGCAGAAAAGCCAGGCCGACGACCACGCCGCGCATCGCCCGCAAGCGTGAACTGCGACACCAGCAGCACGCCGCCCTGCACATCCTGTACTGACCGATTCATTTTTCCGTCTGCGTCGGCAAACACGCGCAGGCCAAGCAGTTTGTCGAGCAACCACTGCACCTGCGCCTCACCATCGTCCGGATACACGGCAAGGAAGATCAGCAGACCCGGCCCGATCTCACCAACAACCGCACCAGCGATCTCAACACGCGCGTTGCCAACACGCTGCAACAGGGCACGCATCGCAAGCAGCCAAAACCGTTGTTACGCGCGTTGCCGCGAATCGCGACGACGATCGTTCTCTTTCAACAGCTTCTTGCGGATACGGATCACCTTCGGCGTGATCTCGACCAGCTCATCGTCATCGATGAACTCAAGTGCCTGCTCGAGGGAATAGCGCAACGGCGGCGTAAGGATGACGTTTTCATCGCTGCCGGAAGCCCGCATGTTGGTGAGCTTCTTTTCCTTGAGCGGATTTACGGTCAGGTCGTTGTCCCGCGCGTGGATGCCAACGACCATGCCTTCATAGATGTCCTCGTTGGGGCCGACGAACATGCGGCCACGGTCCTGCAGGCTGAACAATGCGAATGCCACGGACCGGCCGGTGTCGTTCGAGATCAACACGCCGTTTGCGCGCGAGCCTGGATCGCCTTCCACCATCGGGCCATAACCAGCAAACGAGTGCGCCATGATGCCGGTGCCTGAGGTGCCGGAGAGAAACATCGAGCGAAAGCCCATCAGTGCGCGCGACGCAATGCGATAGCTCAAGCGCATGCGCCCGCGCCCATCCAGCACCATGTCCAGCATGTCACCACGACGTTTGCCGAGCTCTTCCATTGAAAAGCCCTGGTGCTGCTCTTCAATGTCGAGAATGAGTTCTTCGAAGGGCTCGTTTTCTACACCATCGATCATCTTCGTGATCACCTGTGGTCGCGACACCGCCAGCTCGTAGTTCTCTCGACGCATGGTTTCGATGAGCACGGACAGATGCAGCTCGCCACGACCAGACACGCGAAACACATCCGGATCGTCCGTGCGTTCGACGCGCAGCGCCACGTTGTGCAAGGCCTCACGATTGAGCCGCTCGCCCAACTGCCGGCTGGTCAGATACTTGCCGTCGCGGCCCGCCATTGGCGATGTGTTCACGCGGAACATCATGGACAGTGTTGGCTCGTCCACCGACAGTGCTGGCAGTGCTTCCACCAATGACGGATCGCACAACGTGTCGGAGATGCCGATGTTCTCTACACCGATCACGCAGACCACGTCGCCCGCTTCAACCTTCGGCACTTTCACGCGCGACAGACCGTGATAGCCGAGCAGCTCAAGCACGCGACCGTTGCGGCGCTGCCCATGTGCATCGATCACCACCACCGGGCTGTTGGATGAGACCGACCCGCGTTGCACGCGACCAATGCCGATGACGCCCACATAACTCGAGTAGTCGAGCGCGCTGATGCGCATCTGGAACGGACCATTCGCATCGACCTTCGGCGGCGGCACGCGCGAAATGATGATGTCGAGCAACGGGCCCATATCGCTGGCCAGCTTGTCGGGCTCAAGACCGGCCTGGCCGTTCAACGCGGAGGCGTAGATCACCGGGAAATCGAGCTGCGTATCGTTGGCGCCCAGGCGATCGAACAGTTCGAACACCTGGTCGAGCACCTTGTAGGGGTCGGCGCCATTGCGATCGACCTTGTTGATCACCACGATCGGATTCAGTCCCGCGGCAAAGGCCTTCTGCGTGACGAAGCGCGTCTGCGGCATGGGGCCGTCAACGGCGTCGACCAACAGCAATACAGAGTCGACCATCGACAGAATGCGCTCCACCTCGCCGCCGAAGTCGGCGTGCCCAGGCGTGTCGACGATGTTGATGCGGTGATTCTTCCAGGTGATGGCCGTGTTCTTGGCCAGAATCGTGATGCCACGCTCCTGCTCAAGCACGTTCGAATCCATCATTCGTTCGGTGACATGCCGCGCATCGACCGTACCGGTCTGCGTCAAAAGCCTGTCTACCAAGGTAGTTTTGCCATGGTCGACATGGGCGATGATCGCGACATTGCGTAAATCGAGGGACATGATGTGTGCCAATAGGCCGGAAAAACGGCGCGCGAGCATAGCAGCTTGCATGCCAACTTCCTCGAACTGCTTTGTATCGAGTCCCCTACAGACACACGCACCGGGTTACACGCTGATGAACAGCATTACGAAGGATCAGCAGACGCCCAAAGCAGTCGCGCTGATCTCTGGCGGTCTCGACTCGATGCTTGCCGCCAAAGTGGTGCAGGACCAGGGCGTACATGTGGAAGGCATCAACTTCTACACCGGCTTCTGCGTGGAAGGGCACACATCCTCGATCCGGGCGCGCGAGGGGCAGGTGCGACGCAACAACGCGCTCTGGGTCGCGGAACAGCTGGGCATCAAGCTGCACATCATCGACATCGCAGAGGAATACAAGGACATCGTGCTCAACCCCAAGCACGGTTACGGGCAGCACCTGAACCCATGCCTGGACTGCAAGATCTTCATGATCGGGCGCGCCCGGGAATGGGCAGACGCACATGGCTACGACTTCATCATCACCGGCGAAGTGATGGGGCAACGGCCCAAATCCCAGCGAAAGCAGGCCATGCCGCTGATTGCGCGCGAGTCTGGTGTCGCCGATCGATTGCTGCGCCCGCTGTGTGCGAAACACATGCCGGAGACGTTGCCCGAACGCGAAGGCTGGGTCGATCGCAGCAAGTTACACAGCTTCCACGGCCGCAACCGCAAACCGCAGATCGAACTCGCCCGCGCCTACGGCTTCGAAGACTGGGCGCAGCCCGCGGGCGGTTGCTGCTTTCTGACCAACGAGCATTACTCGGCGAAGCTTGCGGATCTCTGGCAGGCGCGCGGTGCGCGCGACTACTCGCTCGACGACATCGTGCTGCTCAAGGTCGGCCGCCATCTGCGCCCGGCGCCGCATTGGAAAATGATCATCAGCCGCGAGGATGGCGAGAACTTCTATCTCGAGGGCTACCGCAAACTCGGGCCGTTCCTGCGCACCCTCAGCCATGCTGGACCTGTGGCATTGCTGGACGGGCGTCCGATCGACGCCGACGTCGAAATCGCGGCCCGCACCCTCGCGCGCTACGGCCAGGGCAAGACTGCGCCGCTCGTCTCCGTGCAGGTCGAGTATCCCGACGGCCGAGCCGAGGTCCGCACCGTCAGCCCCTATCACGAGATGGAGATTCCCAAGGGCTGGCACATCTGATGAGCAGCGAAATCGCCACGGAGCACCTCGACGTCCGTCAGTTGCTGTGTCCCTTGCCGGTCATCAGAACCCAGGCGAAGGTTGCGGCATTGCCCCAAGGCGCGATCCTTGAAGTCACTGCTACAGACCCCGGCGTGCTGCAGGACATTCCTGCGTGGTGCCGGGTACATGGCCACGTGTTCCTCGGCTCGGAGCGCGACGGGCGCGAGATCCGGTGCCGGCTCAAGGTCTGCTAAGGCACTGGATTGGTGCCTGAATTGCAAGACGCACTCATATCGGGCGCCTCAAGGACGATCTCCATCACCAATCCAGCGCATTTTGCTGGCGCCATGGGCACCTGGGTGACATTCATTGCTGGCACAAGCCTTGCCATGGCCCGTGCCTTACGTGCAGCCTCGCTGCCCTCAAGTTCCGTCAATGACACGCAAGATCCGGAGGAGCGGTATGTCTCAGAAAACACTGAAACTCATCAAAGACAACAAGGCCAAGTGGGTGGACTTCCGTTTCACCGACCCGCGCGGCAAGGAGCAACACACAACCTTCCCAGCGGCCCGCGTGGATGCCGATACGTTTACCGATGGCGTGATGTTCGACGGCTCATCGATTGCTGGTTGGAAGGCCATCAACGAGTCCGACATGATCCTCATGCCGGATGACAGCAGCTCTGTCATCGATCCGTTTACTGAAGACACGACCATCATCGTGCGCTGCGACATCATCGAGCCGGCGACCATGCAGCCTTACGATCGCGACCCGCGGTCGGTGGCAAAACGGGCAGAGGCCTACATGCAGTCGAGCGGCGTCGGTGACACCGCCTACTTCGGCCCCGAGGCCGAGTTCTTCGTGTTCGACGATGTGCGCTTCAAAGTCGACATCTCCGGCGCCTCCTACTCGATCGATGCCGAAGAAGCAGCGTGGTCCAGTAACAAGGAATACGACGGCGGCAATCTGGGCCACCGCCCGCGCATCAAGGGCGGGTACTTCCCAGTTCAGCCGGTGGATTCCCACGTCGACCTGCGCAATGCCATGTGCAACGCCATGGAAGCGATGGGCCTGAGCATCGAAGTGCACCACCACGAAGTGGGCACGGCAGGTCAGTGCGAAATCGGCATGCGCTTCAACACGCTGGTGAAAAAGGCCGACGAAGTTCAGATCTACAAGTACTGCGTGCACAACGTTGCGCATCAGTTCGGCAAGACGGCAACGTTCATGCCGAAGCCTCTGGTCGGTGACAACGGCAGCGGCATGCACGTGCACCAGTCGGTATTCAAGGGCGGCAACAACATGTTTGCCGGCGACAAGTACGCCGGTCTTTCAGAGCTGGCGCTGTTCTACATCGGCGGTGTCATCAAGCACGCGCGTGCGATCAATGCGTTCTCCAACGCCACAACCAACTCCTACAAGCGCCTCGTGCCCGGCTTCGAAGCGCCTGTGATGCTGGCGTACTCGGCGCGCAACCGCTCGGCATCGATCCGCATTCCGCACGTGCAGGGCGCGAATCCGAAGGGCATTCGCATTGAAGTGCGCTTCCCGGATCCGGGCAGCAACCCGTACTTCACCTTCGCCGCGCTGCTCATGGCGGGCCTGGACGGCATCAAGAACAAGATCCATCCGGGGGATTCACTCGACAAGGATCTGTACGACCTGCCGCCGGAAGAGCTGGTCAACGTGCCGACCGTGGCGCACTCGCTGGAAATGGCGCTGGATGCGCTGGATGCGGACCGCGACTTCCTGAAGGCAGGCGGCGTGTTCACAGACGGCCTGATCGATGCCTACATCGAACTGAAACGCCAGGACGTGCAGCGCCTGAACCAGACCACGCACCCGGTCGAGTTCGAGATGTACTACAGCGTGTGATCGCATGGTCGCTCAGCACGGGCGACCTCACTCACTCAGGCGGCATCTGCTGCAGAAGAACCCTCGTGGATCGGCGTCATGACGGATGCCTGGTCAACGAGGGTTTTGCTTTTCCACGACGCATCCACCTGGCCGTCATATTGATACGTGGGCAGTGGCATGCTGCTCGGCGGCGAACATTCGCCGCGGAGACCATTCGCGCCTGCGAACATCCGCACAGGCGCGCAGTCAGAGTCCATACGCGTCGGCTGCCGATCTTGGGCGCCTCATTCACACGAATCGGCCAACGGAAAGGAACATGACCGTGAGCACAAGCACGCGCAAGCCAACGTTTCGCGCTCTGACGTCAGCGCTGCTGGTGGCAATGTCTGTGCTGCCTGCCTCGCCAGGCATGGCCGAGATCTACAAGACGGTGAACGCAGACGGCACGGTGACCTATACCGACCGGCCGACGCCCGGACAGAAAACTGCTCCGGTGAAAATTGACGGCGGCAACGTGTACACCACGGCGCGGGTGCCTTATGACGGCAAGCCCGGCGAGCAGCAGCAAGGCGCCGTTGCGCCGGTCGTCGAGGGCTACACGAGTGTCTCGATCACCTCGCCGGCAAATCAGGCCAGCTTCCACAGCAACGAAGGCATCGTGCCGCTGAGTTTCCAGATTCTGCCGCCACTGCGGGCAGGGGACTCCGTACAGGTCATCCTGGACGGCAGGTTGTTCCCCATCACGATGAATGCGCAGGGCATCGGTCAACTGAGCAACATCGACCGCGGCGCGCACACGTTGGCAGTAAACGTGCTTGATCCACGCGGTAAACCAGTCCTCAGCAGTACCCCGGTTACTTTTTTTGTGCACAAGACATCGGTGCTGCTCGGACCGAACAAGGCCAAGCCCGGCAGCCCGGCGCGTCGGCCGGGCGGCGCCGTGGTGACACCACCGAAACCCGCGACGTCCTGAAACCAACGTTCGCCAACCCGCCGACACATCACCAGCCAATTCAGTAGCCCCGAGCACACAATCCACATACACATGCCGCGAACCCCAGGAGGCAGAGCATGATCCCGACGGCTCCCGAGGCCCTGCTTGAGGGCACGAAGCTACGCAGCGACAGAACCTTTCCCGGGAAGATGTCGGATGACCTCCTGCAGCATCTCTCCACGGCAGTACTGGTGCTCGACGGTGGCCTGCGCATCGTGCAGCTCAATCAGGCCGCCGAGCAGCTGCTGCAGACGAGTGCGTTGCGTTGTCTCGGCGAGCGCATCGACTCCGTACTCACGCCGCTGGCACTCACCGCAGTTGACCGATCCGGACCCAGCACCAATGCGGCGTTTCAGCAGGCCATGCGCAGCGGCCAATCGTTCACGGCGCGGGCCGTCCGATTGCGCTTACCTCAGGGCGGCGAACTGCAGGTCGACTACACGGTCACCGCCTATGCGCCGCGCAGCGTCGCGCGCGTCAGCACCGTTCCAAGCGGGCTGATCGTGGAAGTGTCGCCCGCCGACTCGACCGCACAGATTCGTCGCGACGAAGCGCAGGCGTCTATCCAGGAAAGCGCACGCCAGCTGCTGCGCGGGCTGGCGCATGAGGTAAAGAATCCGCTCGGCGGTGTGCGCGGCGCGGCGCAGTTGCTGGAGCGCGAACTGCCAACCGAACAGTTGCGCGAATACACCCGCATCATCATCGATGAAGCGGATCGGCTGCGTGACCTTGTCGATCGGCTGCTGACCACACAGCACAAACCGTTTTATTCCGACGTGAATGTGCATCGGGTGCTCGAGCGCGTACTGCAGCTGATCGAGGTTGAAACACCGGAGCTGTGTGTCGAGCGCGACTACGACCCAAGCATTCCCTTGCTGCGCGCCGACGAGGCACAGCTGATCCAGGCCATGTTGAACGTATTACGAAATGCACAGCAGGCGCTCGCCGAGCGCGGCACAGGCAAAGGCGACCGACCCAGGATCATCGTGCGTTCGCGCATCCTGAGGCAGCCCACATTGGGACTTCGGCGGCACCGCCTGGCTGTTCGCATCGAGCTGATCGACAACGGGCCCGGTATCCCGCCAGACATCATGGACAAGATCTTTCTGCCCATGATCAGCGGTCGGGCAACTGGCTCCGGACTTGGCCTGTCAATTGCTCAAGGAATTGTGTCGCAACATCAGGGAACCATCGAATGCACAAGCGAACCAGGTCGAACGCGCTTCGCGATCACCTTGCCCGTGGAGCACGCGCGGTCAGAGAACGCACTCTGAACATTCCCCTGAGAGAACCGACATGAACACCGATCTCAGGTCTGCAGACAAGGTTTGGGTGGTCGACGACGATCGCTCCATCCGCTGGGTACTCGAACGCGCGCTCGCCAAGGTCGGCCTGGTCTCGCAATGTTTCGAGAGCGCGACCACCGCATTGCGCCAGCTCGACGTGGAGTCGCCCTCCGTCATCGTCAGCGACATCCGCATGCCGGGCATGGATGGCCTGGAGCTGCTTGAGCGTGTGCAACGCGAACGACCTGCCGTGCCAGTCATCATCATGACGGCGCACTCCGATCTCGACGCTGCCGTCGCAAGCTATCGCGGCGGTGCTTTCGAATATCTGCCAAAGCCTTTCGACATCGATGACGCAGTTGCCGTCGTGAAACGGGCGATTGCGCACGCCGAGGAGATGCGCGGGCGCGAAACACCGGCACCCGAAGTCACACCCACCGAAATCATCGGGCAAGCGCCCGCAATGCAGGAAGTTTTCCGCGCCATCGGGCGCTTGGCGCATTCGCACATCAGCGTTCTGATTCAGGGTGACTCGGGCACCGGCAAAGAGCTGGTTGCGCACGCGCTGCACCGCCATAGCCCACGCGCGAAGGCCGACTTCGTGGCGCTGAACATGGCGGCCATCCCGAAAGACCTCATCGAGTCCGAATTGTTCGGTCACGAGAAAGGCGCGTTCACCGGGGCAACGGCGCAACGCGTTGGCCGTTTCGAACAGGCGCACTGCGGCACGTTGTTCCTGGACGAAATCGGCGACATGCCGGCCGAGGCGCAGACCCGCTTACTGCGAGTGCTCGCCGAAGGCGAGTTCTATCGCGTCGGTGGGCAGTCACCCGTGAAGGTTGATGTGCGCATCATCGCCGCCACACACCAGGACCTGGAAAAGCTGGTCACAAGCGGTCGCTTTCGCGAGGACCTGTTCCATCGACTGAACGTGATTCGCGTGCACCTGCCGCGGCTGTCCGAGCGACGCGAAGACATTCCGCTGCTGGCGCGGCACTTCCTGCGCCGCGCATCAGAGGAACTGAGCGAGCGCTTGAAGGTGCTCACACCTGAAACCGAAGCATTCATGATCGGCCTGCCCTGGCCAGGCAACGTTCGGCAGTTGGAAAACGTGTGTCGCTGGCTCACCGTCATGGCGCCGGGCCGCGAGATTCTGATCGAGGATCTGCCAGCCGAACTCAAACGCACCAGCGCTACGCCGGCGGTCGGCTGGGAACCTGCGTTGCGTCACTGGGCAGATGCAGAGCTGGCGCTGTTGCCAGCCTCCGGCGGGACACCGCTGCTGGATCAGGCGATGCCACGCTTCGAACGCATCATGATCGAAGCGGCGCTGGCACGTACCGGCGGTCGTAAGCGCGACGCATCCGAGTTACTTGGCTGGGGCCGCAATACGCTGACCCGCAAGATCAAGGAACTCGGCATGCATGCCGATGATCACGACGAGGAAGAAGACTGAGCCAGCCTTACGGCAGCGCCGCCGTACCTGACGAGAATGCGCCGGTGCTCGACGTGTAGGTCAGCGTGGTGACAGTCGAACCAGATGCGTTGTCTTTACCGGTGTAGTAGAACGTGCAGTTCGGCGCTGCTGCGACCGCTGCAAAGTCGGTGCTGTTACCGACCACTGCTGCGGTAGTTACAGCCGCGGTGATGCTTGGCGCACCGGCCTGCAGAACGCCTTGGAAAACGGCTACGCAATCGCTCGCATCGGTCACCGTCGATGTGCCTGCGCTGCGGTCCGTTGTGCCGTAGGGATAACCCGCAGCATTCACACGCAGGTTGTTGAACTCGGCACTCTGCGTGTTCGTAGTGGGTTGGCCCTCCGCAATCCATTGAGCGTGAAACATCGATGATCCGGTCTGCAGGCTGCCCATGACCCCGTCCACGACAGACGCATGCGCCTCGTCGTCCACATTCATAAAGCGAGGCAGGGCCGTCGCGGCCAGAATGCCCAGCAACACAATCACGACCACCAACTCGATCAGCGTGAAACCCGCAGTACGTCCCTGATGCATTTGGTTCTCCATTTCAGTTTTTTCACCCGAGCCGCGGGTACAGAAAAAGCTTAGGCAGAGTTTTCTGATTCGGCGTCAGCTCCGGCGACGTTTTTTCTGCCTCCGTCAGCGCGTCTACTTCATGGCAACCGCAGATAGATCCCACAGCGGCAGGAACACCCCCAGCGCCAGCACCAGCACCATCGCCCCGATGGCAATAATGAGCAGCGGCTCGATGGCTTCGGCCAGCCCCTTGAGCGAATGCTCGACCTCCTCCGCATAGAACTGCGCGGCTTCCGCAAGCAGTTCATCAATGCGCCCGGTCTCCTCACCCACGGCAATCATCTGCAGCACCACCGGCGTGAACAATCCCGATGCGGCCGCAGTCCGGCTGATGCTCTCGCCACGTTCGATGCCGCTGCGCATGCTGCGAATGCGTTCCGCCATGTAAGCGTTGCCAATGGCGTGTCCAACAATCGCCAAGCCCTGCACCAGTGGCACGCCGGCGCGCAGCACCATCGCGAAGGTCTGACAGAAGCGCGACAGGCCGATACGCATGAACAGCCCGCCCACAATGGGCAGTCGCAGCTTGTTGCGGTCCCAGGCAAAGCGCCCGGGCTCAGTCTGTATCCAGGTGCGCACGCCAAACCAGACACCGAGCAGCGCAACCAGCAGCAACGGCCACCAGGCCACAAAGAAATCCGAGACCGTGATCAGCGCGCGCGTTTGCCAAGGCAGCGCGGCACCGTACTTTTCAAACACTTTGCCGAATGCAGGGATCACATAGATGTTGACGATGACCATCGCAATGCCGATTGCGAGGACCACGAAGCCGGGATATCGACTCGCCGCCTGCAGGCTGCGCCGGGTATCCCGCTCGAACTCGACATACTCAGCAATCTGCGCGAATGCCTCGTCCAGGCGGCCGGTGTTCTCGCCGACGTGAATCACGCTGACGTAGAGATCGGAAAACACATCCTTGTGCCGCGCGAAACTGCTGGCAAGGTCAGCGCCGGCTTCAAGGCTGTCCACCGACTCCTTGAGTACGGTGCGCAGGCGCGGGTTCTCGGTCGATTCAGCCAGGCCGCGTAGCGAGCGCAACACCGGTACACCCGCGCGAGCGAGCGAGCGCATCTGCCTGGAAAACAGAATCAGCTCGTCAATCGAGACTTTGCGCCGGCCCCAGTCGAAACGCAGCTCGGTACCCGCGCGCGGACTGGCCTCTGCCTGCAGCGCAATTCGCACAGGCACGGCGCCGCGCTCGCCCAGTAGATCGGCCACACGTTCAGCATTCGGTGCTTCAAGCGCCCCTTCAATCAGCTGTCCAGCAGATCTGGCTTGATAAGCGAATCGCGGCATTGGGCCCCTGGAGAACTCAAGGTTTCTGAAATCGGAGCGCCATTCTCAGCGCTGCGTTGGCAATGGCGCCATGTTGATCGACTGTCGTCTGGTTCGGGCTTCCGATTCGCTGCTGGCATGCTTGGGGATCAATGTTGCAGATCGGCGGCCGCGTTCCCGATTGCGTGTCCGCCGTCTACGACAAACGCAGGGGGTGCCATTTCAAACCGACCGACTACGCCGACATCATCGTCACCCACCAACTCCATTACTTCGACCAGCGTCGTCACACCATCGATCGCCAACCGCAGTGCATTCGCTAACAATGGTTCGAATCCGGGTTGCTGTCGGGCAACAGTTGCAAACGCCTCGGCATCCTGACGACGCAAGGTGTCGGCCAATGCGATGTCAAAGGTCAGCAGTTCGAACACGCCCTGGCGACCGCGGTAGCCGGTTTGATGACAACGCTGACAGCCACGCCCCGACACGAACTCGGCCCGCGCAATCTGCGCCTCATCGAGCCAGCGACGCAGGAAGACCAGCTCTTGTGCATCTGCGACGTGAGGGTGCTTGCAGCTATCGCAGACGCGGCGCACCAGCCGTTGCGCAACAATGCAGCGCAACGCAGAAGCAGCCATGTAGCCTTCGATGCCGATGTCGAGCAAACGCATCGCGGTGCTGATGGAATCGTTGGTGTGCAAGGTCGACAGCACAAGGTGGCCGGTCATGGCAGCACGCATGGCAATGTCGGCTGTCTCCTTGTCGCGAATCTCACCTACCAGCAGCACGTCGGGGTCCTGCCGCAACGTTGCTCGAAGCACAGCGGCGAAGGTCAGGCCGATCTTGGTGTTGATCTGCACCTGATTCACACGCGGCAGCTGATACTCCACCGGGTCCTCGGCCGTGATGATTTTCACGTCGGGACGGTTCAACTCGCGCAGTGCCCCGTAGAGCGTGGTTGTCTTGCCGCTGCCGGTCGGACCCGTGACCAGAATCAAACCGTTCGGGTAATGCACCAGGCGACGGAAGCGCTCGAGCAATGCGGGCTGCATGCCGACCTCATCCAGCTTCTGCGCAGCACCTTTCTGGCCGAGCAGCCGCATCACTACCGACTCGCCATGCCGCACCGGCAATGTAGATAGCCGAACATCCACGTCGCGGCCCTTGGCGCTGATCTGAAAGCGGCCGTCCTGAGGCATGCGCTTTTCCGAGATGTCGAGACCCGCCATCAGCTTCAAGCGCGAGACAAGGGCCGCCGCAATGCGGCCCTCCTTGATGACCTGTTCCTGCAGCACACCGTCCACCCGTTGACGGATGCGCAGGCTGTCTTCGTCGGGTTCGATGTGCACGTCCGACGCCCGAATCTGCACCGCGTCTTCCATGATCGAGTTCAGGAGGCGAGCGACCGGCGAGCTGCTCTCTTCCTCTGTGGCGGTGAGGCGCGCCATATCGAAGCTGTCGGTAGACAGTTCGCCTTCGAGCTGCACCGCGAAGGAGGCGATCTCGTCGGTCCGGCGATAGACCTGATCCAGCGTCGTCAGCAGTTCCGATTCGCGCACAACCGCCAGCGCAATCGAGCGACCAAGTGTTCGCGCGATTTCGTCGTAGGCAAAGATATCCATCGGGTCGGCCATGCCGACCAGCAGCTCAGTGCCTTGATCCTCGAGCACGATGGCACGGTACCGGCGCGCGTGCGTCTCCGGCAGTTTCCGGATCAGCTCGCGCCGATAGTTGTATTGCGAGAGGTCGATGAAAGGCACACCGAGCTGGCGCGAAAGAAATGACAGCAGACGGTCTTCGTCGATGTCGCCGCGCTCGATCAACACGCGTCCGAGCTTGCGCCCCGAACCCTGTTGTTCGGCAAGTGCAGCTTTCAGTTGCGCTTCAGTGATCTCTGCGGCCGCAACCAGCATGTCGCCGATTCGAAGTTTGCGCGCGGGTGCTGGCATGTTCCGTATCAGGCCTGATGCGCGTCGAGGTGTGCCTGCGCCACCTGTCGCAACGCCGCGTCGCCTGCAAGTTGCAGCGACTGACCATAAGCAAACTTAATGGCCTCGCTGTCTGCGTGTGACGCCTCAAGTGCCATGCCAAGTCCCAGCCACAACTGCGCGTCGTCGGGATGCGCACTGAGCAGCGCGCGATACACGCCCACTGCTGAGGTCGCATCGCCAGTGCGCAACAAACTCACTGCGTGCAGGCGGGCGCCCTCGTCATCGAACGCTGTGGCGTAAGGCGCAAGCGCGGTCAGGGCCGCCTCTGGACGGCCAAGCGCGAGTGCAATCCGGGCATCCCACTTCGCAACTGCAAGCGAATCGGGCAAGCCATAGGACTGCGCGTAGGTCTCGCGAAGTTGCTGCACGCCAGCCCAGTCGCCGGTAGCTGCGCGCTCGCGTAACGCCTGCAGCAGGCCCTGCGCCTGTGCGCTCTGGTCGCGCGAGATCGTGAACCGCGCTGGCTTGGCACCAGTGGTGTTGGGCTCAGCGCCCGCTGGCGCAGATCGGCTTGCGGGTTCTGCGCTGCTGGTCGTTGCAACGGGGGGCTCAGCCACCGGCGTTGCAGCGTCGGCACTGACGGGTGCTTCGGCCTTTGCGTGTCGTGCGGGTTCGACCGGCACCCCTTCATCGGGCGCAACCGATGCTGCCGTGACATCACGTGACAGCGCCGACAGCAATTGCAGATCCACGCGTGCGTCAGCATTGCGCTCGTCCTGATACCAGGCTGGCCATCCTGAAGCGCCCGCATTCACACCCTGACCGCTCGGTGCCGCATCAGATTCATGCGCACTGTCCCATGCGCGCTGCACAGCTTCCTGCTCTACCTGCAGCATTGCGCGTGCAGTCGCCGCATCGATGATGTCTGCGAAGCGCTTGTCCCAACCGATGGTGAGCGTGGCTTCGCCGTGCTGCACGTACTGGCCACCGACCTCTTCGTCGCCAAACCATGCCGCGCGTACGTCGCGCCGGCCAGCGGGTGCGAATGAAACTGTGTGTGCCTCCGGACTCTCGCGCGCGGGCACAAGCACCAACGCAACGCCCCCAACGCGGTCGCCAGCACGGCTGCGGCCGTGCCGTTGCCGAGCCGCCATCTGCGCTCACCAATGGGACGCTCTAGAACGGCATGTGTGCGCGAGGACCGCTCAGCAGGCGCGGTCTCCACAGGAGCTGCCGCAGCCGGCACGCGGCCGATACGTAGCTCGATTACGATCATGGCTGAGCGAGACCAAGCAGCCGCTCGAGCACACGCACACGCTCCAGACTTTCCTCGATGGCCGCACGCCCGGTATTGGGGTCTACGACGATCGGGCGCAGGAGAATGACAAGTTCGCTTTTACGGCCACGCTGCTGCTTCTGGTTCAGCGCATGGCCAAGCAATGGAATGTCGCCAAAGAACGGCACGCTGGCGTTGTCGTCACTGGCGCTGTTCTGCATCAAACCGCCGATCACGATGATCTGGCCGTTCTGCGCGCGCACCACACTGTCCGACTCGCGGATGGTGCTGGCCGCAAGCGGGACTGAGTCACCCGAGATGGTCTTGCGCTGCTCCTTGACCTCACTGACGGTCGGATGGATATGCAGTGTCACAGCCCCATCGCGACCAATCTGCGGCGTCACGTCCAGCGCGATACCGGAAAAGAACGGCGTCAGCTGCGGCGAGTCATTGATGTTGATCGAGTTGCCGGCCGTGATGGTGTTGGTCGAGATGTCCGTGACGAAGAACTCATCTGAACCGACCTTGATCACGGCCTTCTGATTGTTGACTGTCGCGATGCGCGGGCTGGAGAGCACCTGCACCGTGCCCTGCGTCTCGAGCAGCTGAATCATTCCCTCGAAATCGCGCAGGTTGAACCCGAGCGAGAAGCTGCTGCCGAGCGGGTTGAACAGCCCGTCAGCACCATTGAAGATCAGTTGCCCCGCCACGTTGTTCGTGCTGCCGGGTGTGGTGGTGATGACGCGGCCTGGGCCTTCGGTCGGCGTGGGCTTGAAGGTGCCACCCGCGTCGCGCCCGAACGTGTGCCAGTCGATGCCTGCCTGGAAGCCGTCGTTCAGGGTGACCTCCAGAATCTTGGCCTCGAGGATCACTTCACGCGCAAGGATCAACTGAGCCTGCTGCAGATACTCACGCACCGAGCGCAACTCAGCAGGTTTGGCCCGCACCACAATCATTCCGGTTTGCGGGGTTACAACGACCTGGTTGCCCGGGTCCTTGCCGATCACCAATGCGAGGGTTTCGCTCAGATCGGCCCAGAAGTCGGACTTGCTTTCGGTATTGACGCTGGTGCCCACGACGCCGCCGGCACCCGATGAACTGCCGCTACCACTCCCGTTGCCGTTAGCCCCGCCGCTTCCCGAATCCCCGGCCGTGTTTCCGGAATTGTTGCTGTTGCTGCCTCCACCACCATTGCCGCCGCCACGCGCGTCAGACACTTTTCCTGCGCTGACCTGCATCTGCGACATGCCGCGACGGTTCACGTCGAGGTAGTCGACCTGAAAGATCTCGGTACGCAGTGCGTCCGGGTAGACCCGGTAGATACCGGCTGTGCGCGTGTAGTCGTAGCCATACACCTCGCGCATGACCTCCATGACTTCGTCCAGCGTCACACGGCGAAGCGACAGCGACACATGGCCCTTCACTTCAGGGTGCACAACCATGTTGTACGGGGTGTCGGCGACCAGCCCGCGGAAGAAGTCAGCGGCGGGTATGTTCGCGACGGAGACGTCGAAGCGCTCGGTGTACGCAGGCTCGTTCGCCGCCAGGGGGGGGCACGAGAACGCTATCGGCTGTAGAACCTGGTCGACTGACGCCGGCTGTAGCAGTTGCGACCTCTGCCGCAGGTGCAAGCGCGTCTTTGATGGCCGTGATGGAGCTTGCATCCCGCACGGGCTGCGGCGCGAGTACGCAGCCCGCTGCGCTGCACGCAGCGATGGCCAGCGCCAGGCTGCGATAACGCCAGCGCTCAATGAGTCGCCTCCGCGTTACGTCAGCTGCTCGGCCCGATCGTCCAATGACCATGCTGCCTGTCCTGTTGGGCATTCCAGTACGGAATGTCCTGCTGAATCTGGGGTTCTGAAACTGTCACCCAATGCAACCGCCCGTTACTGGCCCCGCAGGCCCGGGCCGCCGGGGTGAAGGAACGGCGTTTCAATCGCGTCCTTTAGTTCCGGGGCGCGTCTGGGAATGAAATAAAGACCATTAATGGCGAACGGCAAGTTCGCCGTCAGAAAGCGGCAGCAACTCACTGGCCTTGCGACGGACCTGTGGCAGCAGATGCAGCGTGCTCGCCACACCATCGCTACCGCGCAATTGAACGCTGTCATGCATGACCAGCAGCACCCGTTGGCCATCGACGGCGTCGCCTGCGCGAACGCGGACACCGTTGACCATGGCTACCCGACCAGCATCCCGGTGCCAGATGCCTTGCAGCCGGAGCACGGGCCGCTGAACGGGCTGCTCGCCTGCTGCGACCACCTTCGTTTCGCGCGGCGCCGTCGGTGGCCGGGTCGGATCAATGAGCCCACCCGCCATTGCCGGACCTGTCACCGACAGCCAGAACGACAACAGCACAGCGTTGTACGGCTTCAGCCAATCACGCACCGACCCACTCCTTACGATCAGAGATCGTGTGCAATTCGATGATCAATCGTCCGTTCGGGTGGGTAGAGATCTGGTAGTCCACGCGATCCCAGGCAAGCCCCCAAGGCAGTTGCTCGAGTTCCCGCAGATAGGCAAGGGAGTCCAGATAGTTGCCGGACAGCTCAAGGCGCATTGGGTGCTTGTAAAGGATGCTTGTCGGAGACGCTGCGGCCGGCGCGTCCGTGCCGCTGTTCGCCGCCCGCGCTGCATCCGTCGGTGCTTTCGCCGTCAACGGCTGCGCTTCCAGAACCTCAGCCGATACCAGTCTCAGACCCGGATAGTGGGTAAGCACATCGGCCAGCATCTGTTCCGCCTTATCAGGGGGCACGAAACCGGCCACCCGAGATTGCAGACGACGCTCGATCTCATCGAGGTCGGCCCGGCCCTTCACAATGGCAGCATGCAGCGCATCTACCTCCGCCCGGCCACCATCGCGGCGAAGCGTCGCGGCCAAACCGCGTTGCGCATGCACATCGGTCCGCAGACGTTCCAGTTCCATGGCCTGCTGGTCGCGTGTTGCCGTCATGGGCTGGTTGATCGCGAAGTCCCATGCTGAAGCGCCCAGCGCCAGGCCGGTCACCACAATCAATAAACGTTCGCGCGTGGCCAACGACGCATAGCGGACCTGAAGCTTCCGGGTCGATACCAGCAGCTTCGTCCGAGCTTGGGCAAGCGGCGAAAGCTGGAAGCTCTCCGCCTTCATCCAGGCGCACCTCGCAGTAGAAATCCGACCTGACCGGATTCGCTTGCCCGCATCTCGAGACCACCCACCGAGCTTGCGGCAAAGGCGGACGTGGAGCGGAGCTGGGTCAGAAAACTCGGAATCCGGTTCGGTGCTTCGGCGGCACCGCTGATCTGCAACGCATCCGTACGCAGGTCGACGGCTACCTGTGTGATCCACAGACCGGGGACATGCGCCTCGGCAACGCCGACGAAATAGGTGGATAAGCTGGGTCGGGCACGGCCGGTCGTCTCCCCATCCAGCAACCTGAGTGTGCCAAGTCGCTGCTGCTGCAGCCCGACCAATTGTTCCAGCTGCCGACTCAAGGCCGCCGTCTCGGCATGTCGGTTGTTCTTCGCATTGAGCTTGTCGACCTCGGCCCGCGCGGTCCCGGCCTGCTTCTGCAGGACCACGATCTCAGCGCCAGTCGCGGAGATCTGCCATTGGCCGTAGAGCGTGACCGCAAGCGCGGCCGCTGTTCCGGCTGCCGCGAGTTGTCCGAACAACGAGAGCGGCAGGCGCTCCGGTTCAGGCAGCAGCGCCGAAGAGAGCAGATTGACTTCCGGTCGGCTCATCCCAGCCTCCGGCACGCAGCACCGGTCGCCGCGGCGAGACCGTTCTGCACCCGCAGACCCCCACGTTGTTCAAGCCAGTCTCCCAGCCTGTGCACGGGGAACGGCAGCATCTCCTGCAGCCTGCGTATGCCTTCGCGCTCGAACTCGGCCGGCATGCAACTGAGCACGGTATTGACCACGCCCTGCCCAAGCTGGCTGTCGAAGTAGTCCATGGAGCGCTGCAGCTGCAGCAGCACCAGATCAATCGAGCGATCATGGATAAGCGCCTGCAGTTCAATCCGGCGACTCAGAAAGAGCCGGCCCGCTTTCAGCACCGCAATCACGCCGGTCTGACCATGCGCGTAAAGCACGGCAACCGGCTCTTCGCACTCATCGGGAATCAGGTTGCGCAGGGCCAGCTCAGTGATGTCTATCGACCGCAGTTCCAGACGGCTGTCGCGGAAGGCGTCGACCTGCGGCTGCAGCATGCGGCGCTCCGCAACTGCAACAAAACAGGTTTTGCGGCCTTTCGCGGCCTCCTCGGGGAACGCGAACACGTCCAGGATCGCGTCGTCGACGTTGAACGAGACCAGCTCGCGCACTCGCCAGCGGATGGCGTCTTTCAGTTCAGCGGGCGGCACATCCGGCGGATCGAGCAGCAGCAGTGCATAGGCATCTGGCGGCAGGACCAGATTGGCAGGTGTTCCCTTTGCGAGGCCAAGCTCACGCGCAAGCGCGTCGAGCTGGTTGTGCCAGGCCTCAGGCCGGCAGCTCACTGAGCTGGCTTGGGCGCGCCCGCCCAATGCGGCACCGGCAAGTCCTCGGCCACTGGCCTCAGTTCCGCCAGTACTGATTGCGATGCTCACGCCATCGCTGCTCAGCTGTACGCCCACTGACGCAGCGGGCGCACTGCTCCGCCGTAACAATCTCTGCAACATTCCTTGTCGCTCCGGGTCACTGCCGCGCTTAGGCTGTTGAAGTATAGGAACGCTGTCAGGGACTGCCCGGATGTTGCACGTCGTACTGGTGGAACCAGAGATTCCTCCGAATACGGGGAACGTCATCCGCCTGTGTGCAAACACGGGCGCGCATCTGCATCTGGTTGGGCCGCTCGGCTTCAGCATGGACGACGCACGCCTGCGGCGCGCGGGTCTCGACTATCACGAGTGGGTACGGGTCATCCGGCATGAGCGTCTGGAAGATGCCCTGGCCGGCTGCGACGCCGCGCGCTGTTTCGCGTTCTCGACCCAGGGTCGAACCTCGCCCTATGCAACGCGCTTCGCGCCAGGTGACCGGTTGGTGTTCGGCTCGGAGACACGCGGCTTGTCTGCCGAACATCTCGGGCAGTTCGCCGATGACCGGATTCTCCGGTTGCCCATGCGACCAAACAACCGAAGCCTAAATCTGTCGAACGCCGTCGCAGTGGGCGTGTTCGAAGCCTGGCGGCAGCTCGGGTTCGTGGGCGCAAGCGACGACGACTCAATGTGAGCCCGAACCGTGGGCCTGAGCCGCAGCGGCGGCCAGCAAGGGCCACGCCGTACAGGTACGACCACAGCCGGTGACGTCAGTTGATGGCTGGGTTGGCCTCGGCAGCCTGCTTACGACGATTGAGTTCTGCGGCGTAGCGCGCCTCGAAGTTGATGGGCACCAGACCTGCGGGGGGAAACGACCCGTGCACAAGCAGGTTGTCGATAGCCTCGCGCAGGTAGGGGAACAGAATGGTTGGGCAATTGACCTCCAGCGCAATGCCGAGCTGCTCCTGGTTCACACCCACCACCTCGAACAGACCGGCCTGCTGCACCTCGACGATGTAGCTGGTTTTGCCTGCCTCATCGTCGGCCTGCAATGTGGCCTTTACGATGACTTCATAGCGGTCACCGCCGAGTGCAACAGCGCCTGTGACAAGTTCAACGTTCACCTTGGGCCGCCAGTTGTCACCCGAGACGAACAACGCAGGTGACGCCGGGGACTCGAAGGACGCATCCTTCAGGTACACCCGCAAGATACTGAAACGAGGCTGATTGCCTGCCGCTTGAACGTCACTCACGGATGATCCTCCGCCAGAAGCTTGTCCAACTCACTCTTGGCTTCAAGGGCATAGAGATCGTCGCACCCGCCGATGTGGCGTTCGTTGATCCAGATCTGCGGCACGGTATGACCGCCGCCACGCGTTCGCATTTCGACTCGAAGTTCCGGGTGCTCGTCTACCCGAATGTCTTCGTAGGGCGTGCCCTTCTTCACCAGCAGGCGCCGCGCGGCATCACAGTAAGGACAGGCGCGGGTGCCATACATAACGACTTTTGCTTCAGGAACTGTTGCCAAAACACTGCCCTCGTCTGCAATCCGCTGTTGATGGCCACCTTACGCAGGCAGCGCTGCCGCCTGCACCGCTGCCGCTTCGAGCTGGCTCAGCCTTCTCTTACCGGCCGTCTTTCACCGGCCCTCTTTCACGAGAGGCAGATTACTGTTGCGCCATTCGCTGATGCCGCCAGCCAGGCGCACCACGTGCGCGAACCCGGCCTTACGAAGACTAGCCCCGGCTGCACCGGCCTGCTGTCCCATTGCACAAGCCACGACGATAGGTCGCGCCCTGTGCGGCTCGAGCTCACTCAGCCGGGTAAGTAGTGCCGCATTCGGAATGTTCAATGCACCGACGATGTGACCCGCCGTGAAATCCTTGCGCTCGCGCAGATCGATCACCACGGCATTCTGGCGATTGATGAGGTCAACGACCTGTTGCGGGCTCAAGCTCTTACCGCCGCGTAGCCCTTCGTTGAACATGAAACCCAACAGCAACGCCACCCATAGCCCGACCAGAATCGGGTGCGCGACGACGAATACATAGAAAGTGTCGAACAAGGCGGGCTAGACCGGGCAGCAAAACGCGAGCGAGTATACACAGCGACCCTTCCGTCCTCTTCAAACGAAACCCCCTCAAACGAAAGCGCTCGTCGGCACATCACCGCGTTTGTCTTGACGCCGCACAGCGAACGCAGCACACCAACCCCAGCACACCAACGGCAGCACGAGCGCGCCGTTACACTGCGCGCCCTCTGATGTCAGATTGGGATTCGCCCATGTCCGCGCGCACCACCACTCTACTGATCGTCCTCGATGGCTGGGGCTACAGCGAAGAGCGTGCATCCAACGCAATTGCAGCGGCCTCAACGCCAACATGGCATCGCCTGTGGGCAAGCAATGCACACACATTGATCTCGGGGTCTGGCATGGACGTTGGCCTCCCCGATGGCCAGATGGGCAATTCAGAGGTCGGGCACATGAACCTGGGTGCAGGCCGCGTGCTGTACCAGGACCTCACGCGAATCAGCAAAGCCATCAAGGATGGCGACTTCTTTCATAACCCAACGCTGTGCGCCGCCGCCGACGCAGCGGTCGCAAGTGGCGGGGCACTGCACCTCATGGGCTTGCTGTCGCCCGGTGGCGTGCACAGCCACGAAGCGCATTTCGCCGCCATGGTCACACTGGCGGCGCAGCGCGGCGTTCGACATATATATGTACATGCATTCCTGGACGGCCGGGACATGCCGCCGAAGAGTGCCGCGCCGTCGCTGTTGCATCTCGACACGCTGTTGCGCGAGAGCGGGCTGGGCCGCATCGCCAGCATCAGCGGTCGTTTCTTTGCGATGGATCGTGACAACCGCTGGGATCGCGTCGAGCGCGGCTACGACCTGATGACCTCGGTGCCCGCGCTGAACGACAAAGGCTCGTTGGTTGCGAAGTTTGTCGCGGACAGCGCAATCGATGGCCTCAACGCCGCCTACGCCCGCGGCGAAACCGATGAGTTCGTGCAGCCCACCTGGATCAACGCCGGGTCAACCGCCTCAACGCGCGGCAACGCAGGCACAACATTGCCCGAAGGCAAGATCGTCGACGGCGATGCCGTGGTGTTCATGAACTTCCGCTCCGACCGAGCGCGCCAGCTGTCGCGTGCGTTTCTGCACGACGACTTCACAAACTTCGCGCGCAAGCGCAGGCCCAAACTCAGCAGCTTCGTCACCATGACGGAGTACGCGAGCGACATCACTGTACCCTGCGCGTTTGCAGCGACGGACCTGCGCAACTGTCTGGGCGAGCACCTCGCGAAGCTCGGCAAGACACAACTGCGTATTGCCGAAACAGAGAAGTATGCACACGTAACGTTCTTCTTCAGCGGCGGCTCGGAGGCACTTGTACAAGGCGAAGAGCGCATCCTGATTCCCTCGCCGAAAGTCACCACCTACGACCTGCAGCCGGAAATGAGCGCCGTCGAAGTTACCAACAAACTCATCGAGGCGATTCGCTCGCGACGCTTCGACTTCATCATCTGCAACTACGCCAACGGCGACATGGT